>NZ_CP095049.1:1438000-1797500 GCF_022919135.1 Hymenobacter cellulosivorans | reverse complement strand
TAATCGTCCGCAGTGAGGTTGAATTGCTGGTTGGCGGGAACACTGGTAGGAAAAAGAACAGCCTTCAAAATATCGTTTATGGTTTGTAGAGGCAGATAATTGGCCGTGGTGAAATCATAGGGCTCACGGATAATCCGACCTCCGGCCTGGTAGCCGCGGCCCTTGGTAATGCGCCCGAGCGGAAAACTCAACGGGCGCGAATTGACGGCAGCCGGCTGCTGGTAGATAGGCTGCCCCTGCTGGTCATAGAATGTGAATGGGTTGGTGTGGCGGTTGGCGGCCGTATCGCAGGGGGCAAAGCGGCGTACGATGCGGGTTTCGGGATACCCTAAAGCCCAGAGCCGCTCGTTGAGCGGGCGTTGCCCCAGAAACTCATAAAGCCGATTATAGGCGCCATTGTCGCTGACCAGCAGCATCCGCTTGACATAGTTGCCGACGGTATTCAGCTGATCAGAGTCGGCGGGCGTGACGTAGGGAACCGGCGTTTGGCACCGGAAGGCGGTACCAATAGAAAACGGACTATGCCGGGTGAGGCCGGGCTGGTGTAGCTGATTGAGCTTTTCCAGAGCCAGAGCGGCCACCGGTAGCTTTACCAGACTAGCGGGATTGAAGTACTGGCGGGCGTTGAGGCGAAAGTTGTGCTGGATGAAACTAGGCCGATTCTGGGCGTCGCGGTTTATCTGGGTGTAGATTATCTGGACTTCGTAGTTTTCGGCCTGCTTAATAACGGAAGTCAACTTAGGGTCGGAGCGCAGCAGGCTATCCAGGAGCGGACTATCAGCGGGACGTGGTGAGTGTGCCGGCCTAGTCTCGGAAGAAGCTTGCAGCCACATAAACAGCGCCAGGCTCAGGAGTAGGCACAGGGCAAAGTGCGGGGTGCGACGTACGGTAGGCATCTCCTAGTATATAAGGTGCAGGAATTGGCGAGCAGGCTGCAAATAAAAACGGGGCTCCAACGGCATGGTTGGAGCCCCGGGCTTTTCTTTTCGGGCCTGAATTAGCTAGCTGGCGCGGTACGACGCTTGGCCAGCAACAGGTTGGAATCGTTTTGGCGCCAGTTGTAGCCGGTACCAAACGGCAAGGGTCGGGGCTTGTTGGCCGAATCGGCGTAGGCCTGGGTAAGGGCAGGCTGGTATTGCTTGGCAAATAGGTTGATGGGGCGCTTGTAGGTGCCATAGTACGTGAACTTCCAGTCGGCGGGCCGGAAATACTTCATGGCAATGCCGGAGTCATCTTGCAAAACGTAATTGCTGCGTTCCAAAACCAGGTTCCGGACTTTGGAAAAGTAGCTTTTGTGCATGAGGTACGTGGCCGACTTTACGTAGGTAGTGACCGGGCCGAGGGTGCGCACATACTTCAGAGCAGCTTCCTTGGTCAGGCCCAGCTTCCAGTCACTGATGTCGGCGGAGAGGTAAACCACCGTTTTCTGGGTGCCATCCTTACCGCGCAACTTCAGTTCCACTCCTGGTACCACGTTGAGGCCGGGCTTCTGTGCTTTGGCCGAATCGGCCTCGGTCAGCTGCCCCTCGGGCGAGAGCACCACGTAGCGTAGGGCCTCTACCTGGTGGTCGGTGCGGGCGGCGAAGAGGAGCAGCAATGGTACTACGCCACCAATATTGACGCGCTGATTGGTTTTGGCGGCCGTTTTCAGGATAGAGTTGGCTTTGCGCAGAGCATTGCTGTCTGGCTTCTTGTTATTCAGCTCCACGGCCATATCGTTGGTGCGGAAAAAGCTGAAGTTGAGCACCGACCACAACGAGGCTTTCAAAGCCGGATACAGTTTCGGATTAGCCAGCGTGCTGGAGCTAGGTACCGTCCCGATAGGCTCCAGTCCCATCAGCACGTAAGTCTGGCTGGTGGGAAACATCGTCACGACATTGAGCAGGTCGGGGCCGCTGAAGGGGTAAAAGATGGCAGGGCTGGCGGCACGCACCGAATCCAGCTCGGTGGCAGCCCATTGCTGAATCTTGCTGGTGCGGGTTTGGTGGTATTTCTCCCAGCTTTTATCGGCGTCGGCGGCAAACGCCTGCCAGGCGGGTGTAGCCGTCAGGGGCCGCAGCTCACTTCGGCTACTTACCCGGCTGCCGGCCATATAGGCGGCTATGTCCTGCAGCTCGGTCGTGTCGGGAGCCGCGGGTGGGGTGGTCTTGGCCGTCGCCACCGAATCGGGCTTGGCTGGCGGGGCAGCTACGGGAGCAGGCTTTTCAGCGGCGGGCTTCTTTTGTTCGGAGCAGGCGACCAGCAGTAAGAACAGCGCTGGCATCACCCGGACGAAGGATAAACGCATTGGGAGAAGTAGAAGAAAGTAGCGGAGAATATTAGAAAGCGTAAATGTACGGGGTTCGGGAGTAGCGGCCGAGCTTACGGGCTCAGGCTTTGCGCTGCCGCAACCCGACGAAATACACCAGGGCTCCCACAGCCAGCGTCATCAGCCCGTAGCGTGACTCCAGTGGCTTGTCGCGCAGAATAAAAAGGAGAGTCCACCCGCTCAGGGCCAGGAAAATCAACGGGGTGAAGGGGTAGCCCCAGGCCCGGTACGGACGCGGCAAATCGGGGCGGCGCAGGCGCAGCACAAACAGGCCCAGAACCGTCAAGAAAGTGAACAAACTCAAAATGAAGCCCGCGTACAGCAAGACCTGCTCGAAGGTGGAGGTCAGGATGAAAATCAGCGTCAGCGCCGTTTGCAGCAGCAGGGCCCGGACTGGAATTCCATTTTTGCTGACTACGGCTAGGCCGCGCAACGCCGGCAGGTCCTCTCCCATTACCTGAATAATGCGGGGTCCGGCAAAAATCATGGAGCTGACTGTGGAAACGAGCAGCACGGCAATGACGGCACCCATTAAGCGGCCAATGCTGGCCCCAAAGATTTCACTGGCCGCCACATAACCCACTTCGAGTTGCCCGGCCAGCTTGGCAATGGGCGTGCCGTTGAGAAAAACGAAGTTGAGCCCCACATATAAGAGGAGCACCACGGCCGTACCGGCCAGCAAAATCCGGGGCAGGTTGCGCTGCGGGTTGGCTACTTCCCCCGTCAGGTACACGGCCGCGTTCCAGCCCGAGTAGGCATAGGACACATAGATGAGCGAAATAGCAAATGACGGACTTAGCAGCTGCTGCCAGTCGGGAGCCTGGGGCAAAAAGGAAATGGGCTGCGGACTAGCTACTGCCCAACCGGCCCCGATAAAGACGACCAGCACCCCGACTTTGATGGCCGTAACGACCACCTGCAACCGGCTGCCTGCCCGGCTGCTGGCCCCATGCACGGCCGTAAGCAGCAGTACAACCATAATAGAAAGCAACTGGGGCGACACAGCCGGCCATACGCTGGCGGCATATTTGCCCAGAGCCATAGCCGCCAGGGCCGTGGGAGCCGCAAACCCTACCGTAGCCGACACCCAACCCGAGAGGAACCCCAGCACCGGGTGATAAATCTGGGACAGGTAATGATACTCACCGCCGGAGCGGGGCATAGCCGCAGCTAATTCGCCATAGCACAAAGCTCCGCATAAGGCAATCAGCCCGCCCACTATCCAAAGCATGAGCAGGGCAAAACCGCTTTGTATACCCAATACCTGAAATCCCAGGCTGGTGAAAACCCCGGTGCCGACCATATTGGCAATGACAATGGCAGCGCCGGTCAGGAAGCTTATCTTATAGGGTTGGCTAGTGGTTGGCTCGGGCATGCGGATCGGGAATGAGGAACCAAAGATGCATATTCTGCCCGCTTCTGCCCAGCTACCCCACGCGGCCATAGCCGGTGCAATACGCAAAGAAGCCCGTCAGCAGCAACTAACGGGCTTCTTTATAAATAGTAAGCTCTGGCTAAGCCTGAACTTTCGGGCGCTTGTAAAGCGGCACTGTGCTGCACGGCTCGCCGTACATGATGCTCGATGCCACGGGCAGCAGCTTCTGCATAATGGCTACGTAGGCATACGTCGGCACGGGAATGTTGCCGCAGCCCTTTATTACCAGCTTGGCGTCGCGGAAATCGTCGGGGTTGAGGCCGGCAATGGCCTCGTGGAAAAGCTCCTGCTCCAAGGCCTCCGGGTTGCCGAATACGTAGCGGTGGGCGTGGTTTTGGAGCTTGGAAGCCAGCAGCATGTAGGCCCAGGTGGGCACAATAGCGTCGGCCGAGCAGATGATGGCTACGTTCTTGCCGTCGTACTGACTCCAATCGTGGGTTTTGATAAACTCCCGGAAATCCTTTTCGCGCAGCATCAGGCCGTGAAACAGGTTTTCCTTGATATCATACACGACCCGCTCCCCAGGGTGAATGAACTCCTCCAGATTGAGCGTAGTCAGGGCGCTTTGCGCAACGCGGTTGACGAAATCTTCCATGTGTATAGTGCTTGGTGCTTAGTGCAGGGTGCTTAGAGTATAAAATGAGCCTAGCTCTTTTCCTAAACACGCTGCATCAGGCGCTATTTGCTCTTGGGCGTGGTGGTATGTACTTCCTTCAAATAAAACGGCTCGTAGTAGGCTACGTCCCGGAAATCCTGCCGCTGGAAAGCCTGGTAAGCCAATGTGCCGACGGCAATAGCCGATGGCTCAACCGCAGCCAGAAAACCTGCGTTGGCAGAATTCACGAGCGGCGCAAACTTAGCCGCACCGTTACCGAAGAATAACAAGCGGTGGTGGGCTAATTGTTCGGCCAAGGTTTCAGAATCCAGAATGAGCGGAGCTGGGGCCAATACTTCCCGCCCGTCGTGGGTGTAGAGGGCGCTGTATACTTCCATTCGGCGGGCGTCGAGCATGGGGCAAAACAGCAGGTCTTCAGCCCGCACCGTGTAAGCAGCTACCTGCTGCGCTAAGGCCTGCAGGGTGCTAATGGCAATAAGCGGAATATCCAGCGCGTAGCACAAGCCCTTGGCCGCCGCCCCACCAATGCGCAAGCCGGTGTAAGAGCCCGGCCCATCCGACACGGCCACAGCCGCCAGATCCTGCATGGTCGAGTTGGTGTTATCTAGCAGCTGCTGAATCAGCAGACTCAGGTGGGACGAGTGCGACTTTTCCAGCCGCAGCTCCGACTGGCCCAGCAGCTGCCCGTCGCGGTGCAGGGCAACAGAGCAAACAGGGGACGAGGTTTCGAGGGAAAGGATGAGCGTGGACATGGGGCAAAGGTAACACTTCGTTTCCGCTGCCTTTCTACGGGAGGTATATCCGGAATACCAATCCTATTTGCTCGAACCGGATTTTCTCGGCTTCAAACGCCTCCCGAATCTGCTGCTCATAATTAAGCATGCGCGGCATAATCAAACGGCCTCTGTTTTCGACCACAAATGGATTTACCTCTACCCACTCTACTTCTCGGATAGGATAAGGGCCTGTGCTGGCAGTTTCAATATAGCTAACAACCGGAACTGTAAACCATTTTGACCAAGGGCTGACAGCCACCTCCGCTTGTAACTTGACCCGCACAGCTACACTGTATTGAGTATTTAGCCGATCAATAAGAACGTGAGCTTGCATATTCTGTAAAACAAAAGCAGCCCCAAGATGAGGCTGCTTCTATGCTTTACAATTCTACAATCTCTACTTCCCTCCTGCCGTCTTGCGGTTGGCTTCGGGACGGGTCTTGGCTTCCGGCGTGCCGGGCTTCAGCAAGGCTGCGTAGCGCGGAGCATCATTGATGACCTGCATGGCCGTGATGATATTGGGGTCATCATCGAAGCTGGCCTCGATGCTGCCTTTCTGGAAGTAGTAGCGCGACACGATTTCCTGCTCCAGCAATTCCCGGATTTCGGGCTTGAAACGGGTCAGGTCGTTGCTCTTATTGGTTGATACCTTCTTGCGAATGGCTTCGATTTCGGCTTTCACGTCGTCGTAGTGCTTTTCCTCCTTCGACTTCTTCACCAGATCGGTCAGGCTCTTTTCTACGTCGGTGCTATAGTTGATATCCTTGCCGCCAAGGAATTGCACAAACTTCTGATAGTCGGCGTCGGAAAGCTGAAACTCGCGGGCCGGAGCAATGGTCGGGTGCTCGGCGCGGTAGCGGGTAGCAAAGTCAAACAAGTAGTTTTTCTGTAGCAACACCCGGGTGATGTCGGCAATTTCCTTTTCCTGCACTTCCACGTCGGGCGCTACGCCGCCGCCATCGTACACGATCCGGCCACTGTGGGTTTTAAATGCCGTGCGCAGCGAGTCTGGGAACTTGCCCAGCGTCCCGTCGTCAGCGCGGTGGGCGTAGTCGATTTCCTGAATGCAGCGGCCACTGGGAATGTAGTACTTGGCCGTCGTCACCTTCAGCTGGGAGTTGTAGCTCAGCGGCCGGGTAGCCTGCACAAGACCCTTACCGAAGGTTCGCTCTCCTACTACCACGGCCCGGTCGTAGTCCTGCAGCACGCCCGACACGATTTCGGAAGCCGAGGCCGAGCGGCTACTGGTAATGATAACCACCGGAATCTGGGTGTCGAGGGGCGCGTCGAGAGCCTTATAGGTCTTATTCCACTCCGTGACCTTGCCCTTGGTGCTTACCACATCAGTACCCTTGTCGACGAAGACGTTGGAAATATTTACCGCTTCGTTGAGCAAACCGCCGGGATTATCGCGAATATCGAACACGATTTTCTTGGCCCCCATTTCCTTGAGCTTGCTCACCGCCATGCGCACTTCCTTGCCGGCATCTACGGTAAAGCTACCCAACTGGAAATATCCCACGTCGCCCGACAGCATGCCGTAGTAGGGCACGTTGTCGACCTGAATTTTGTCGCGGGTGATGTTGAGCTCCATGGGCTTTTCTTGTCCGTAGCGCGTCACTTCAAGCTTTACAGTCGAGTTGGCCTGCCCCTTGAGCAGCTTGCTGATGTCGGAGTTATTCTTTTTCTCAACGTTGACGCCGTTGATGCTCAAAATCTCGTCGCCGGGCAGCAAACCGGCTTTCTGGGCCGGATAGCCTTCATAGGCGCTCTGCACAATGGTTTTGCCAGCCCGCTTCACCACTACCGCCCCGATGCCGCCGTACTGCCCGGTGGTCATGGTGCGAAAGTCTTCAATATCGTCCTCGGGAATGTAGTTGGTATACGGGTCCAGGGACTTGAGCATGGCGTCAATGCCAGTCTTGACCAACTTGGCGGGCGTCACCTCGTCCACGTAAAACGTGTTTACCTCCTTAAATAGGGTCGCGAAGATGTCCAGGTTTTTGGCAATCTCGAAGTACCGCTCGTTGTCCGAAGCAGAGCGGAAGGAGGCCAGCAGCGCGGCGCCGCCAAGAAGCAGGCCAGCAACGGTAGTTTTACGCATATAAATGGCTAGAAGCGAGAAAAGTAGCTTACGAAACAGACCCGGCCGCGGATTCGGGGGTTGCATCGGCTAACAAACGCTCTAGCCCTGAAATTAATTTTTTTTCTACCAGCGCGAAAGGCTTTTTTTCCTTGCCCGTGTAGATAATAGCCATTGTACCGACTGGATGCCCGCCGGCGGCTTCGGTGAGGCGGTACTTATTAAGCCGGTAGGCCTCCCGCATCAGGCGCTTAAGGTAGTTGCGGTCGACGGCGCGCTTGAAGCTGCGCTTAGACACACTGACCAGCACCTGCGGCGGGGCCGAGGTGGGCGCCGGGGCTGGCAGCCACACAATGCGCAGAGGATATAAACCAAAAGAAGAACCCCGGCCGAAAAGCTCTTCAATAAGCTTTTTGCGGCACAAGTGTTCTTCTTTCGGAAACGAATATGAACGCGCCCCCGGCATCTGAGCCAAGGAAGGCGACACGGCAAGCGCCGTCAGCGGCTTAGCGCTTATGTTTTCCTTCGTCGGATACGGTCAGGCGCTTACGGCCTTTGGCACGACGACGGGCCAGCACGCTGCGGCCATTAGCGGTTTCCATACGTGAACGGAAACCGTGCTTGTTGCGGCGCTTGCGCTGCGAGGGCTGAAAAGTACGTTTCATGATATTGTAAAGGACTCAGTGACAGGTAAGGCCGGCAAAGGTAAGACCTTGATTTGGAAAAGGCAATGCTTCGGGCAGCTTTTTCCACTTAATTAACAAAAGGCCAATGCGGGAAAGGGCAAAGATAGGCATCTACCCGTGGCCTTTTGTTGCGTAGAACAGATAATATAAAGCGCAGCGGTTCCCGCGCGATACCCGTAGATTTGCACTGCCTTTGTGGCCTCTCCCCCGTCCTGCGTTCCATGATTCAATACTACGTCTCGTTCGATAATCCGCTCACCTTTTACCTACAGGTCCAGATGACGCTGGAAGTGCCCGCTACGGCCACTGAGGCCCTGGAACTGCAGCTGCCCGCCTGGCGGCCGGGTCGGTATGAGCTGCAGAACTTTGCCCAGAAAGTGCAGCGTGTGGTAGTGGAAGACGCGGCCACCAACGAAGTCCTGCCCTACCGCAAGCTGACGAAGGACCGGTGGCAGGTGACGGGTGCAGCGGGCCGCACGGTGCGAGTGCGCTACAACTTCTACGCCCACCAGATGGACGCGGGCGGCTCCTGGCTCGATGAATCCCAACTCTACCTCAACGGGGTGCAGTGCTTTATGTACGCCGAAGGCCGGCAGGCCGAAACCTGCCAGTTGCAGCTGGAGCTTCCCAACGGGTGGCAGATTGCCTGTGGCCTCCCCCAAAGTGCCCCAAATACGTTGCAGGCTAGGAATTTTGATGAGCTAGTGGACGCCCCACTGATTGCCAGCCCTACACTGGTACAGCACACCTACGCCGTGCAGGGCATTCCCTTCTCCATCTGGGTGCAGGGCGAGTGCGCTCCGGACTGGCCCCGGCTGCTGCGCGACTTTGCGGCCTTTTCGGAAGAACAACTAGCTCTGTTTGGCGGCTTTCCGGTGCAGGATTACCACTTTCTGAACCAGATTCTGCCTTACAAGCACTACCACGGCGTGGAGCACCTGAACTCGACGGTGATTGTACTGGGTCCGGCCGAACTGCTGATGACCGAAGGGCTGTACAAAGAGCTGCTGGGCGTAAGCTGCCACGAGCTGTTTCACACCTGGAACATCAAGAGCATTCGGCCGGCCGAAATGCAGCCGTATGACTTCACCCAGGAAAACTACTTCCGCACCTGCTTCATAGCTGAGGGCATCACGACTTACTACGGCGAATACCTGCTAGCCCGGAGCCACGTGCGCACCGCCGAGCAGTACTTTGCCGAACTTAACACGGTGCTGCGCAAGCACTACGACGATTACGGCCGCCACAATCTTTCCCTGGCCGACGCCTCCATGGACTTGTGGCTGGACGGCTACAAGCCCGGCGTGCCCGACCGTAAAGTGTCCGTCTATCACAAGGGCGCCTTGGTAGCCCTGCTGCTCGACCTCACGCTACGCCGCTTAAGCAACCACCAACGCAGCCTCGACGACGTGATGCGCCGCCTCTACGAGGAATTTGGCCTCACCGGCATCGGCTACACCGAGCAAGATTACATCCGCATCGTGACCGAAGTGGCCGGGCGCGACATGAAAACCTACTTCGACAAGTTTATTTACGGCACGGCTCCGCTGGAAGAGCCGCTCGACAAAGCCCTGGGCTTTGTGGGCTGCACGCTGCACGCTGAGCCGAATGTATCGGTGGCCGAAGGCGTGTTTGGCTTCCGGGCGGTGGTAAAGAATGAACGGACCGAAATAACCGACATTCTGCCTGGCTCCCCGGCCGCCGCGGCCCTGACCGTGGACGACGAAATCGTGGCCGTGAACGGGCGGCGGGTGGATATGAACCTGCAAAGCCTTCTGGCCGACAATGCAGGCAGCTACGAAATCAGCGTGTTCCGGCAAAACCGGCTGCTGACCGTAACGTTGGCTGGCACCCCCGAGCAACAGTTCTGGCAAAAGTACACGGTAGAAAAGCTACCGACGGCCACGCCCGAGCAGCAGGCCAGCTTCCAGAAGTGGCTCAAGCAAGATTTTTAAGCGGCGCGTTTTTACCTCAAGTCCATGTTCCGGCTTCGTGCCCTGCTTTTACTGATTTCTCCACACTTTTTACTGTGGAGCTGCTCTTTCCGTGGCCCGGCCGAACGGATGCAACCCAGCGTACCAACGGCTACTCCGGCCCTGCCCGTGCCGCGCCCGGTACCGCCACGCATTTACCGCCTGGAGCACCTCGATACGCTGGTGCAGCTGCCTGGGCGCGTGCTAAGCATTCATCAGGGCTCCCGCAATGTGTATGAGAAGCTGCCCTACAAAACCTGGCTGCCGCCGGATCCTAAAACGGAACAGGAAGAGCAGGAAATCGACTTGGAAGCCGAGGAACGGCAGCGCCTGCGCACGGCGGGCCCCGCGGTAAAGCGCGTCGGCAGCACCCTGATTTTGCGGCCTACGGCTACTAAGCAGCCGCTGCGCCTGGTCAACAACCCGGCCGAGGACTACGAGAAAAACGTGAACTACGAGTACGTGGGTAGTCTGCCCGAAATCAAGCAGTGGCTGCTGTCGGTTCATCTGTACGAAGGCGGCTACTTCTTGCTAATAGACCAGCGTACCGGCCGCCGCACCCGCGTGTGGAGCCCACCGGCTGTGGCCCCCGATGGCCGGCACTTTGTGTGCGGTAATTCCGACGTGCTGGCCCGCTACGAGCCCAGCGGCTTGCAAGTGTGGCACGTAGACGGGGCGAAGCTGGAGAAGCTCTGGGAACGGCAAACTGAGTGGGGCGTAACCGGTCCGCGCTGGCTCGACAACAAGACCATTCTCTTCGAACAGGACTTCTTCGACAACGGCGACGTGGACACCCGCGTGGTGCGCATGAAAGTGGTGCCATAGGGAAATGCCTATACTTGCACATGACCTTTTCCTCTCTTTCCACTTATTGGGTCGTGGCGTTGCTGCTATTGAGTAGCTGTAGCCAAGACCAACCTGTCGCCACTACCACTTCTCCTACCCCACCAGCTCCAGATACGGCTTCAACGGCTACGGTGCCCATCGCAGCGCCAGCAGCAGTGCTAAGCTCGGCCGATGTAGTCAAAGCAACGGGCCACGACACGCTCCGCACTACGACGGGCCAAGTAATAACCGTGCAGCCAGCCGACCTGGCCGCCTGGCAACGAGCCCGCCCCGACGCCTTACCCGCCCTACCCGATTCAGTGGATGCACCCAGCTTAGCGCAGACTGGAGGCCGGGTTCAACGCTCGGGGCTGAATCTGACGCTCACGGCTGCCAACGGCCGCACCGTTGTGCTCAAAAATGACACCACTGACACTGAAGACGCCATTGCTTACCTGTATTGGGGAGAGTTGCCCAGCGTCCACCAGTGGGTTGTCAACGTTTGGCTCTGGGAAGGCCGCTACGTGGTCCTGATTGACCAACGTACCGGGCAGCGCACCGACATCTGGGGCCAACCGGCGGCCTCGCCCGATGGCCGCTACATCCTGGCCAGCAGCTACGATTTAGCCGCTGCTTTCGACGCCAATGGCTTGCAACTGCTGCGGCTCGGCACTAAAGGACCCAAAGTCATCTGGCAGCGGGAACTCCACAACTGGGGGCCAGCCGAAGCCCGTTGGCGGCCCGATGGCACTGTCGTCGTGAAGCAGGGGTTTGGACCAACCGAAGAAGGCACCGACCTGCCCCCACGCTATGTGACGCTCAGCCTGCCCACTTCATTCCGCTAAGCAGTAAAGCAAAAGAGCCCGGTCGACGTATCGACCGGGCTCTTTTGTCCATTGTAAGCCGGCGCTTTACTTAGCGTCGAACTGGGATGGATTAGGGTTATGACGGGGCTTGTTGGCTTGCGAAGTGCGTTGCTCCTCGTTGTTGCCACCGCCGGGCGTGTTGTTCTTAGTGGGGTTACCAGCCTCGTTGATGCCGTTCTGATTTACGTTTTGCACCTGGGTACCGCCGCTATTGGAGTGCGCCCGGGTTTCAGGGTCTACTGGAGTAGCATTAGCTTCTACGTTCTCAGGTCCGTTAGGCGTACCAGACTGCTTCTCGGATTTCTCAGATTTGGTCGGGGCTTTATCTTGATGCTTGCTCATGGCAGGTAGGGCTTAGGTGAGAAGATTCTACTGTCTTGTACCCATCCGGCTCTAAATTGGTTGTGAAAAGGCAGGCATAAAAAAGCCTGCTGACCGCACAACGGGCCAGCAGGCTTTTCCAGGTAATAGAGTTTCGGCCGGTGCTTAAGCAGGCTGGGCCGAAGTAGCCGGAATTACTTCCACCAGATCCGCAAACTGCTTTTCGCGGGCTTCAATGTGCTCTTTAGTCAGATTCAACAGACGCTCGGTGCCGAACTTCTCCACGCAGAACGAGGCCATGGCCGAACCGTGAATAACGGCGCGCTTCATGTTGTCGAAGCTGATATCGTCGGTGGCGGCCAGGTAGCCGATGAAGCCGCCCGCAAACGTGTCGCCGGCGCCGGTGGGGTCGAATACTTCTTCCAGAGGCAGAGCCGGCGCGTAGAAGATTTTGTTTTTGTGAAACAGCAAGGCACCATGCTCCCCTTTCTTGATGATGAGGAACTTGGGGCCGAAGCCCATGATTTTCTTGGCAGCCTTCACAAGCGAGTACTCGCCCGACAGCTGCCGCGCTTCCTCATCGTTGATGCTGAGCACGTCTACCATTTCGATGGTAGCCAGCAAATCGTCCAGGGCAACGTCCATCCAGAAGTTCATCGTGTCCATCACGATTAGCTTGGGGCGATTTACGAGGCGCTGAATTACGAGGCGCTGCACGGCCGGGGCCAGATTGCCCAGCATCAGGTATTTGCAATCCTGGTAGGAGTCCGGAATAACCGGGTCGAAATCGGCCAGCACGTTGAGCTCCGTAGTCAGGGTTTCGCGCGAGTTCAGGTCCGTGGAGTATTTGCCCGACCAGAAGAAGGACTTCTCCCCTTCCTTGATCTGCAGGCCTTCCGTATCCACGCCGTGCTCCTGCAGCAGCAGGATGTCGGACTGCGGGAAATCGTCGCCGACAACGGCAACCAGCTTCACGGGCTTCAGCGAGTAGGAAGCCGACAGGCTGATGTAGGTGGCCGCGCCACCGATGATTTTGTCGGTTTTGCCAAAAGGCGTTTCCAGGGCGTCGAACGCTACGGAACCGATTACGACCAAACTCATAGTCAGGGGAATAAGTGGGGTTTCAGCAAGATGCCGTTGGATACCCAACGGAACAAAGAACAAAAAAAGTCCCCGGAAATTTCTCTCCGGGGACTTCCGTGTGGGTAAATAATGGGGTTCGAACCCACGACCTTCGGAATCACAATCCGACGCTCTAACCAGCTGAGCTATATCTACCAGGTTGGTATTGTAGGCACAAAAGTAGAAGCTCAGTTGATTTTATCAAAGAATAAGGCGCTTTTTTTTTCCGGGCCCATAATTTATTCCCTCCAAGCTAGTCTGCAAGAGCCAGATGCACCAGACCGGCCAATAGCACCATCAGGCCAAAAGCCGCCACCGTCAGGCACAGACATAGCCCTACGCGCAGCGCTACGGGCCGCTTGCTGCGCATGGTGCTCAGGTTGGCCATCGTAGCTACCACGCCCACGCCGCCGCCAATAAGCCCACCCCAGAACAGGAAAATCATCGGAATGCAGGCCACAGCGTACTCCCAGCTTTTCAGGGCCGGCGCCAGGGCCAGTCCCCGGCCGTTTACCTGGGCTTCGGGTATCAGGTCGTAAAACCGGTTTTTCAGCGTCAGGTGGCGTTCCGTACCATCGGGCATGGGCACGATAAAGAGCTGGGCAGCATCTAGGGCGCCGCGCTTGGGCTCCTTTATCACTTCTTGGTCGTTGACGTACAGCCGGGTGCGCCCCGTCCAGACCGAACGGTGGAGCTGCAGCTGCGGACTGTGGGGCTCGTCGAATCGGAAATCTATTTTCATGCAGCAAGGGCGGCCAATACAGGTTTATACCGGGCTCTAAACCAAGAGCAACTGCCCGCAAAATACGAAAGCGTACCTTTGTAGCTCGTAATTTCTCTTTATCATGTCTGATACGCCGCAGCCGCTCACCTTTGCCGATTTCAAGCTCAATAAACAGCTTCTCAACGCCGTGGCGGAAGCGGGTTTTGAGCAGCCCACTCCCGTGCAGGAGCAAACCATTCCGCTGCTGCTGGCCGGCCACGACGTGCTCGGCATTGCCCAGACCGGCACCGGCAAGACGGCCGCCTTTGGTTTGCCCCTGCTGATGAAGGTGAAATATGCCCAGGGCATCCACCCGCGCGGCCTGATTCTGGCACCCACCCGGGAACTGGCCATGCAGATTGAAACCCACCTGAAAAAGCTGGCCGTCTACACCGACCTGCGGATTCTGGCTATCTACGGTGGTTTGGGCCCCAAAACCCAGATCGAAACCCTGGCTGCGGGCGTCGACATTCTCATTGCTACGCCGGGCCGCCTGATGGAGCTGTATTTGAAAGGTGCTCTGGTGTTCAAGGAACTCAAGACCCTGGTGATGGACGAGGCCGACAAGATGATGGACATGGGTTTCATGCCCCAGATTCGGGCCATTCTAGAGGTTATTCCGCGCAAGCGCCAGAACGCGCTGTTTTCGGCCACCATGCCCGAGCGGGTGGTAAAGCTGAGCGAGGAATTCCTGGAGTTTCCGATGCGGGTGGAAGTAACGCCGGCTGCTACTTCGGCTCAGAACGTGGCTCAGACCCTGTACCGGGTGCCCAACCTACTGACCAAAATCAATCTGCTGGGCTACCTGCTCAAGGACAAGGAAACCTTTAACCGGGTCATGATTTTCTGCCGCACCAAGGAGCACGCCGAAAACGTGTCGCACTTTTTGGGCCGTAAAGTAGAAGGTGAGGTTCGGGCTATTCACGGCAACAAGGGCCAGAACGTGCGCATCAATGCCATGGAGGCTTTCCGCAACGGCGAGCTGCGCTTCCTGGTAGCTACCGACGTGGCTGCCCGCGGCATCGACGTGCCCCAGGTAAGCCACGTCATCAACTTCGACGTGCCGCTGGTGTACGACGACTACGTGCACCGCATCGGGCGCACGGGCCGGGCCCAGCATACGGGCGCGGCCATTACCTTCGCCAACGAGGCCGAAATGCACCACATTGGCCGTATCGAGGAGCTCATCAACCAAACCATTCCCGAGCTGCCCCTGCCCGAGGACGTGAAGGTGATGCCGACCATGTTTGACGAGAAGCAGAGCATGGCCCGCGAAATTGACGACCGGCGCAAAAAGCTGGACCCCAGTTTTCAGGGTGCTTTCCACGAAAAGGTAGCACCTCTGCAGAAAAGCATCGACAAGCGCACCGGCCTGCCCTACGTGGAAGGCCCGAACCGCAGCCAGAAAGGCAAGAAAAAGCGGGCTTCTCCCGGCCGCAGCCAGTCGCCGGCAGCGAAGGGGGCAGCCAAGCTGCGCAACGCCCGCCGCAGCCGCTAGAGTTGACTTTCGCTTACTTAGCAATGAATACAAAAGCCCCGACCAATCACTGGTCGGGGCTTTTTTGTTGCAAGTAGGAGCGTAAAAAAGGACTAGTTGCGTACTACTCGCTTGACAACGGCACCATCAGCCGTTTGCAGGCGCACAGTATAGACACCCGATTTCAGGTTGCTCAAATCGAGCTGGGTGCTGAGCTTGCCGGCCTGGGGCTGCACGGTGAAGTTCTGTACCAGCTGGCCCAGGGCGTTGCGCACTTCGCCCGTAGCAGCTTCCGCCTTCGAAAGGCCGGCTACTTCCAGCGTAACTACGCCGCTGGCCGGGTTGGGGTACAGGGCGCTTTGGGCTTCTAAGGCCGCGTTGCGGGCTGCCAGGGTGATGGTCTGGAAGCTGGAGTAGTTTTCGCGGTAGGTATTGACATACTGGCGGGTCGTGTTACTGAACTCCTGCGTAACTTTCCGGAGCAGGGTGTTGCTGGCGTTATACACATTGATGTACCGATTTCCCTCCGTTTGCCGCCAAGCATTGTTGACCCATTCTTCGTAAGTGTAGAGCTGCTCATTGCCCTGGCTGTCGTACACCTCCGTGTCGCGGTCTTCATTTACCCATACCCCGTTCAGGTACTGCTGCTCAACTTCGACATAGCCACCGTTGGCGGTATACGAAATAGAGATTCGCTCATCATCCACGAAGGTGGTACCATCGAAGATCTGCTCCCGATACGAGGCAGGTCTTTGCTTGGCCCAGTCGAACCACACGAAATCCAGAATGCGCTCTTCAGGAACCCAGACGTCATTGTCCCACTCCTCGAAGGTGAGGCTGGTCCACTGCCCATTGGCATAGGTAAAAGTTATCCGGTCGGTATTCACGAAAGTGCCGTTATCCAACTCCTGACGAACTTCCTGCGTGACCAGGCCTGCCGAATTGTAGGTATACAATGACTTGTCGGCGTAATCCGTCACCCAGGAGCCATTAAGCCACTCCTGTCCCTGATACAAGGTCTCATTGCCGTACGAATCGTAGTCCGTCAGGTAGCGGGAGTTGTTTACCCAGGCGCCGTTCGTCCAATCCTGCCGGGTATAGCTGGTTTCTTTGCCCTGGGCGTTATAGGTGTATAGGGTACGTTCGATGTTCACCCAGGCATTGTTCATCCAGCTTTGCCGGGTTTCGCTGGCCCATTGGCCCTGGGCAGTGTAGGTATACTGGGTACGGTCGTAGTTGGTAGCAGTAAGGGAGTCCTGGTAAGTGCTTTGCGTTACCCGGCCCTGCGAGTCGTAGGCAAACGTCTGTTTGGAACTTACGCTCCAACGGCCCGTGGGTGTATCCCAGCTGTAGTATACCGCTTGGCCGGGCCGCACTACAGTGGCCTTCGTACCGCGGGCCGCCGTGGTCACGCGCTCTGCCCCATCGTGCTTGTGGCTAACAAGGCTAGTAAGCTTGTTGACACGTTTTGCGGGGGTTGTCTGGGCTTGAGCATCAGCTACGGTCAGGGTCAGCAGACCGAGCAGACTTAAAAACAACTTTTGCGGAGAAGTGGGCATAAGGCAAGTAGGTTAGAGAGAAAATGCAATAGGTAAAAGGTCAGTCAGGCTGACTCAAAGCTGCTGCCTGGCAGTAAGCTATGAGTCAGCCGATTAACAAAATTACTTCCCGTAACCAGGCTCCCGCAATACCTAGAAGTGGGTATTTTGAAACCAGCAGGCCACAAAAAAGCCCTGCTGCTCACGCAACAGGGCTTTGGTTATCAGGGACTCTGCCGTTTAACGGTGGAAAAACGGCAGGTGGCTAAACCGGACCGTGAGCATCGTCAGTACCGAGCCCCAGAACAGCGCGCTCCAGAGCATGTGCAGCAAGATGCGCCAGCGCGGCACGTGCAGCTGAGTGGCAATGACGGTGCCGCCGATGGGGCTGAACAAAGAAATGCTTCATACGCTGATATAAATGATGATAAGTGAAAAGATGAGTGGTTAAAATTTGCAGTCGAAGCGGCCCTCACTGACCTGCACGGTGGCTGCCCCCGAGGCCTCGCGGGCGGTGAACTCGAAGGTGCCGGCCACGACCCGCGCCACGGAGTCGAACCGGGTGATAACCAACTGGCCCGTGGCCGAGGGGCCTGTTAGTAGAACTTGGTCTGGGGCGCGTTTTCCGAACTCAAAGGCTCCATAAGGGGGGTTAGTGCTAGCAAGCATTGGATTAGCGCTCTGGTTGAGCAGGAAAGTGCCAGCAGCGCGTAGGTTGGGCACGAAAAACTCAATACTAGTCTGCGCATGTACTTGCATGTCATCAGTCCTCTTATTGAAACGCAGATTCAACGCATGCTCACTCGTGGCAGAGGATTTGAGCCAG
Source organism: Hymenobacter cellulosivorans (assembly GCF_022919135.1). Lineage (NCBI taxonomy): Bacteria > Pseudomonadati > Bacteroidota > Cytophagia > Cytophagales > Hymenobacteraceae > Hymenobacter > Hymenobacter cellulosivorans. The sequence goes on along the minus strand of NZ_CP095049.1, from coordinate 1,779,885 downwards.
TACGCATAAATGGGTTTAGGACTAAAAAGGCCTGAGGCTTGGGCAGTCCAGGCAATACCATCCACGCGGCAGCCAGCGGTATTCTGGCCGGTTTGGGTAGCGGGCGGAAGTTGGTCTTCGGGGGTTGCCTCTTTCTTTTTGCAATGGCTCAGACCCAACAGCGCAAGCAGGAGCAGGCAGGAGAAATTAATTTTCATACAGGCAGCAGATAAGAAAAATGATAAATAGACGTGAATCAGCAAGGGTGCAGATTCTCTTTGGGGCTGTTGATGGTCGCAACGGGCAACTGGATCAGAAGTCCAGATCGAAGTAGCTACAGGGAAGGCACTAAAATAAAAAAGCTCATCTCCCACAGCTGCGCTACCCACCGAAGTGCGGAAACGAAATCTGTCCGGAAATGAGCAATAGGTAGTAGCGCCTGAACGAGCGCTGTATAGAGGGAGCAGGTCGCAAACCTATCGGATGCGCCACTCAGAAACAATAAAAATCTATATAATCATAAAAAAATACTTTCAAACACCGTCCAACTCTGGCCGGCTTAGCCAGACTACCTCAGATAGCACCCAGAGCTACCACACACGGATACCATACGAAGCCACTAGGCACACATTCAGTCCCCGTTGCAAACGAAAAGGCCAGCCTGCTTCCGCAGACTGGCCTTTTCTCATCCCAGAACCCGATAAACAGGCTAACGGTGAAAAAACGGCAGGTGGCTAAATCGGACCGTGAGCATCGTCAGTACCGAGCCCCAGAACAGCGCGCTCCAGAGCATGTGCAGCAGAATGCGCCAGCGCGGCACGTGCAGCTGGGTAGCAATGACGGTGCCGCCGATAGGGCTAAACAAAACCGGCGTCAGGAAGGCAATGCCGGGCATACCGAAGCGGCGGAAGATGCCCACGATACGGCGGCTGCGCTTGCTGAACAGCGGCTTGCCCTTGTCTTCGCGGCGTTGGCGCTGGTGCAAAGCCCACATGCGCCCCACTCCGGACACCACCACCACGGTGGTCATCATGCCGGCCACGGTCAGGCCCAGGGTCTGGAAAAAGTTGAGGCCCAGCGACACGCCCGCCAGCGGGCCGCCGAAGAACTTGACCATGCTCAGCAGGAAAACGGAGGCGTATTTGGCAATATGAGGCAACACGGCGTTTTCGGGGCTAAAGAGGAAACTGGTATGGGGTAAAGATACGAGGTAAGTACCAGCCCGTTTGGTTCCGAAACGTTACCGGCGCATTACAATTTGCTGCCGTACGACAAGTCGCCGGCGTCGCCCAGGCCGGGCACGATGTAGGCGTGCTCATTGAGGTGGTCATCCACGGCGGCTACCCAGAGCGTGGCTTCGGGAATCTCGCGGGTCACGTATTCCACGCCCTCGGGCGAGGCGATAACGGCCGCAATGTGCACCTGCCGGGGCTGGCCGAAACGCAGCATAGCCCGGTAAGTCTGCACCAAGGACTTGCCGCTGGCTAGCATGGGGTCGGCCAAGATCAGCACCCGCTCGTCGAGGTTAGGCGCCGAGAGGTAGTCCACCTGGACCTGGACCTGCGAGGTGCCCTCGATGCGGTAAGCGGCGGCAAAGGCGCTGGGCGACTGGTCGAAGTAATTCAGAAAGCCCTGGTGAAATGGCAAACCGGCGCGCAGTACGGTGGCCAGCACCGGGAAGTCGCGCAGCTGCTTGCTGCTCGACTCGGCTAGGGGCGTTTTCACCACTTTTTCGGTGTAGCTGAGCTGGGAGCTGATGCGGTAGGCAATGATTTCGCCCAGGCGCTGCAGGTTGCGGCGGAAGCGCAGACTGTCGCGCTGTACGTCCACATCACGGAGCTCAGCCAAAAAGTGATTGGCAATAGAGGGCTCGGCGCACACAATACGGACGCGGTCTGCGGGACTTGCGGAGGGGGTGTTTAGCGTTTCCATAACAGATACCAGGGCTGGCGGGTAAGGGTGAGGGCGGCGTAGGGAACGGGCCGGGCCCCGAAGTTGGCAAAAAAACGGGCAATTGACGGAATCATGCCACCCTCGAAGTCGAGCACGAGGCCCGGTGTGGCAGCGTAGTCCTGAATCAGGTAGTCGAGCAGCAACAGCGGGGCCGCCGCTTTTTTACCGGCCGGCGAGGCAGCGGCAAACAGGTAGATAATGACCCGGGGCGTGACGACGAACAGCGCGCCGGCCAGCAATTCGCCGGAACTGGGCGCCAAAACCTCCAGAATCCGGACCTGGCCCAGCTCCTGCAGGTTGCTGATAAGCTGCTCCAGCTGCCGGTAGTGACGGGGCTTGAGGCTGGCCACTTCCCCACCCTTATGCTTCCGAAACAGGCGCAGCAGCCCGTCGGCCGAGTGAGTTTCCGTGACCTGTAGCGGCTGCTCCAGCTGCTGATTCAGGCGCAGGCGGCGGCGGTAGTCGGCGGCGTAGCCTTTGTGCAAGGTCTCGTAGCTGGCCTCCAGCGGCAGGCAGTAGGTTTGGCGCCAGGCTAGGTGAAAATCCGGGGGGGCAGTCGGCAGTAGGTTGCCGCTGTTGGCCTGCAGATACTGGCGGGCGTAGCGGCCGGTGGCCAGGGCCAGATACTCGGCTAGGTCGCGGTGGCGGCTGCCGATAGTGGTGAGCAGGCCCAGCTGCTGGGTGAAAGGCGGCTGAAAGCTTTCCCGTCCCCAGGGCCGGCGCTTGGCAGGCAACGGCAGCACCGAGAGGTAGCGGCCCGAACCCGGCTCTACTTCCACCACGGCATCCCAGCGGCGGGCTGTGGCCTGCAGCCAGACGCTTTGGGCGTAGGGTACGGCCGGCTCGGCAGCAGCTACGCAGGCATCCCAGGCGGCCAGGTCGAGGTGGGCAAAGGGGAGCAGGTACAGGGGCAACGGCGGAAACAGTAAAGGCGGAAATCCGGACAAAAGTAGAGCAATCTACACGGGCTTGCTGCTTTTTAGCGTTGGTAGCGTACAAGGCCTACCCCGGTAATGCGCAGCTTGTGGCGCTACTTTTCAGCTTGGCCTTAACTCCCACCGTCGAACTGCGTAGGTTTGCCCCGCCGGGTGCCCTACCAGCAGCCTCGCCCCTCGTTCTTATGAAGAAACCGCTAATCCTTTTTGTATCGGCCCTGGGCTTCCTGGCGAGCCGCGCCGTGGCCCAGACAACGACGACGCCGCCCCCCGCAACGGAGAGCAAAGACAACGTCTGGCTGCATTTTGACCATCCGGTGCCGCCGCCTCCCCCACCCGGCACCGATTTGAGCCCGGCCATGCAAGGCCCTACTTACGTGCCGCTCGACCAAGACACGTACCGGCTCATCGACCGCTACGTTATCAAGTACGGCCCCGATACGCTGCACGACCCCTACACTGCCGTGCGGCCCTACCACCGCAAAGCAATAGCCCGGCTGGGCCAGCGCATTCTGCAGGACAGCAGCACGGCCGCATCCCTTTCAGCAGCCGACCGCTTCAACGCCGAATATCTGCTGCGCGACAACTGGAATTATCTGCCCCAGTCGCAGTACGTGCCGCTGAACCGAAGCCGGCGGCCCTTCCTGAAGAGCTTCTACCAGTACCAGACCGACTTGTACAACGTCAAGACCGAGGACTTTACGTTGCGCGTGAACCCGGTGCTGCTGTTGCAGGTAGGCAAGGACACCGAAACCAACGGCATTCAGTACGTCAATACCCGCGGCGTGCAACTGGAGGGTAGTATCGACGGCCGCCTGGGCTTCTACACGTTTCTGGCCGACAACCAGATGGTAGCCCCGCAGTACGTGCAAACCCGCATTCAGCGCGACCAAATCGTGCCGCACGAGGGCTACTGGAAATACTTCAAAACCGAAGGCAGCAACCAGTATGACTTCTTCACGGCCCGGGGCGGAATTACCTACGCAGCTGGCAAGCACGTCAATCTGCAGCTGGCCCACGACCGGAACTTCATCGGCAACGGGTACCGCTCCCTCATTTTGTCGGACTACAGTGCCCCGTACTTCTTTCTGAAAGTCAATACCCGCATCTGGAAATTTAACTACCAGAACCTGTTTGCCGAGCTGACGGCCCAACGGGAAGTGGCCGACCAGGTGTACCCCAAAAAGTACATGGCCCTGCACCACCTCAGCTTCGACGTGACGCCCAACTTCAACATCGGCGTGTTCGAAAGCACGATTCTGGGAGGCCGCAACCCGGAGCCCGATACTGTGTATGCCAACGGCAAAGTAATACCCGGCCGCCGGGCCCGGGGCTTTGAACTCCAATACCTGAACCCCGTAATTTTCTACCGCGCCGTTGAGCAGAACGTCGGATCAGCCGATAACGCCATCCTGGGCCTCGATTTCAAGTGGAACATTCTGCACCGCGGCCAGATCTACGGGCAATTGGTACTGGATGAGTTCAAAATCAGTGAAATCCGGGCGGGCAGCGGCTGGTGGGCCAACAAACAGGCCTTTCAGATTGGCGGTAAATACATCGACGTAGCCGGCATTAAAAATCTGGACGTGCAGGCCGAGTTCAACTACATCCGGCCCTACACTTACCAACACGAGGAAATCTACACCAACTACCAGCACTACCAGCAGCCCCTAGCTCACCCCATGGGCGCTAACCTCTACGAGCTGCTGGGCGTGCTGAGCTACCAGCCTCTGCCCCGCCTGAATGTGGTGGGCAAGGCCTTCTACACCAAGCAGGGCCTCGACAACGTACCCGGCGTGGACCCCGAGCCCAACTACGGCGGCAACGTACTGAAATCCTATAACACCCAGCGGGTGCGTGACTTCGGCAACACGGTGGGCCAAGGCAATACGACCAAGCTGGTGCATCTCGACCTGACGGCCAGCTACATGGTCAAACACAACCTGTGGCTGGATGCCAAGCAAATCGTGCGCCGCCAGAGCGGGGCAGCTACGGCCGTCGGTAATGGCACCGAAGCTTTTACTTCCGTGGCCCTGCGCTGGAATATTGCCCAGCGCCTGCACGAGTTTTAAGCCGACTGCAGGAGTATAAGTAAAAAGCCGATTTGGCGGGAAACATCCACCAGACCGGCTTTTTGCTTTTAACCCGTTACGCGCAGCGTATTGCCCGTGCGGGATACAGTGTACTTTTTCAGGGCGCGGGCGGCGGGGCCGTTGGCTACCGTCCCGTTGGCAGTGAACATGGAGCCGTGGTTGGGGCAGCGGAACATGCTGGAGCTGGCCTCGAATACAATAGTTGTGCCCTCGTGGGTGCAAGGCGCCTGCACGGCAATGTAGCTACCGTCGGTGAGCTTGGCCACGATTACCGCGTTGCTGGCCCCGTACACGTAGCCCTTTTGCGGGTCGTTCAGAGCCGCGTTGGCCGGCTCAGTCAGGTCCAGGGTGAAGTCGACGCCGGCGGGGCCCGTAGGGCCGCCCCCGGTGCCGGGCGCTGGGGTGGGGTTGTCGTCTTTGCTGCCCGAGCAGCCACCCAGGCAGCCGGTAGCTAGAATGGCGGCGGCACCCATGCCGAAGAGCTGGATAAATTCTTTGCGTTCCATGAAAAGTGAGGCAGAAAAAGGCTGGAAAAGCCGTGGTGGAGAATAAGTGCGGTTCTATCCGTCTACTCGCGCCCAAGCCCCCAAAGGGTTGCCTGAATCACAAGCCGAATCCGGGCCTACCTTTGTAGCTTCTCCTTTTCGGCTTGCCTCCCTATGTCTGACACTACGCTTCTCTACCGGCCCGTTAATCAGCAGGAGCTGGATTTGATTGCCGCTTCGGGCTGGCAAGCCTTTCCGCCCCGCCTGCCCGAGCAGCCGATTTTTTACCCGGTGCTCAATGAAGACTACGCCGCCCAGATCAGCCGCGACTGGAACGTGCCGTTCTACGGCGTAGGCTACGTGGTGCGCTTCGCCGTCGACTCGGCCTACCTGCACAAGTTTCCGGTGCAGAACGTGGGCAATCCGCAGCACAATGAGCTCTGGGTGCCGGCCGAGCAACTGGAGGAGTTCAACCAGCACATTCGCGGCCCGATTGAAGTAATTTCCGAGTTCCGCCGTCCTGCCTAGCGTAACGCCTGCCCTGCTTCCCTGATGAAGACCTACCTCCGCATTCTGCAGTACGCCCGGCCCCTGGCCAATACGGTACCGCTCTACCTGCTCTATACCATCTTCGGCATCTTCTTCGGCATCGGCAACTTAGCCCTGGTCATCCCGATGCTGAACGTGCTGTTTGAAACCACCAATAAGCTGGATGCCCCGGCCCGCCTGCCCGAGTTTGCTCTTACCCTGGACTACGTCACGGGCACGTTCAACTACTTTTTTGCCCAGGTAATTGCCGAGCACGGCAAGCTCGGTGCCCTACTATTCGTGTGTTTGGTGCTGATTACGTCAGTGTTTTTCAGCAACGTGTTCCGCTACCTGAGCTTGCGGCTGGCGGCCCGGGTGCGGGCCCGCGTTATCCGCAACCTGCGCCGCGACCTGTACCACCGCATCATCCAATTGCAGCTGGGCTACTTTGCCTCCGAGAGGAAGGGTGATTTGATGTCGCGCTTCACCAACGACGTGCAAGAGGTGGAAATTTCGGTGGTCAACACCCTGCAGGCCGTCGTGCGCGATCCGCTGACTATTGTGGGCTACTTCGTGGTGCTGTTTTACATGTCGGTCAAGCTCACCCTGTTCACTCTGATTCTGCTGCCGCTGTCGGGCGGTATCATTGCAACTCTCTCCAAGCGGCTGCGCACCCAGGCCAAAACCAGCCAGAGCACCCTGGGCACCATGCTGTCGGTGATTGACGAGACGCTCGGCGGCATCCGGGTTATCAAGGCTTTCAACGCCCAGGACTACATCAAGGGCAAGTTTGAGCAGCAAAACGACCAGTACGCCCAGGCCTCCCGTCGCATCGACAACATCCGGGACCTGGCTTCGCCGTTTTCCGAGTTTGCAGGCGTGATGGTCGTGGCGGGCCTGCTGTACTTCGGCGGCACCCTGATTCTGGGCGGCACTTCCACGTTGCAGGCCGCGGCCTTTATTACCTACATCATCATGTTTTCGCAGGTGCTTACCCCGGCTAAGTCCTTGTCGTCCTCGTTTGGCAATATCCAGCGCGGCCTCGTAGCCGGGGAGCGGGTGCTGAGCATTATCGATACCGAGCCGGCCATTCGTGACAAGCCCGACGCCAAGATTCTGCCCGCCTTCCAGCACCAGATTGAGCTGCGCAACCTGCAGTTCAGCTACGGCGAAAAGCCGGTGTTGCAGGACATCAACCTGATTATTCCCAAGGGCAAAACGGTGGCCCTGGTGGGCCCGTCGGGCGGCGGCAAAAGCACCCTGGCCGACCTGCTGCCCCGCTTCTACGACCCCACCGGCGGCCAGATCCTCATCGACGGCCACGAGGTGCGCGACTGCACCATTCACTCCGTGCGCGACCAAATGGGCATCGTGACCCAGGAAAGTATCCTGTTCAACGACACGATTCTGAACAACATCCGCTTCAATACCGAGGCCACCGACGAGCAGGTAATGGAAGCAGCCAAGATTGCCAACGCCCACGAGTTCATCATTCAGGCTCCGGACGGCTACCACACCTTTATCGGTGACCGGGGCAGCCGGCTCTCGGGCGGGCAGCGGCAGCGCCTGAGCATTGCTAGGGCCATCCTGCGCAATCCGCCCATCCTGATTTTGGATGAAGCCACTTCGGCCCTGGATACCGAATCGGAAAAGCTGGTGCAGGAAGCCCTGACCCGCCTGATGCAGAACCGCACCTCGCTCGTCATTGCCCACCGCCTGAGCACCATTCAGCACGCCGACGAAATCGTGGTGCTCCAGCAGGGTCGCATCGTGGAGCGCGGCTCCCACGAGGAATTGTTGCGGCGCGAAGGCGGCGTGTACCAGCGTCTCAATTCGATGCAAACCAACGGCGTGCTGCCTTAGCGGCCAGTATAATCAGAGGGGGAAATATAGGCCGGGCCAACTGTAAGGGCCCGGCTTGCGTTTATGCCGACAGCCGCCGGCCGATGCCTCCGCAGGGAGTCGTCACCGGCTTTTTTCGGACTTCTAGCTCTTCTCTCCTATGCTTGCTCTCAAACGAATTGTTACCGTGCTGGTCATGGTGTACTTGCTGCTGGCACTGCTGTTCATCTTCAGCCCCGCTACCCGCGACACCTTCGCCTCGACCTTCAACCTGACCGGCCCCGAGGGCCTGACGGCGTTTTACTACACGCTGTTCATCATTGGTGCCATTCTGCTAGCCTTGCACCTGATTACCGAAAACATGGACAGCGCCCTGCTGCGCCGCGAAACGACGGTACTCAATGGTAAAATCAACGAGCTCAAAGCCAAGCTCTACGACCACCAGATTGACCAGCGCGAGCGGGAATTTCAGCAGCGCACCGTGACTACCACCACGTCCGCCGCTCCCGTAACGCCTGTTGCGCCGGCCCCGGCTCCTACTACCGTGTACCAGTCGGGCCCCGTGGCACCGGCGCCGGTATACATCGACTCGGCCATCCCGCCCACGTCCGGCGGTACGGTCACGACGGTCCACGAGGTAAATCCGACTGGTTATCAACAGTCTGACCCCAATCTGACGACGGTACCACCCCAGCGGCCCCAAAGCAGTATTCCGCCCGCATCGGCGGCTGACCTGGACAATCGTCCGACGGTGTAACTTTGCGGTGTGACTGCACCCCTAACTGACCTCATCCGCGCCGAGCTGACCGAAGCGCGTACCGTGCTCGACCGTTTTCTGGCCGACCCCGAAAACCTGTCGCGCATCGAACAAGCCGCCCGCCTTATGGCGACCAGCCTGAAGCAACACGGCAAAATCCTGAGCTGCGGCAACGGCGGCTCCCTCTGCGACGCCCAGCACTTCGCCGAGGAACTCAGCGGCCGTTACCGCCTCGACCGGCCCGCCCTGGGCGCCATTGCCCTCACTGAGGCCTCTCACATGAGTTGCGTGGCCAACGACTATGGGTATGAGCACGTGTTTAGCCGCTACGTGCAGGCCCTGGGCCGTCCCGGCGACGTGCTACTGGCCATCAGCACTAGCGGCAACTCACCCAACGTGCTGCGGGCCGCCGAAGCCGCCAAAGCCAGCGGCATGACGGTCGTGAGCCTCACGGGCAAGGATGGGGGCCAGCTGGCGGCCCTGAGCGACGTGGAAATCCGGGCGCCCCACCACGGCTTTGCCGACCGGGTCCAGGAAATCCACATCAAGGCTATCCACATCCTGATCATGCTGATCGAGCAGTTGGTGGCCGACGAAAAATAAGCGGCCTGCACCAACGGATTTCTTCCGAATAGATTACGAAAAAGCCAGTCCTGCCCGGGGCTGGCTTTTTCGTGTTACGTGACCATAACTTCTTCTATCTTAGCTCCGCATTACTTATCGACTTATTCTTTATCCTCTATGCTTACCAAAACGTATGGCTCGGCCGTGCAGGGCGTCAACGCCAACACCATTACCATCGAAGTAGTCGTATCTCAGGGCACCAATTTCTACGTGGTAGGCCTGCCCGACAATGCCATTAAGGAAAGTCAGCAGCGGATTGAGGCGGCGCTGAAAATGCGGGGCTACCGGATGCCGCGCACCAAAGTGGTAGTCAACATGGCCCCGGCCGACATCCGCAAGGAAGGCTCGGCCTACGATTTGCCCATTGCGCTCGGCATTCTGCACGCCTCCCAGCAGCTGAATACCGAACGACTCGGCGAGTATATCATCATGGGCGAGCTAGCCCTGGACGGGGAACTGCGCCCGATTCGCGGGGTGCTGCCCATTGCCATTCAGGCCCGTAAGGAAGGTTTTAAAGGCTTTATTCTACCCCGGGCCAATGCCCAGGAAGCCGCCATTGTAAATAACCTCGACGTTATTGCGGTGGAAAATATGCAGCAGGCCATCGACTTCTTCGAAGGCCGTCTGGAAATTAAGCCGTTGCAGCTCGACACTCGCACCGTGTTTCAAAGCACGGCCAACCAGTACGCCGCCGACTTTGCCGACGTGCAGGGCCAGGAAAACATCAAGCGGGCCCTGGAAATAGCGGCAGCCGGTGGTCATAATGTGATAATGATCGGGCCGCCCGGTGCGGGCAAAACCATGCTGGCTAAGCGCCTGCCCAGTATTCTGCCTGCTCTCTCGATTCAGGAAGCCCTGGAAACGACCAAAATTCACTCGGTAGCGGGCAAGCTGGGGGCTAATGCTTCTCTACTTACCAGCCGGCCGTTTCGCTCCCCACACCACACTATTTCTGACGTGGCGCTGGTGGGCGGAGGCGGCAATCCGCAGCCGGGCGAAATCTCCCTGGCTCACAACGGCGTGCTGTTTCTAGATGAGCTACCTGAGTTTAAGCGCACCGTGCTGGAAGTCATGCGCCAGCCCCTGGAGGAGCGCCGCGTCACGATTTCCCGGGCCAAGGTCAGCATCGACTTTCCCTCGAACTTCATGCTCATTGCCAGCATGAACCCCTGCCCTTGCGGCTATTACAACCACCCCGAGAAGGAGTGCGTGTGTGGCCCCGGCGTGGTGCAGCGCTACCTCAACAAAGTCAGTGGCCCGCTGCTCGACCGAATTGATTTGCACGTGGAAGTCACGCCCGTCACCTTCGACCAGATGACCGAAACGCGCAAGGCCGAAACTAGCGAGAATATCCAGCAGCGTGTCGAAAAGGCTCGAAAAGTGCAAGTAACACGCTTCCGGGAGTTCCCGGAGATTCACTCCAACGCCATGATGCCTTCCCAGATGGTCAAGGAACTGTGTCAGATCAACGAGGCGGGCCGGGCCCTGCTCAAAACGGCCATGGAACGCCTCGGCCTTTCGGCCCGTGCCTACGACCGAATCCTGAAAGTGGCCCGTACCATTGCTGACCTGGGCGGCTCCGAAGAAATCCGGCTAGAGCACCTAGCCGAAGCCATCCAGTACCGCTCCCTCGACCGGGAAGGCTGGGCCGGCTAATGCCGCCGCACAACCAGCACGTCTGGACCCGCACGAACGAAAAACGCCTCACTTGCAGCGTGCAAGTGAGGCGTTGTGGTGATCCCGCTGGGATTCGAACCCAGGACCCGTACATTAAAAGTGTACTGCTCTACCAGCTGAGCTACAGAATCAGAACCCGAAGGCGAAACGTGATTCGCGTTTCGGGGTTGCAAAAGTGGCATAAACCCGGCTATTGTGCAACTATCAGCTCTATAACTTTAGAATTTTATCCCTTCACCACCCCTAGCCTGCTTAGTATCAAGCAAATAAATTTTGCAGAAAACTTACACACCCAGGGGCCTAAGCAGGCAACATTGTAGCCAAATAAGTAAGAGCTTTGTGACCGGATACCTTCTGGCCCGCTATGTACAAAGCCTTGCTTAAACCCCTGCTTTTCCAGCTTGACGCGGAACAGGCCCACCACTTCGTCTTCGACAACCTCAGGCGCGGCTACCGGCTGCCGGGCACGCCAGCTTTGCTACGCAGCCTATACGACTTTGAGCACCCAGGACTAGAGCGGGAAGTTTTCGGATTAAAATTCCGGAATCCGGTGGGGCTAGCAGCGGGCTTCGACAAGAATGCCGAGCTAACTGACGAGCTGGCGGCCCTGGGATTTGGCTTCGTCGAAATCGGGACGGTGACGCCGCGGGCCCAGCCTGGCAACCCTACCCCGCGCCTGTTTCGACTCCCGCAGGATGAGGCTCTTATCAATCGGATGGGCTTTAACAACGAGGGCGCGGAAGCAGCAGCGCGGCGGTTGAGGCAGCGGCGCTCCGGTATTATCATCGGCGGCAACATCGGCAAGAACAAGGACACACCCAACGAGCAGGCCGCCGCCGATTATGTAGCTGGCTTCGAAGCCCTGTTTGATACGGTCGACTATTTCGTGGTCAACGTCAGCTCGCCTAACACGCCTAACCTGCGGCAGCTCCAGGAAAAGGAGCCCCTGATTCGGCTGCTACAGCAAGTGCAGGAAGTCAACCAGGCCAAACCCCGCCCCAAGCCGCTGTTGCTCAAAATTGCTCCCGACCTCACTGATGGCCAGCTCGACGACATCCTGACGATTGCGGCCGAAACCAAGCTCAGCGGCTTGGTAGCAACCAACACGACCATTGCCCGCGACGCGCTGCATACCCCAGCCACCCAGCTGACTTCCATTGGGGCGGGCGGCCTGAGTGGCCGGCCCTTGCGGCAGCGGGCTACTGAAGTGATTCGCTACCTGCACCGCCGCACCGAAGGCAGTTTGCCCATTATTGGCGTCGGCGGCATAGCCTCGGCTGCCGACGCGCTGGAAAAACTACAGGCCGGCGCGGCTCTGGTGCAGCTTTACACGGGTTTTATCTACGAAGGACCGGCGCTGGTAAAGCGGATCAATCAGGCACTGGTAGCCGGCTCGCAGAAGTAGGGACGTGGCCCGTCAGCTACAACTTCAGGCCCAGCTTGAGCTCAACCACATCGGCTGAGCCGCGGTGTACTTTCAGGTCGGCGGCTCCCCAGAGCTGCCGGGTGAAGTGGTATTTGAGGCCGATTCGCTCGTAGTAGAACTTGTTGGATTTGTAGGGATTATACACGTAAAACCCCAGGTGCGACACCACGGCCAGTTGCCCAAACAGTAGCTCGTGCCCAAAGAAGACACCAGCTTTTTTCACATCGGGCAGCTGCTCGCCGGTCCGGGTCGTGTCGCGCAGCTGGGCCAACAATGACCGGTCGTAGAAGCCCTCGGCGCCCAACAGCAAGTTGCTTTTGCGGTTGACGCGCCGCCCCACCGCCACCGTCACCGACTGTACCGTGTACTTGCGGCGGTCTGACTCGTTGCGCTGCTTAAAACCCAGGCTAGTGCTCAGGTTGAGGAAGTTGTGGCCCACGTCGTCAGGCTCCCTACCCGGGTTGGGACTCAACGGCCGGAACGGACGCTGCTGATGATAGTTGAGCCCCAGAAATACGGTGGGCAGGTTGATACCGAAGTTAGGCTTGGTGGTAGCTCCGTTGGAATAATGATTGAGGCCCACGCCCAGCAGCAGCCCATAGTGGGGCGCCAGGGCCACGTCGTACTCCAGGCGCATCTGCAGCGTGGCGTTCAGGCGGGAGCTGACGATGTTGTTCTTGTGGTTGGTAGCTTGGTCGAAGCGGATCGGGAAAAAACCGACGCCCGTACCGATGCGGAAGTTCAGCTCCTGTCGGGCCGAGCGGTAAAACGACTTGTTGAGGTACACCGTGGCCGCGTACGACTTGCCCAGCACCGGATTGTGGTAGTCGTAATATACCAGGGCCAAACCCACTTTGGGGTATTTGTACCAGGCGTGCCATGGCTCTTTGCCGTTGGTCTGGCGCTGCAGATTCAACTCCAGGCCCGTGGGGTGCGAGGCTACCAGATGCTTCACGGAGGGCGTGTGACCAATAATAAAGCTGCCCTGCGCGTAGGCCCCCACAATCAGCGGGGGTCGGGCATCTGTGGCTATGGGCTGCTGAGCCCAGCCGATAGTACTACCGAGCAGCAGAGCCCCGAGCAAACCGTAGCGAATCATCATAGAAAAATAAATCCAAGCTCCTCCAAAAGTAGCTAAACCCAAGCAAGCCCCGACGGAAACGCGCCATTATTCTGCACCTCGCAACAAGCTGAAACCGATGAGCTTTCCCGGAAACAGATTAATTATCATTGGGTTAATTCTAAAGTAATTATGGGCTCGGCCGCAACAATCCCGGGCGGCTTTACGCTATTAGGCCTATCTAACCATTTTTCGAAGCGTGTCTTTCACCTGAAACCACACTTTTTCCACCCCCCATCTTTTCGTCTCTCCTACCATGAAAAAGTATCTAACCATTGCCTTAGCCTTAGCTGCCACTTCCGCTGCTCACGCCCAAGATGCGGGCGGTTTCCGCCTCGGGGTAAAAGTCGGCGGTACCTATTCCAATATCTCCGGCGACAACGTTTCGCAAATCACCGGTACCAATTACAGCAGCGACCTGGGCGACTACAAGGTGGGCTACAACGCCGGTGTGAGCGCCAGCATTCCGCTGAGCAGCGACGGGTTTTTCTCCTTCGCCCCCGAGTTGTTATATAACCGCAAGGGCTACGAAATCAAATCCAAGCAGACGGCGGGCCTGCCCAGCGGGACCTCCTCGGTAGAATTTGAGCAGCAGCGCGTACTGCACTACCTGGATGTGCCCCTGCTGGCTAAAATCAACGCTGGTGGCCTGTTCTTCGAGCTGGGCCCGCAGGTAAGCTACCTGTTTGGCTCCAAAACCAAGCAGCAGACCACTACCAAGTACAGCAACGGCACCAAGGACAAAGTGGAAGACAACAACGGCTTCCAGGACTACACCGGCGTAACCCGCGACGATGCCGACAAGTCGGACTTGGCTCAGTTTGACATCAGCGGCGTAGCCGGCCTGGGCTACCAGACAGAAGGTGGCTTGAGCGTGGGCCTGCGTTATGCCCGCGGATTTAACTCGCTGATTGATTCGAAAGACACCAAAAACGACCCCAAAGCTTTCAACAACGCTTTCACGTTGCAGTTGGGCTACTTGCTCCCACTGGGCAAATAAGGCTCGTTTAGCATTGGCAAAAAGTGGCTGCTCCCAACGGGCAGCCACTTTTTTTATCTACCGACCAGTCTGGGCGGCTTACTTGCACAGCTGAAGCTACACTGCCAGAACCTGGTGATTGAGAGTATAGCCTACCGCAGTATAACTCTGGGTTTTAGTTGCTGGCAGGCTCCCCGTACCAGTTTGCTCTTGCTCAAAAAAGCTCCATTCTAAAGCCAGAATGGAGCTTTTTTCGTTTATGGGTTTCCTAGGCGGAAGCACTCTGGCATATTTTTCGCCTAAGCTGAACCGACAAGTTTCCTTGTACCTCAACCCCCATGTACCATGAAAAAGACCGTAATTGTATTAGCCTCTCTGCTATCGGTCGCGACGATTAGTGCTTCCCGCGCCCAGGGTGTTCGCCTGGGGCTCCGGGCCGGCGCCAATTACTCTAACTTAGCTGGTGACGTTCAGAACGAAAGCACCTACAACAACAAAATCGGCTTCCTGGGCGGCGTAATGCTCAACGCCGACCTAAGCGGCGACGGGTTCCTGTCGGTGCAGCCCGAGATTCTGTTTTCCCAGAAAGGCTTCGAGAATAAGCCTACCGAGTACAAATATCTGCTCACCACCCAGAAGCGGGAAGGCAAGGTAAATTACAACTACCTCGACGTGCCGGTGCTCTTCAAGATCAATGCCAGCGGGCTGGTGCTCGAAGCCGGTCCGCAGTACTCCTACCTGATTAGTGTGAAGGATGAAACGAAGGTAACTACTACCTCGAGCATAAACGGCAACTCTACGACCTCCACGACCAACAATCAGAAGGACCTGAGCAAGCTCAACCGCAATGAACTGGGCTACGTGGCCGGCATCGGCTACCAGGCCGAAAACGGCGTCAGCCTGAATCTGCGCTACACCGGTGGCTTCAGCGACTTTGTGAAGAGTGACGACGGCAGCTACTTCAACGGGGACCTGGGCAAAGCCCGCAATTCGGCCTTCCAGCTTTCCCTGGGCTACCTGCTGCCCAATAAGTAATTTGTCGTACGGCGACACAAGCCCGGCTTTTCCTCGGAAAGGCCGGGCTTTTTCGTGAGTGCCGCATGCAGCAAGGCCCAAACTCTGCTTAGCTTTACTCCCTGTACCGGGCCTTTGAGCACCGCTGTTCCCTTTCTTCGTCCATGAAAAAAGCTTTTCTGATTGCCTCTACTCTGCTGCTGGCGGGCAGTATCAGCCAGGCGCAAGTGCTGCGCGTCGGACTCAAACTCGGGGGCAACGTGTCGAATGTAGTGGGCTACGATGCCAGAGAAAGCAACTGGCGGGTGGGCGCCCATGGAGGCCTAATGGCCCAACTGCGGCCCAGCTTTTTGCCCAATTGGAGCCTGCAGACCGAGGCACTCTATACCATGAAGGGCGACAACTCGCTGCAGTATGGCCCCAGCGTGATGACTCACTTCGCCTACCTCGACGTGCCGGTGCTGCTGCAATACCACTGGGACGAGCTGTTCTTTGAGGCCGGGCCCCAGTTCAGCTACCTGCTGGAGGCCACGCCGGCCTCGCCCACGCTGGTGCTGCCCGGTAAGTCGAGCTTTCGGGACCAGTCGTACGGCTTTGCAGTGGGCTTTGGGTACCAGGATAAATCGGGGGTGCAGATTGGCTGGCGCTACAATGCCGACCTGACTAACGTGCGTAAGCCTGTAGCCTTCGTCAAAGAAAAGCCGCTTGATGGGGCCCAGCTCGCCGACGATTTGCTGCAGGACCAGGTACAGGTGCGCCTGCGCAACAGCGTGATGGAGCTGTATCTGGGCTACAACGTGGGCACGGGCCAGCTCGGCGGCGCCCTGGTTGATGCCGGCACCGGCATTGGGCGCGGGGTTAAATTCCTGGTAACAGCTCCCTTCCGCCTGTTCCGGAAAAAGAGCCGCGCCACGCCCACGGATGCCGCCCCCGCTACCCCGGCCACTACAACACCGCCGACGCCTACTCCCGCTCCGGCCACTACGCCCAAGCCCTAGCGCTGAATCATTGTGTCCTTGCCAGGACCCAGGTCATGCTGTGCATCAAGCGGCGTCAATCCGTTCCTTGAAATGGGCTGAGGCCTCTAAAATGAAAAGCCCTAACGCCTGAGTAGACGTTAGGGCTTTTGATGTAAAATAATGTCACCAGCAGAGGACGGATGGTTTCGGCTCTGCTTAATGCGCAGAAAGCTCGCAAGGCCTCCGGAGTATTAGCACATCAGCACATTTCCTCACTAACTCCTTATTTGCCCGTCATTGCGGCGGCGTAGTTGCGGTAGAAGTGCGGGATGGTTTCGATGCCCTTCAGGAAGTTAAATACGCCGTAGTGCTCATTGGGCGAGTGGATGGCGTCGGAGTCGAGGCCGAAGCCGAGCAGGACGGTGTCGAGGCCGAGCTCGGTTTTGAACATGGCCACAATCGGGATGGAGCCGCCACCGCGGGTGGGGATGGGGCGCTTGCCGAAGGTGGTTTCCATGGCGTCGGCGGCGGCTTTGTAGGCTACCGAGTCGGTGGGCGTCACGACGGGCTCCCCGCCGTGGTGGGGCTTCACCTTCACCGTCACGCTGGCCGGGGCAATGCTTTCGAAGTGCTTCTGAAACAAGGCCGTAATTTCGTCGGAAGTCTGGTGGGGCACCAGGCGCATCGAGATTTTGGCGTAGGCCTTGGAGGCAATAACGGTCTTGGCACCCTCGCCGGTGTAGCCGCCCCAGATACCGTTCACGTCGAGCGTGGGCCGGATGCTGACGCGCTCCGGCGTGCTGTAGCCTTTCTCGCCGTGGATGTCGGTCAGGCCGATGCTTTGCTTAAACTCGTCGTCGGAGTGCGGGGCTTTGGCCATTTCGGCCCGCTCCTCAGCTGAAAGCTCGTCGACGTTGTCGTAGAAGCCGGGAATGGTAATGTGGTTGTTCTCGTCGTGCAAGGAGGCAATCATCTTGCACAGGATGTTGATGGGGTTGGCCACGGCACCACCATACAGGCCCGAGTGCAGGTCGCGGTTGGGGCCGGTTACCTCCACCTCGTGGTAGCTCAGGCCGCGCAGGCCCACCTCGATGCTGGGCGTGTCATTGGCAATCATGCCCGTGTCAGACACCAGAATGACGTCGGCTTTGAGCTTCTCCTTGTTTTCGCGCACGAAGATGCCCAGGTTGTTGGAGCCGACTTCCTCCTCGCCCTCAATCATGATTTTGATGTTGCAGGGCACGCCGCCTTCCTGCATCAGCACCTCGAAGGCCTTGACGTGCATGTACACCTGGCCCTTATCGTCGCAGGCGCCGCGGGCGTAGATCTTGCCGTCCTTGATGACGGGGTCGAAGGGGCCGGACGTCCAGAGCTCGTAGGGGTCGGCGGGCTGCACGTCGTAGTGGCCGTACACGAGCACCGTGGGCAGGCTGGGATCAATGATTTTCTCGCCGTAGACGATAGGGTTGCCGGCCGTCTGGCACAGCTCCACATTCTCCACGCCCACTTCTTCGAGGCGGGTTTTGAGGTAATCGGCGGCGCGCAGCACGTCGCCGTGAAACTTAGGATCGGCCGAAACCGAGGGAATACGCAGCCAGTCGAGCAATTCGCTCAGAAAACGCTCTTGGTTGCTTTCGAGGTAGGAAGCCATGCGGGAAGAATTAGACAAGATGGGATGTGGCGTAAAAGTAACACGCCCGCACGGGAATGCGGCAAGCTCCCGTACCCGACCGGCCACCGGCCGCACCAGCCTGTTGAGACTCGACCAGAGCAGTAGCATTTTTACCCGCCGAGCTTGGCTTTCTGCTCGACAAAAGGTTAAAATTCCTTGTCCAATCCTTCCGTATCACGTACGCTACCTGAGAAATACGCCATTCCTTTCTCGGCCAGAGTCGTGAGCAGCTCCCCCTTGCCTGCTGGGCCGAGCTGCCCATCTGGTTCCTGATTGGGTGGTGCAGTGATCTGCTTAGGCTGCCAGGCGGCGGCGCGTCACCCACCAATTGCAAGCACTATGACCCGGCTTTTCTTAGTTGACGACCACCAAATCATTCGCGACGGACTCCGCTCGTTGCTGGCAGCTGAGCCCACCCTGGAAGTAGTAGGCGAAGCCGGCAACGGCGAAGAGCTGTTGAGCCAACTGCCCTCTACCCCAACCGACGTAGTGCTGCTGGACGTGAACATGCCCACGCTCGACGGCTTTGCCACCGCTGCCCGTCTGCGCGACGAATACCCCGGCATCCGGGTGCTGGCCCTGTCGATGCTCAACGACGAAAGCCACGTGGGGCGGATGCTGGAAAGCGGGGCCCACGGCTACGTGCTCAAATCGGCGGGCAAGCAGGAAATCTTCCAGGCCATTGAGGCCGTCATGGAGGGCCGACGCTACCTGGGCTCGGAAATTGGCATGAGCATGCTCACCAAAGTGCTGCAAGCTCCCGCTGCTACTCCCGACGCGGCAGCAGCCAAGGCCGGCGGACTGTCGAGGCGGGAAATGGAGGTGCTGCAGCTTATTGCCGAAGGCATGACCAACGCCGAAATTGCCGATAAGCTCTTTACCAGCAAGCGTACCGTCGAAACCCACCGCCAGAACATCATCGAGAAAACCCAGGCCAAAAACACCGCCGCCCTGATTCGGTACGCCGCCCGCAACGGCCTGCTGCAATAATTACTTCTACGCTCCGCTTCCGTCTTCCCGCCCTGCTCGCCCCTTCGCCCCTCGTTCTACATCTTTTCTGCAGCCCGCACTACTTGCACCTATGAGCGCACTGGATTTGACCTACCCAGCCAACGCCGACCACCAGGGTACTCCCCTGCGCGATGCGCAACGGGAACAACTGATAACCCAAAATGTGGCCGGCAAAACGCCCGAGCAGGTGCAGGAACTCGTGCGGCAACTGCAGGAGTACCAGCTGGAGCTGGAGCTGCAGAATGAGGAACTGCAGCAGGCCCAGCTAGAAGCCCAGGCCGCCCGGGCCCGCTACGAAAACCTCTACAACGTGGCCCCCCTGGGCTACGTGACCCTCGACGCACAAGGCATTATCGGGCATCTCAACCCGCGGGTGAGCCGCTATTTTAAGACCGAGGCCGAGCACCTACTGGGCCGGCGCTTTGCGGTATTTGTGTTGGAAAGTTACCGGGAAGCCTTTCAGGACTTTTTCCGGACTACCCTGGCCAGCCCCACCGACGTAAACTACACGCTCAAGGTGCAGCTTCAGGCCTTCGATGGCACCATCTTCGATGCCCGCCTCGATGCCATGGCCGCCCCCGATGCCAACGACCAGCCTGGCTGCCGCCTGGCCCTGGCCGATATTTCAACCCTGCAACAGGCCATCCGGCAGCGGCGCGAGCAACAGGAAAGCCTTGACCGGGCCCTCACGGCCAGCCAGCAGGGCATGTGGGAGTGGAGTTTTGCCGACAACCAGCTGCGCTGGGACCAACGGGCCCAGGCCTGCTTCGGGCGCGCCCACGACCCCAATCCAGCGTCGTTTGACGTGCTGGCCCAGGCCGTGCATCCCGGCGACCTGCCCACTGTGCTAAAAGCCCTGCACGCCTGTATACAGTACGGCGCCCAGCTCGACCTCACCCACCGCGTGCTGTGGCCCGATGGCTCGGTGCACTACGTGGCGGCCTACGGCCACACCGTAGCCAACGCCCAGGGCCGGCCGCACTGCCTCAGCGGCCTGATGCGCGACGTGACGGCCCGCTATGCCGCCGAGGAAGAGCTGGCCCACAAAAACCGCCTGCTGGAGCACGTCCTCGACAATATGCCCGTGATTTTGGGGCGCGTAACACCCGAGGGCCGATACGTAGAGATGGTGGGCGCGGGCCTGCGCCGCGTGGGCGTGGCCGACAACCAACTGGTGGGCTACACGGTGTTTGATACCTTTCCCAGCTTAGCCGAGCCCGCGAGGCGCCTGCTGGCCGGCGAGCAAGTCAACTTCGTGGGCGCGGCCGAGCACGAGGGCCAGCAGGTGTACTACCAGAACTACGGCTACTTCGACCAGCAGCGCCAGCAGGGCGTGTTCTTTGCCATCGACGTGACCGAGACCGAGCAGGCCCGCGAAAAGCTGCGGCAGGAACGCAACTTCGTGCGCAGCCTGCTTGACCACAGCACCGACGGAATCCTGGCCTTCGACCAGCAGGGCCACATCACGGCTTGGAACCAGGCCATGGAGCACCTCACCGGCAAGACCGAGCCCGCCATGCTTGGCCAAGCGCTGTTTGACCACCTGCCGTTCACCCCTGATTCGGGACCGGGCCAGGTGATTCAGGCCCTGCTCAGCGGCGAGGCCCGGCCCCGCACCCACCTGTCGTTTTCCCCGTCCGGCTCGCGCCACTTCGACGTGACGGCCATTCCTCTGCCCCCACCGCCCGAGGCCACCGGGGGCGGCCTGCTGATCTTGCGCGACGTGACCGAGCTGACCCGCTTGCAAACCGAAGCCACCCAGACCCAGCTGCGCCAGCAGCGCGAGGTACTGCAGGCCGTGCTGACGGCCCAGGAAGAAGAGCGCCGTCGCATCTCGGAGGCCTTGCACAATGGCATCGGGCAGCTGCTGTTTGCCGCCAAGCTCAACGCCGAGCATCAGCTGCAACTGCCGCCCGGCACGCCCAACAAAGTGCTGGACTTGCTCAATGAAGCTATTCGGGCTACCCGTACGGTGTCGTTTGAGCTTACCCCCATCGTGTTGGAAGACTTCGGGCTGCAATCGGCCTTGCAGAAGCTCACCCAGCACCTGCCGCCCGGCCAGTTACAGCTGCACTCCCACTTCCAGGGCCTGGAGCAGCCCCGCCCCCACCTCATGGACCTGGCTATTTACCGCATCGTGCAGGAGTTGGTCAATAATGTGCTTAAGCATGCTCATACTCTTGAAGCTACCCTACACGTGGTGCACGAAGACGGAGAAGTGTACCTGAGCATGGAAGACAACGGCGCGGGCTTTCTGCCCACCACGCCCTCGGCCCTGTCCAAAACCCTGGGCTTGGCCACCATCCGCAACCGGGTGGCCCTTTTTGAGGGCACCATCGAGCTCAACTCCCTACCCGGCCGCGGCACCATCGTCACGATTACCCTCCCGGTGCAGACGCAGCTCCCAGTGGGGAGTAGGGCTGGTATCTGAGCAGCCCGGGTTGTATTGTCCACGGCTTGGTAGCGGCGGGGTACAGCTTCTAATCATATCCTCTCGGACCGCAGGGCCGCGGCCAGCATCTGGCCGCGGCTATAGCAACACTAGCACCAGCGTCGTCCGAATAACAATCAAACGAAGGCGCGGCATTCTTAGGCCAGTTTCAGATTCTCCTGCTTCATAACAGAAGCCAATTTGAGCATCTTACTATACTCTGCCTTGTAAGAATCCTGTAGGCCCACGGCTTCACAAAAGTCTTTTGGAGACACTGCGGCTAATTCGTCAGCGTGCTTCAAAACCTGTAAATGCAGCATGGCAACTTTTTGATTTGCCAGTGCCGCCTGTTCAATGGCAAGTGAAATTTGAGTAAATAAATGCTTCATGGATTCAAGGTTAGTGGATTTGTGAGTTGTATAGAATTCAACTATTCCTACTTCCGCCCGAACAGGGGCACGCGGCTCTCGGTGCCGGCCCGCAGGCGGCCAATGTTGGCACGGTGGGTATAAATCAGCAGCACGGCCAGCACGAAGCCGAAGCCTAGCAGTAGGTTGTTATCGGGGCGGAACGGGGGCAGCAACTGCAAAAAGGCAAAAGCCACCCCGGCCGACATGGAAGCCAACGACACGTAGCGGAACAAGAACAACATCGCCAGGAACACCAGGATGCAGACGCCCACCGTGGCCGGGGCAATGGCCAGCATCATACCCAGCACCGTAGCTACGCCCTTGCCCCCTCTGAACTGGGCAAATACCGGGTAAATGTGCCCAATAACGGCCAGAGCCCCACAGGCCAGCTGGAAGTAGAGCAGCTGATCGGGGCGGATGGCGCCCTGGTTGAGCATCACCGTCGCCATCATGGTAGCAGCCCAGCCCTTGAACACATCAATGGCCATGACGATGGAGCCCGGCTTTTTGCCCAGCACCCGGAAGGTGTTGGTGGCGCCGGCGTTGCCGGAGCCATGCTCCCGGATATCGAGGCCGAAGAAGCGGCGGCCGACCCAAAGGGCCGTCGGGATGGAGCCGAGCAGGTAGGCGGCCACGAGCAGGGCCAGGACGAGGGGTAGGTTCATAAAAGGCTTAAACGGGGCGGTGGCGGTCAAAGATAACAAAGCCCTCTTACGAGAAACCCACCCCAACCCTTCCCCACTGCGAGAGAGATTTATTTTACGGTCGCCGTAAGACTTGAGCTGTTTCCCGCCCTGTCAAGCAAAGCGAAACGTTTCGCGTGTTGACGGCTAACGAGTACTTCAACGACGCCCCGCAAGGTGTCTGCTCTCCACTTGATGCGCAGAGAATGGCCGACAGGACGGGCTGGAACCTTTATACCAAAAAAACAGCCCCGCGCCGGAAACCGGGGCGGGGCTGTGAGTAGGTGGTGAAGAGCAGGAGAAGCTTAGGAGTCGCCGAAGGGGTCTTCTTCGCCTTTTTTCTTCTTTTTCTCGGCCTCTTTGGCCTTTTTCTCTTCTTCCTTCTTGAGCTTTTCGGCCTCTTTGGCCTTAGCAGCTTCCTCCTTTTTCATCTGGGCGGCCGTCTTGCCTTCGTCCACGGGAGCATCGGTGGGCGGGGTAGCAGCGGTATCATCCTTTTTCTTCTTTTTGCCGGTATCCTCGGTGGGCTCGGCGGCTGGGTCGGTGCCGGTATCAGCAGTGGCGTCTTTGTTCTTTTTCTTCTTTTTGCCGGCGTCTTCTACCGGGGCATCAGCAGCGGGCTGGCTACCGTCGTCGAAGGCGGCATCCTTGTCCTTCTTTTTCTTCTTCTTCTCTTCCATGAAGTCGAAGCTGCCTTCGCTTACCGGCCGGGCGGGAGCGGCTTTGGGCTTGCTGTTGTCGCCGAGGTAGTCCTTGCGGAAATGGCGGGTAAAGAGGTCCTTTTCCTGCTCGTCGCCGAGGTAGAAGCCGTACTCGGTGGCGGTGTTGTAGTCACCCTTGGCCTT
Organism: Hymenobacter cellulosivorans; assembly: GCF_022919135.1. Classification (NCBI taxonomy): domain Bacteria; kingdom Pseudomonadati; phylum Bacteroidota; class Cytophagia; order Cytophagales; family Hymenobacteraceae; genus Hymenobacter; species Hymenobacter cellulosivorans. Next base: position 1,756,462 of record NZ_CP095049.1, on the reverse strand, counting down.
GAAGCCGATGATTTCGTCGTAGGAGCCGTGCTGGGCCTTGGTCAGCAGCACGTTATTGGAGTAGCGGATGTGGTACCAGGTCTGAGGCTCGGCTTCCAGGTACATTTCCACGGCGTCGCCGGTAGCTTCCTTCTTGATTTCGATGTAGCCGTCAATCTGGGCGTTAATGTCCTTTTTGCCGACGCTTACCAGGCCAATTTTGCCTACCGAGTACCAGGCCTTGAACTTATCTGACCAGCGCAAGTCCACCTTGCTCAGCACCAGCGTGTGCAGGAATTTCGGCGACACTTTCTGCAGTGGGGTGTAGCCCCCCTTGCGGTCCATGTAGCTCTGCACGCCCTTGCTGCCGATGAATTCGCCCATTTTGTACAGCAGGGCCGGGGAGCCGTCCAGAGCTTCGGGGAGGCCCTTGGTGTTGGTGGCCATATCGGTGCCCATGGCTTCCACCGCCTTTTCGGGCATGTTGATGTCGAAGGTCATGAACGTATCGAGGTGGTAGATGCTGCTGTCGGGTTTGGCATAGCCCACCGCCGCCGACTGCACGTTATAATCCTTGTTGGAATTGAGGAGCAGCACCTTGCCGCGGAAGTCGAGGGCGCCGGTAGAGTCGTGCAGGGTCATGACGCTGCCTTCGTACACGTTGGGGTCGGCCAGGTCGTTGCGGGTGATGGTGTAGTTGCCCTTCTTAGCGTCGAAGCTCAGGATACCATCTACCTGGAAGATGTTCATGTCGGTGATGCCCGGCTTGGCGGCTACGAACAGCGGGTACACCTTGGCCGTAGCGTCGGACAGGAACAGGCCGGTGAGCATGGGCGTGCCGTCGTCGGTTTTTGGTCCGTTCAGCTTGATGCGGATGCCTTTGGGGTCGATACTATCCTGCACGGCAAACCACTCGGCTGAGGCGGCGTTTTTGCTGAACTCCAGGCGGCTTTGCCCGTCGAAGGTGAAACCCCGCTTCTGGGAGTTCAGGTTTACGGCCCCGCGGTAGGCAATGCGGGGCGCGAGGTGGAACTTGTCGGTGGCCTGAATGGTGGCTACGGCCGTGGTGGGCGGCGCAAACGGCGTGTTGCCATCGGTATCCTTTTTCTTGAGCACACCCTTCACGCCTTTCCCGGCCAGCGCCTTGCCCTTGCCGCCCAGCACCGCCGCCGAGTCGACGGCGAAGTTGGTAAACTTGATGGCGAAGGAGTCGGCTGAGGCGTTTTTGTAGCTGTACAGGGCGTTACCCACAAAGGACGTGCGCGACTGAATCTTGATTTCGCCCTTGTAGAGGTTGTGGTACTTGGCCAGGGTATCCATCGTGATGCGCGCGTTCTGGAAGGCCCGCATCTGGGCACCAGCCATTACGTAGACCTTGTTGCTGTCGGGCTCAACCCAGGCATCGGCGGCGGCAATGTAAGGCACCCCGCCGGCAATGAGGCGGTAGCGGTTCAGGTCATACTGCCCGGTGCTGGCCCGGAACTTGAGGCCTTTCTGCTCGGGCTTGGTGGAGTAGAAATAGGAGCGCGACGAGTCGGCGCCCGCCGCCACGCGCATCTGCACCACTTTCTTTTTGAAATCCCACTTACCACCGCTCAGCGTAGTGCGGTAATCCGAATACGGTAAGTCGATGCTGGCCTTGCTGCCTTCCTCGCGCGCGAAGTCGGCGTAGCCCTGCTTGATGTTGTATTGGAAGGACACCTCGTTGGCGGTCAGGGCGGGCTTGTTGGCCTCGGCCGACTTAATACTCAGCGTCGACTTCTTACCCGAGTAGCTCGTAGGTTTGAACACGAACTGACGGGAGCGGATAAACGACTGGGGGCCATCCATGCGGCCGTCGCCAAACAGGCCGGTCGGCGTCAGGATGGCGGTACCTTTGTAGTTGTAGTCGCCGGCGTAGAACTTCATAGCCTGGCCGTCGCGCTGGGTGCTCAGGTACATGGAGTCAGCTTTCACCACCCACTTCATCTGGTAGCCCGGCAGCAGCGAGACTTTGGCATATTCTACCCCGTTGAGCGGCCCTTGAGCAATGGTAGCGGTTTTACCCACCGTCACGACCGAGTCTTTGTAGAAGATAAACTGGTCGCTGAACAGGTCACCGGTCAAATACTTCATTTCGCCTACGCCCTGGATACCACGGTTGCTCATCGTGACTTTGTTGAACAGCCGGGCCTTGCCGCCATATAGCGGGAAGCCGTCCTTGGGCACGTCGTACACAAAACCAAGGGAGCCATCGTCCTGCAGGGTAAGCTTGGTCTTGAACTCGGGCATAATATTGCCCGATACGAACGTTCCCTTGAAGCCCACGGCCGAGCGGTTCTTGTTGTTGAGCGAGTCAATCTTGAACGGGGGAATGTCAAAGTAAATCGTCGTGTCGTAGGCCCCACCCAGTACCTCGGGCTTGTTGAAGAACACATAGGCCCCGGTCGAAGCATCGAACGAGGGGAAGGCGCCTAGCTTCTTGCGGCCCGACTTGTTGTTGGGCGCGTTGATGTAGAGGCGGCCGGCCGAAGTTTTCTTTTTGTTGGTCAGGGTGAAATCGGTTTCCTTGCGGGCCTTCATCACCGAGCCTTTCGTGCCTTTGCCCTTCACAATGATGGAGTCAATCTTGACCAGGTCCACGTAGAAACCGTCGTAGTCGAACTTGAACTCCTTGCCCTTGAAAATAAAGGCCGAGGCCACCACAGTACCATTGAAGAGTACGCCGCGGTTTTTCTGGATCTTGATAACGCTGCTGTCGGGCTTGACGAATACCGTCACGGAGTCGTCGGAGAAGTTGAAACGGTCCACGCCGCGCACAATCAGGTCGTTGGTGGCCAGGTTGAGCGTGGCGTTCTTGCCCGAGGGCGACAACGAGCGAATGGCAATGTGGTCGTAGTCCTTCTTACCGCGCGACGAGTTTACGTAGTGCATGGCCTTGGGCAGGAGCACAATCTGCTCGGTCTGGGGGTTCCACTGCACGTAGCCGTCCTTGGCCAGGCCTGCCACGGCCGAACGGACGTTGGGCTCTTTCACCTGCATGGTCTTGGCCACATCCTGCACCGTAAAGGCTTTGGCGTTGCCGTTCTGCAGGCTGTAGCCCACTACCATCTGCAGCGGGTGCAGCTTATTGATGCCCTTGATCTGCTGGTAACGAGTGTTGGTGTAGAATTCGCGAGACTCGAAGTTGGCCGTCACCTGGTTTTTAGCGGTCAGGATGGCCAGGTTGATGTAGGGCGTCTTGAGCGGCCAGGTCAGCAGCTCCGTCGCAATTTCCATCTGGTGGTAGGAGTCCGTGTAGGGTGTGGTTTTGTAGAGGCCATCCTCGCGGGCCAGCTGCAGCACCTGCCGGGTCTTGGAGTAGCGCAGCTTCACGCCGGGGTGAGTCAGCGAGTCGCTCTTGTCCTGGAAAATGGTCACGGCGGCGCGGTCGGCCGAAATCAGTGTATCGCCCAGCAAATATGCCCGCGACGAGGCCCGGAACTTCGTTTTGCCATCCACGTCCACGATGATGCGCGAAAGACTGCCGTCGAGCGAGGCCGAGAGTGTCCGGCTGCCAGCCAGCGAAAAGCCCCCGAAGTAGCGGATGTTTTCACCGATGTTCTTTACGCGGGCATCGTTGGTAAGAGAAATAAAGCGCGGGTAGCCAGTATCGGCGGCCCCGGTCTTTTTCTTGATGCTCTTGTAGGCAAAAGCTCCCTGAATGGGCGCCTCTAGCACGGCCGGATACGTCAGCGTCACAGGCTCGGCCGTGAATTCGGCCTTGCTCATGTCGAAGTCGTAGTTCACGAAGTCGGCCGTCACCAAGTTCTGCTTGATAGACCACGCGTACTGCCCACCCCGCCCGATGAAGCGGTTGGTGCCGGGCACTACCACCCCGTTGGTCTTGCGGATGAAGATGGAGTCGCCGGCAGTGGCCATAAACAGGTCGGCATCCTTAAGCAGCATTACCGGACCGCGGGTGGCGGGCGCCACGTAGCTGTCGTAGTAAACTGCGGCAGGCTCAGGCGTGGGTTCGGGCTCGGGGGCGGCGGCCGGAGCCGTGCCTTTAGCCGCAGGAGCCTTGGCTACCGGCTTTTTCTTGGGCGTTCCCCAGCCGTCGTCGCTGCCGGTATCCCACACGTCAGCCGTATCCCAGCCGTCGCTGCTTTTCTTTTTGGGCGCGGGTTTGGCGGCCGGCTTCGCAGCGGGCGTGGTCGTGTTCAGGGCCGGGCCCGTCACGACGGCGGCTGGCGCAGCAGGAGCGCCCAGCCGGGGCGCGGGCGCGGGCTGGGGCATGTCGGTTTCGTTGTAGGCGAAGCTGAACGTGCCCCCCACAGCGCGCAGGGTGCTATAGCGGGATTTGTAGAGGGTCTTGGTATCCAGAAACTGGCCGGCGCTGACCAAGAATTTCTCGGCGTTGCCGAGCTGCTCCCGGTTCACGGTTTTGACCACCACTTCCAGAAACTCGTCCATCTGCTTGTCGGAGAAGCTCTGGACGGTAGCGCCGCCCACGACGCCCTGAAAGAAGCCGCTGATAGCCGGCCAGGGCTTGTATTTGCGCAGCAGCATCTGCTGGGAAATTTCCACGATGCGCCCTTGCTGGGTAGCCGTGAGCTTGTTGCTGGCCCAGAGCTGCTGTAGTTTGGCACCCACGGCCTTAGCCTGGGCATTGTTGGCCGCCACCATCATCGACTGCACATCGATGATAAACTGCGCGGGCTCCTTGGACAGCTTCCCCGTGAATTTGGGCAATACCGGCGCGGCCGGCGCGGTGGCCGGCTGCTTGGAGGGAGTTTTTGGTTGTTGGGCCCAGGCGGGGGTGCTTAGTCCCAACACCACCGCGCATAGCCACCCAAAAGCAAGTTGCTTCATACTTTTTCCGTCAAGACCTGATACGACGGCTACAATTTCGTGAAAATCGCCGAAACCCAGTTATTCTTGGTTCGGTGTGACTGATAGACCAATGCGTGTTTCGTCGCCTCGGCTTCAATCTTAGATAAATCCTCTTGGTAAAAGCCGCTGAATAAAATAGGACGTCCCTGCGGCAGCAAGGCTGCATAGGCGTGCATATCCTCCAGCAGCACGTTGCGGTTGATGTTGGCCAGGATGATATCAAAAGGCTTTTCCCCCTCCAGCACTTCCACCCCGCCGAGGCGGCACTCAATATTCGTGCAGTTATTTTCAGCGGCGTTGTCGGCGGCGTTTTCCACGGTCCAGGGCTCCACATCTACGGCCAGCACTTCGGCGGCGCCCAAATGCACAGCCATGATGGCCAGGATGCCGGTGCCGCAGCCCATGTCTAGTACCCGCTTACCATTATGGTCGATGTCGAGCTGGTTTTCAATCATCAGGGCGGTGGTTTCGTGGTGCCCGGTGCCAAAAGACATGCGCGGCATAATCACGATTTCGTACTCCAGGCCCTCGGGCTTTTCGTGGAAAGGGGCCCGCACCGATACTCGGTCGGCAATGATGAGCGGCTGGAAGTTCTTTTCCCACTCGGCATTCCAATTCTGGCGGGTGATGACGCGGTGCTCATAGCCCAGCTCGCCCAGGCCCTCGTAGCGGGACATTACCTCGGCTACGGCGTCGGCGTTGAAGTCGCCTTCGCCGATGTAGGCGCAGAAGCCCTCGTCGTTGTCCTCGAAGGTATCATAGCCCACTTCCGCTAGCTCAGCTACCAGAATATCAGCAAGTTCACGGGGGGCTTGTACGCGTACTTCTACAAAATCCATCTTATTGAGTTGTTGAGGCGGGAAAAGCCCAAAAGGCTTTGGTAATTAAGATGGCAAGTTCGCACGAAAAAACGGGTGCGTCGCAACCAAGCCCCACATTGCCAGTCCGCCGCAACAGTCAGCAGGAGCCTTCGGGTTCCGTCTGGCAGAGCCATCTAGGCCACTAAAATCCAGGCGCAACCATTTAGTAATATAAATACTCGTTTATTTACCACCCGTTTCTTTCGTGTTCCTTTTCTATCCACTTTCCTATTTCATGAAACGAACTCTCCTTTCCGTTGCCTGCCTTACCGTTGCGGGCAGCATTGCCCTGGTAGGCTGCAAAGCCAAGACTGCCGAAGCTTCCGAAACTACTGCCACCACTGAGACGCCGGCGGCCCCTGCCTCTACGGGAACCCCGGAAGCAGCCCCAGCTCCTGAAACGACCACCGAAGCCACGGCGACGTTCGACCTCAACAGCGTCCCGGTTTCGAGTGCCAACTTGGGCGCTTGGCCCTACCTGAGCCGCCTGAAGGGCTACGAAACTCGCTACGACAGCGACAGTTCCGGCTTCGACTTCGACCGGACCTACGTCTTCGACGGCAAGAATATCATTCCCATCGAAGGTAAAATTGTGCGCCGCAGCTACCGGCCTATCGACTCTGAGAAGCCGGCTTCCGAGTTGATGATTCAGCGCAACTACGAGAACCTGGTAAAAGAGCTGGGGGGCGTGAAGGTGTCCTCGGCAAAGATTCCGGATGAGACCCTGAAGAAAATGGGCGAATCGGAGTACGAGAAGCACAGCGGGGGCATGCACAACTACCAGCCGGTGGATACCTACGTGATTCGCCAGAAAGACAAAGAAGTGTGGGTACAAGTGCAGACCTCTGGCGACCACCAGTACAAGCTCAACGTTACGGAAAGAGCCGCTATGCCCCAGCAGGCCGGCGTGGTGGGCGCCGTCGAGCTAAAAAAAAACTAGATACCGAGGGTAAAGCCACCATCTACATCAACTTCGACACCGATCAGGCCAGTATCAAGCCGGAGTCGGAGGCCACGGTAGCGGAGGTGGTGAAGCTGCTCCGGCAAAACCCCTCGCTGCGGCTCTCAGTGGAAGGCCACACCGACAATACCGGCGCGGCGGCCCACAACCGGCAGCTCTCCGAAGCCCGGGCCCAAGCTGTGGTAGCCGACCTGACCAGCCAGCAGATAGCTGCCAGCCGTTTGCGCGCCGCTGGCTTCGGGCCCGACAAGCCCATTGCCGATAACAGCACGGAAGCCGGCAAGGCCCAGAACCGGCGGGTGGAACTAGTGAAACTATAGGCCTGCACCCCAACGAAAAAGCCCGTTCCAACTACTTGGAACGGGCTTTTTCTGTGTAGAACAACTTCCGTTACTCCTTGCGGCAGCCAGCAAACGAGCGGGACTTAGTGTAGTGAATGTAGAAGTCGGCCAGGGCGCGCTTATCGGTGACGAACAGCACGTAGTCGGCGAAGTCGCGGGTGGGCGTCTGGTACCAGAAGCCGGCTTTATCGGCAAATAGCTTGTTGTCTTCCTGGTACACCAGTAAATCGGCAAAGGCTTCCTCAGGCTCCAGATACACCGTAGCAAAGCAGTAGCTGCGGCGGTAGGGGTCGGTTTCAAGGTAGATCGAGCCGTAAATCCGGCAGGGGTCGATGGAGCCGACCGGCACAGCAGCCGCAGCCACGAAAGGCACGGGTGGCGCTGGTCGAAACGGATTCAGGGCCAGCCAGCCGGAAAACAGTAGGGAAGCAAGCATGAGGTGAGAGCTGAGAAGACAGAGCTTGGAACAAAGAAGCAGACGTAAGCCAGAAGCGTGCCGCTACAACCACCTGAAGGGCAGCCTAAGTTCGAAGCGCTGACTTCCCAGCTCTAAAACCTTAGAACGACTTGATAATCTCGGTGAAGTCGCGCGACTTGAGCGAGGCGCCGCCGATGAGGCCGCCGTCCACGTCGGGCTGGCTGAACAGCTCCCGGGCGTTCTGAGCATTAGCCGAGCCGCCGTACAGGATGGTCGTGTTCAGAGCCGCTTCGGCGTCGTAGGCGCCGGCAATCTGTTCCCGGATGAAGGCGTGCACTTCCTGGGCCTGCTGGCTGGTGGCGGTTTTGCCGGTGCCAATGGCCCAAATAGGCTCATAGGCAATAACGACCTGGGCGAATTCCTCGTTGCTGAGGTGAAACAGACCGTTTTTGAGCTGAGTGGTCAGAAAGGCAAAGGTCTCGTCGGCCTCGCGGGTTTCCAGCGACTCACCGATGCAGAAGATAGGCTTCAGTCCGGCGGCCAATACGGCTTTGAGCTTTTGGCTGAGCAGCTCGTCATCTTCGCCAAAGTACTGGCGCCGCTCAGAGTGGCCCAGAATAACGTACTCCACTCCTACCGACTGCAGCTGCTTGGCCGAAATCTCGCCGGTATAGGCGCCGCTTTCCTTCTGGTGGCAGTTCTGGGCTCCCAGGTGAATCTTGCCGCCTTCGGCCAGCAGCTTACCAACGGAATGCAGAAACGGCGCGGGCGGCGCAATGACCACTTCCACGTTGGCACCCAGCGTTTCGTCGGCTACCATGTTGGTGATTTCCGAAACCAGGGCAAGGCCGTCCTGGTAAGTCATGTTCATTTTCCAGTTACCGGCGACGATATTCTTGCGCATAAATCAGAGTTGGGAGAGGAATGAATCGTTTGCCTGCAAAGAAACGATAATTCGCCTGAGCACCGAATGGGGAGCCGCAGGAGCGCAGCTTGAATGCCCATGTTGCTCCTGGCTGCAACCTAGTAGTTGTCCGCTTCGCGCGCTTTCCGCTCCCGGCGGCTCTCTTTGCGCAAGCTCAGTGCTCCCCCCGCTACCGCCGCAATACCGGCGCCGCCCAGGGCAGCCCAGCGCAGCTCCGGATACTGGCCCTGCCGGGCCACCCAGATTCCAACCAGCGCCCAGGCTACTACCAACGGGAAAACCATATCCCGGGCCGCGCTGCTGATAGCCAGGGCCAGCCCCACAACAGCCGCCAGCAGCAGCAGCGTGAGCATCACGGATATGCCGGTTTCGGCGCGCCACAAATGCTGTTGCAGCCCGATGGTGACGTTGATAACCGTGGCCACCGATATCCAGCCCAGATACAGGGAGAAGGGAATACTGGACCAGCGCGGAGCTTTCCGCTCCAGCACCAGGCGCCGGGCCCGGCTATAGACCGTTATCAAACTACCAAGGATGACCAGCATCACCAGGGTGCTGATTTCGATGAGCTCATAAGCAAAAAGCACTACCCAGGCGGCCGTGGCCACGTTGGCTACGGCAAGCGGCCGGGCAATGTGACCAGCTACGTACATGTTGCGCTGGGCGGGCAGCAGCTGCCAGACTCCGTAACCGGCCAGCGCCAGAAAAATCAGGCCCCAGATACTGAACGCATAGCCGGCCGGCGTGAGCAAGGTGGGATACTGCGCCGACACAGCTCCCATCGTCTGCCCATTAAACGGGTGGGTATTGGCCCAGTAATTCAGAGCAATGTTGCCAACAATGCTCAACGCCGCCAACCAGCGCCAGGGTGAAACAGACGACCGGGAGCGGGAGCGTACGACTGAACCAGTTATTTCCATGGAATACTAAGGCAACTTGCCCCGCAGAAGTTAAATAGAACGAAACCTACGGAATATTAATCAACTCAGATTTAGAACTATCTGGACGCATTCTAATTATTATTTATAATTAATCTAAATAAACTTGGATTACCCGAGTTCCGTGCAGAATTTTGCAGCGTTCTACTCAACTATTACCTGCATGCAACCACGACTTGTGCCGCCAACTCACCAGTTGGCTCTGACTTTAGTTACTCTTATACTTTCCTTGCTTGCTCTCACGGCCCAGGGTCAGAATTCTATTATTCAGGGCCGCGTAACCACGGCCGCCGGGCAGCCAGTAGTGGGGGCCGGCGTGGGCATCAAAGGCACCGCGCTGGGCGCCAACACGGATGCGGAAGGCAATTTTCAGCTTTCTAATCTGGCGGCGGGCGCCTATTCGCTGCACGTTCGGTTGGTGGGCTTCGGTCCCCAGGAGCGGCGGGTGAAAGTAGCCGCGGGTGAAACTAGCACCCAGAATTTCGTGCTGACCGAAAGCACCGAGCAGCTCAGCGAAGTGGTGGTAGAAGGCAATAAAACCAACAAGTTTGCTCGCAAAGAATCGGAGTACGTGAGCAAAATGCCGCTCAGCAACCTGGAAGACCCGCAGGTGTACGCCACCGTGGGCAAGGAGCTGCTGACTGAGCAGCTGGTATTTACGGTAGACGACGCCGTGCGCAACGCCCCGGGCCTGCAGCGGATGTGGGATGCCACGGGCCGGGCCGGCGACGGAGGCGGGTTCTACGGCAGCCGCGGCTTTATTCTGCAGAGCCGCCTGCGCAACGGCATCGTGGGCGGCGTGAGCAGCGACATTGACGCGGTGAACCTGGAGAAGCTGGAAGTTATCAAAGGCCCGTCGGCCACGCTGTTTGGCAGCTCACTTACTTCCTATGGCGGCCTGATTAACCGAGTTACGAAGAAGGCCTACGACAAATTCGGGGGCGAAGTAAACGTGGCAGCCGGCAGCTACGGCTTCCACCGCATCAGCGCCGACGTGAACCTGGTGGACCCCAACACGCCAGCCGACCAGCCCAAAACCCTGGCTTTCCGTTTGAACACGGCCTACCAGTACGAAGACAGCTTCCAGGACCGGGGCTTCAACCGCAGCGTAGCCGTAGCACCCAGCCTGACCTACCGCCCCACCGACCGGCTGACCATTAACCTGGACGCCGAGCTTATGCAGGGCCAGAACGTAGGCCGGCAGATGTTTTTCTTTTACTCGCCGGTGAAGGAGCTGGGCGTGTCGCGGGCCGAGGACCTGCCCCTGGACTACCGCAAATACTACGGCGGCAACGGCCTAACGCAATCCTCGCGCAGCGCCAACGTATTCGGCCAGGTTAACTACCGGATTTCATCCAGCTTCACCTCATCGACCAACCTGAGCGCTGGTCAGAGCTTCTCCGACGGTTTCGGCCCCTATTTCTACCTGATTTCGGATGCGGCCGTAGCGGGTAACCCGGCAATAGCTCCGGGCATGCACTCCCTGATTCGGGCCGACCAGTCGACGCGCAACAGCACGCTGAACACGTACGAGGTGCAGCAACTGTTCAATGGCGACTTTAAGCTGGGCAACCTGCGCAACCGCGTGGTAGTAGGCTTGGACTTCCTGCGGCTCGACAACAACATCAAATTCTTCGGCGGCACCATCGATACGGTCCCGCTCAACCAGCCCAACTACGACTACTCGACCTTTAACGGCCCCAACGTAGACGCCTTTTATGCGGGTAAAGCCCCTGCCTCGTATATCAACAACACCAAGTCGAACACCTACAGCGCCTTCCTGTCGGATGTGCTGAGCCTGACCGAGCGCCTCAGCGTGCTGGCCGCCCTGCGCATCGACCACTACGACTACAAGGGCGGCATTCTCTACGGCCCCGTAGACCCGTACACCCAAACCAACCTGTCGCCCAAGTTTGGGGTGGTATTTCAGCCCGTGCTGAACCGGGTGTCGCTGTTTGCCAACTACCAGAACAGCTTCAACAACCAGAACGGCGCCTACATCGACGTCAACAACCAGCAGCAGCGGGCTAAGCCGGAGCGGGCCAACCAGGTAGAGGGTGGCGTGAAGCTGGACGCCGCCGACGGCCGGATCAGCGCGACGGTTAGCTACTACAACATTCAGGTGAAAGACCTGCTCCGCCCCACGCCTACCGTGGACCTGCCCGGCGCCCAAACTCAGGACGGTAACCAGGTCAGCAACGGCGTGGAAGTAAATCTGATTGCCAACCCCTTTGCGGGCTTCAACGCAGTGGCCGGCTTTAGCTACAACGACTCGGAGCTACAGAAGGCCGCCGAAAACGTGAATGGCCTGCGTCCGAACACGGCTTCGTCGCCGTACGGGGCCAACCTGTGGCTGAGCTACCGGTTGCCCGAGGGCCTGCTGCAAGGGCTAGGCTTTGGCTTCGGCGGCAACTACGCCAGCGAAAACAAGGTTCAGAACACGGCGGCCGGCACTTTCACCCTGCCCTCCTACACGGTGCTGAACGCCTCGGCTTTCTACGACCAGCCCCGCTTCCGGCTGTCGGCCAAAGTGGACAACCTCACCGACAAGAAATACTGGGTGGGCTACACTACCGTGAACCCGCAGAAGCTGCGCAGCATTGTAGGTAGCGTGGCCTACAAGTTCTAAGCTAAGAGCTCCCGTCATGCTAAGCTAGTCGAAGCAGCTCACCCGGAAAAGTAAAATCATTTACTCCGGCGGTAGAGTTGATTCGACTAGCTCAGCATGACGTTCTTTATTAACTGAGCCTCCCGTCCTTTTCTCCGCTTCACTACCAGTTCCGTTATGACCACCTTCAAAAAAGTCGTCGGCGTACTGCACCTCTGGCTCGGGCTTTCCACCGGGCTTGTGGTGTTTATTGTGAGTTTGACCGGGGCCATTTTCACGTTTCAGGACGAAATCCGGGATGCTACTCAGGCCTCGTGGCGCAAGGTGGAGGTGCCGGCCCAGCCGACTGAATTTCTGCTACCCTCGCGTTTGCAGGCCATAGTTAAGAAAAGCCATCCGGAGCTAAAGCCGGCTTTCTTCATGTACATGGGTCCGGAACGGTCGACGGTGCTCTACAGCACCGACAAGCAGGGCGAGTATTTTGCCACCGCGCTGAATCCTTATACCGGACGGGAATTAGGTCACCTCGACCTGCACCGCGACTTCTTCAGCATCATCCAGGACCTGCACATGTATTTGCTGCTGCCCGTCGAAATCGGCCATTGGGTGGTGGGCATATCGGTACTGGTATTCGTGGTAATGCTCGTTACGGGCATTATTCTGTGGTGGCCCAAGCGCAAAACCGACCGGAAACGCAGCTTTACCATCAAGTGGGGCGCCCGGTGGCGGCGGGTGAATTACGATTTGCACAACGTACTGGGCTTTTACGCCGCCAGCATTGCCCTAATTCTGGCTTTGACCGGGCTGATGATGAGCTTTGAGTGGGTAATGAAGTCAGTATATTTCGTAAGCAACGCCGGCCAGGATTACCCCACGGAGAAAACCCCACCGACCGTAGATACCCTGCAAGTCGCTATGGCCACTACCCAGCCCGTGGCCGACGTCTACTACCAGCAGATTCGCCGCAGCTCCCCCACGGCGAAAATGATTTTCCTGGGTTTGCCCGCTTCGCCCAAGCAGCCAGTGTACAGCATTGCCTACGAGCGGGCCTTGTACTACTACCACCGCGACGAATACTACTTCCACCCGGTGTCGGGGCAGCTGCTCAAAAGCATTCCGCACGCAAGCAAGAGCAACGGGCAGAAGGTGGCCGACGTGAACTACGACCTACACACGGGCCAGGTGCTGGGCCTGGGCGGCAAAACCCTAGCTTTCCTGGGCAGCCTGATTTCGGCCAGCCTGCCCGTGACGGGCTTTATGGTGTGGTGGGGCCGGCGCAAGAAACCCAAGAAGCAGCGCGGCCGGGAAATGGCCGTGGCCCAACCAGCCTAACCGGCCCGTCAGAGCAGCCAGCCTTTGAAAGACGAGAGGGTCTACCTGCTATACTTTTCTACGGTTTGTAAGAAAAGTATAGCAGGTAGACCCTCTCGCTTTAGCTTTTTGAACATTCCCAAAATCGTAAAGCAAACGGCTGCCGCCGTACAAACTAAAACGGCGCTGCTAGGCAGCGAAGTACTTTTCGACCAGCTCATCGGTCAGCTCCCGGGAGCCGGGCTGGCCGTTTTTAGCGGGCGGGAAGGCGTTGCGGCAAAAGCCCATCCGGCGCTCAAAGTCGTAGAGAGCGTGGCAGTAGCCGGCAATAATGAGGGCCGCGGTGGTTTGGGGTACGTCCCAGAAAACCTGGACGGTCACGGGCGTTTCACGGTCCTGCACGTCATCTACATTATAGATATGCAGCGCGTCGAGGATTTCCAGTTCGTCGCCGTTACGCAGGGCGTAGAGGTAGCCGGTTTCGCCGTCGTCCTCGAACATGACCTCGAACTCGTGGCCGGCGGCCGTGCTGCTGATGAGCTGGTTTTCCTGGCCGGGCTCGGGCTGGCCTACCTTAATTTGTTCTTCGGCACCTAATATCATAGTAGTTTTTATGTAAAAAGGAGCCGCCCGTCGCTGGGCGGCTCCTTTTGTGTACGACTAATTTGGCTTGAAAGCTTTACAGCTTTTCGGCCAGGAAGCGGGCCGTGTGGTTGGTTTCCTTGTGAGCCAGCATGTCTTCGGGTGTGCCTTCGAACAGCAGGTGGCCGCCGTTGGTACCGCCCTCGGGGCCGAGGTCAATAATCCAGTCGGCGCACTTGATGATGTCCATGTTGTGCTCGATGATGAGGACCGAGTTGCCTTGCTCAATCAGGGCGTTGAGGGCCTTGAGCAGCTTGGCAATGTCGTGGAAGTGCAGGCCGGTGCTGGGCTCGTCGAAGATGAACAGAATCTTGTCCTGCTGCAGCGTGGCGCCCTTGGTCAGGAAGGAAGCCAGCTTCACGCGCTGGGCCTCCCCGCCCGACAGCGTGTTGGCCGACTGCCCCAGGCGGATGTAGCCCAGGCCCACGTCGTCCAGCGGCTTGAGGCGCTCGGCTACTTTGGGCTGGCCCTTGAAGAATTCCACGGCGTCGGCCACGGTCATTTCCAGCACGTCGTCGATGCCCTTGTCCTGGAATTTCACGTCCAGGATATCCTGCTTGAACTTGCGGCCGCCGCAGCTTTCACAGGTCAGGTAGATATCAGCCATGAACTGCATTTCAATCTTGACCTGGCCTTCGCCCTGGCACACTTCGCAGCGGCCACCTTCGATGTTGAAGCTGAAGTGGGAAGGTTTCAGGCCCCGGGCCTTGGCTAGGGGCTGGTCCGAAAACAGGGTCCGGATGGCGTCGTAGGCCTTGACATAGGTTACGGGGTTGGAGCGGCTGCTCTTGCCAATGGGGTTCTGGTCAACAAACTCGACGTGGGACACCTGGCCCTGCACACCCATCAGCCGGTCGAACTTGCCAGTGGCCTCGCCCGCTCCGCCACCGAGCTGCTTGGCTACGGCCGGGGCCAGAATGCGCTTCACCAAAGTAGACTTGCCCGAGCCCGACACACCGGTTACCACGGTCATGACGCCCAGCGGGAACTTGGCCGATACGTTCTTGAGGTTGTTTTCCCGGGCCCCGGTTACTTCCAGCGCGTTGCGCCAGGGCCGCCGGATCTGGGGCACCTTCACCTCCATCTTACCGCTCAGGTACTGGCCAGTGTAGGTAGTCGTGTTCTTGAGAATCTCGGGGTAAGTGCCCTGGAACATCAGGTTGCCGCCGCCGCTGCCGGCTTCGGGCCCGATGTCGATAATCTGGTCGGCTTCCTCCATCATTTTCTCCTCGTGCTCCACCACAATAACGGTGTTGCCCAGCTTTTGCAAGGAGCGCAGCACGCCGATGAGCTGCTCGGCATCCTTGGGGTGCAAACCAATGCTGGGCTCGTCGAGAATGTACATGGAACCCACCAGAGCCGAACCGAGCGAAGTTGCCAACGAAATGCGCTGACTCTCGCCGCCGGAAAGCGTGCTGCTCAGGCGGTTCAGGGTCAGGTAGCCCAGGCCCACGCGGTTGAGGTAGCCGAGGCGGTTGGTGATTTCCGTGCTCAGGCGCTCGGCCACTTTCATTTCGTGCTCGGTCAGCGTCAGGTTCTCGAAGAAATCAAGCGCCTTGCTGATGGGCAACAGCACGATGTCGGTGATGCTCTGGTCCTGAATCTTAACATACTGGGCATCTTTGCGCAGGCGGGTACCGCGGCAGTCGGGGCAGGTGGTGCGGCCCCGGTAGCGGCTTTGCAGCACGCGGTACTGGATTTTGTGGGTTTGAGTAGCCACCCACTTGAAGTACTGGTCGAGGCCCTCGAAGTACTTGTTGCCCTTCCAGAGTAGGGTCCGCTCGGCTTCGCTCAGCTCATTATAGGGCCGGTGAATGGGGAAGTCGAAGCGGATGCCATTTTTGAGCAAGGGCTTGAGCCATTCGCTCTGCTTGTCGGTGCGCCAAGGGGCAATGGCACCCTCGTACACCGTCAGGCTCTTGTCCGGGATAACCAGGTCTTCGTCAATGCCCAGCACCGAGCCGAACCCTTCGCAGGTCTGGCAGGCGCCGTAGGGGTTGTTGAAGGAGAAGAAGTTGACGTTGGGCTCCTCGAACACCATACCGTCGAGCTCAAACCGGTCGGAGAAAGTGCGGGTTTCGTTATCCAGGCGGATCAGGCAGGTACCGTGGCCCTCAAAAAACGCGGTTTGCACCGAGTCGGAAAGGCGGAACTGCAGGTCTTCGTCGCCGGGGCGAATCACGGCCCGGTCAATCATGATGTAGACCTCGCCCTTTACTTCGGGCTTGCCTTCACCAATCAGGTCTTCGATAAAGGCGGTTTCGTCGCCGTTGACGACCACCCGGCTGTAGCCCTTTTGCAACAGCAAATCCAACTCCTTGCTCATCGGCCGGCCTTCCTCGGAGGGCAATAGCGGGGCCAGAATGGTGGCGCGGGCCCCATCTTCCAGCTTAAACAGGTAGTCGACTACGTCGGCCACGGTGTCTTTGCGCACCTGCTCGCCGCTGACGGGCGAAAACGTGCGGCCCACGCGGGCAAAGAGCAGCTTAAGGTAGTCGTAGATTTCGGTGCTGGTCCCGACGGTGGAGCGGTTGTTCTTGATGCTGACCTTCTGCTCAATGGCAATAGCCGGCGAAATACCGCGGATATAGTCCACGTCGGGCTTGTCCATGCGGCCCAGAAACTGGCGGGCGTAGGAGCTCAAACTCTCCACGTACATGCGCTGCCCCTCGGCGTAGAGCGTATCGAACGCCAGGCTCGACTTGCCCGAGCCCGACAAGCCCGTGACGACGATAAACTTGTTGCGCGGCAAGGCCACGCTGAGGTTTTTGAGGTTGTGCACCCGGGCATTCTTGATCAGAATGAACTCGCGCGGGTCGAGCTGGTCAATCGGGTCGGCCGCGGGGGCGGCTACTTGTAAAGAATCTTGGGCCATAGAAACGGGAAACAGCCAAGGCGGCCCGTAAGGTTTCCGCCCCGGCAATTAGACCTACGAAGGTACGGCGACGCAGGGCAGGTTTGTTGCCTCCGGTGGAAGTTAGTTGCGCGCCGGGGCGCAGTTGATGTCGGGGAATCGACCTCTAGCTCAGTTGGCTCGGTTCACCAGGGTGTCTAGCACGGCTGGCCAAGCGCCATAATACAAGGCTGAAACGGCGAGGTTATTCTTTTTCAGAAGGCGCCGCTCCTGCTGAGTGGCAAGAAACTGGGTTTCGCTTATCCAACCCTCATACGCCACGGAGGTATATTGGCTGTTGCCATTCCGAAGACGCACCCGCAGCATGGTCTTAAAGCAGCCTTGGTATTTATCGAACAGTAACACCGCCATTTGCCGAGGTCTTATCTTCATTATCCACGCACCGTTTCCACAGGGTTCAGGGCCTCGGCTTTCTATGGGCCGCCATTCGCCGGTACGGTCTTTAGCTTCCTGAATGGCATAGACCGAGAAATCCTTGCCACATAAAAGCTTGGTTCGAGGCGTTGAGTTGACGATATAGACGGGATACGCCAGCCGAGTCAGTAATTCGCTGTAGTTCCGATACGCCGTAGTAGATTGGTAATCAGCGATAAGCTCCAAGCCATCCGTGTTCAAGGTGTCAGCTCCATGGAAAGGCTGACCCGAATCTAAATAGTACTTGTCAGCGCCCAAACTATCGGGCTTGTTCAACTCGAGGTGCTTAGCAAATTGAAATCGGCCAACCAGTTGGGGCCACACCCCACGTATGCTATCTACTCGCAGGGCGGCAGGGGTCTTACCACCCAGCAACTCGGGCTGAAGGACAACCGGCATTTCAAACTGCGGCAGTGTATCATTAGCCGTTTGGCAGCCCACGAACAGCAACAACAGCATAGGGAGCAGCCCAGAAATTCTTTTCATAGCCAGCAAGATACTGGGGCGGGCAACTCAGCCCTATACATTATCCGCCAACACTGGCCTATATTCGAATAATATAATTTTCACTATATCTATTTTTGCTGTTCTGCTCCTGAATCTTTCCCCGGCGGAGTCCCGTAAGTTTGGTATTTTCGGGGCTATTTTCTCTCCCCCCTTGCTCAAGGCCCATCCATAATTGGACTTTATGAAGAATTATTTACACGCTGTACTTGTACTTTTGTTGCTTCTTGGAGTTTCCTTGGCCCCGGTTACCAGCGTGGTGGCGGGTGGGGAGCCCACGCCACTTAGTGGGCAGTGGAAAGGGCCGCTGAAGGTTCCGGGCGGGAGCCTAGAGCTTATTCTGACCATCGTACCCCTAACCGGCGGCTCGTATTACGCGGCCTTGGACGTGCCCAAGCAGCGCGTAAGCCGCATGCCGGTAGACATGACGCTGACCAACAGCGACGTGCTCCTCAAGATTGAGCAGGCTGGCAGCCGCTTCACCGGCAAGCTGAGCAAAGACCGGAAGTCGATGACGGGCACCTGGGAGCAGCCGGGCCTGAAGCAGGAAGTGAAGTTTGAGCAGGGTGCGGCAGCCGTTGTCAGTGCCCCTACCTTCAAGCCAGCCCAGCCCTACAAGACCGAACAGGTAATCATTACCAACGACAAGACCGACTTGTGCCTGGGCGCTACCATTACCACGCCCAACGGTAACGGGCCCTTCCCGGCCGTGGTGCTGGTGTCAGACTCGGGCCCGCAGGACCGCGACGCGGCCCAGCAGGAAGATTACCGCATGTTTGCCATTCTGGCCGACTACCTAGCCCGCCACGGCATGGCCGTGCTGCGCTACGACGACCGGGGCGTGGGCAAGTCGGGCGGCCGGTACGCGGCAGCTACTACGGCCGACCTGATGACGGATGCCGAAACGGCCATGAACTACCTCCGCTCCCGCCCCCGGATTGACAAAAGAAATGTGGGCATGATTGGCCACGGTGAAGGCGCCAACATTGCCCTGCTAGCTGCGGCCGAGGCCAAAGGTCCTGATTTCGTAGTGTCTTTGGCCGGTTATGGCATGCCCGGCCGCGAGGTACTGCGCCGGCAGCAGGTTGAAATCATGCGCATGATTGGCGGCAACGCCACCCAGGTCGATGCGGCCCTGAAGCTGCACGACAAGATGATCAGCATTATCCGCCAGACGCCGAACAGCAACCAGGCCCGGGGCAAGCTTGCAGCCATGATTCGGATGAGCAACGTCGATATTGACCCCACCATGGCCCGGGCCCGGGCGGCCCAGCTCACCTCGCCCTGGTACCGCTACTACCTCGACTTCGACCCGAAAGTGAAGCTGCCCGCCGTGAAATGCCCGGTGCTGGCTCTCAACGGTGTAGAAGACCTGCAGGTAGGTGCCACCAAGAACCTAGCCCTGCTAAGCAAAGGCCTAAAGGCCGGCGGCAACCGGCACGTGAAAACGGTGAAAATTGCGGGCGTCAACCACGCCTTCCAGCCCGACGAGTCGCAATGGCCCCTCATAAATGGGGAACAGCAGCCTAACTTCTCGCCCAAGGCCCTGGCCCTGATGCAAACCTGGCTGGAAGAGAATACAAAGCCTGGTCCCATTATCAACACGCCACGCTCGAACCCCAAGTCGGACGTGAAGAAAGTTTCCAAACCCACGGCCCAGAATTAAGCTCTGGCGCCTTGGTCTTACCTGAGCGGCCCCGCCAGCAAGTTCGATTCCGGAACTTGTCGGCGGGGCCGCTGCTTATAGCTGCGCTATGCCCACCTTGTTCACCGACTTAGAGGACTTACTGGCTTTCGGAATGCTCAGCGCCCACACGCTGGATATCCTGCAGCACAAGTATGGGGTGAGCGAAGGGGACCTCTTTTCGGCCGTTACCAAAGTGGTACGCCAGCGCCGGGCCGATGCCGAGCAGCCCGAGATGCTGCGGGAGCTGCAGCAAAAGCGGCAGGCTATGCTCACCGATGCCCGCGTCTGCCGGCACTGCGGCGAGGCCATTGCCGCCCGCGCTGCCATGCGTCACCTTTGGCAGGCCCATGATATTATAGCCCGCACCACGTGGCCGGCCCACTATTCGGCATCTAGCTTTGGGACCCCGGCCGAAGTTGGGTCTGGGACGGAAGCCGCGGTGGCGCCCACCAACGCCCGGCGCTACCTGGTGCGCAGCCGCGGCTACACCATTATGATAGTAAGTGAGCGGGGCCTGAACAACCGCTACCGCACCGCCGACCTTAAGCGTGACAACCAGCGCCAGGGCTTTCGGCAATGTTTGCGCGGCACCTTTATCCTGGTACCAATGCGGGCCTAGCGGCTTTTCTCTTCCTGCTTACCTAACAAAAGTAAAAAGCCCTTGTTGAGGTCTTCCGACGCCAGTTCGGTGGCGGATCGATGGGTACCCAGCACGCGCACGTTGTAGCCCAAGTAGTCGGGCATGTCGAGTCGAGGGTACGGGTGTAGATCGAGTTGTTGGCTGGTAGGCCCTTAATTAAAACCGCAGTCCAATTTGCCCACCTAACCACAGGCGTACGGGCGTAGAGCCTGAATTGGCATCCAGAATTAGCAGCTGGTTTTTGCCAAATTTTGAGTTAGTACCATTACCGTCGTTTTCATACAAGCCCAAATTGAGCGTGGGCGAAACCACCAAACCTAGCCGGCCTTGAGGCTCAATCTGCCAGACGAGCGAAGGCCGCAGCTGGGTGTAGGAAAGCAGCGAGCCTTCCGTACCAGGTTGCTTGAGCAGGTACCAATCGAGCAAATCCAGATTCCAGCTGAAGCGCCCGTGCTGCCGGCTAGCCGTACCAATGCCAAAGCCGGTGGCCCAGTGTACCCGGCTTTCAAAGGGCTGCGCCGCCGCGGACAGAATCGTGTAGTAGCGCCTTACGCCCAGCTTCAGGGCCGCATTCAAGGGCAGGGTTTCACTGGCCCATACCTCCCCGTGCAGGTAGCCGTGCCGCACGATGTTGATGAGCCCCAGCGCCACGCCATCTACCGAGTCGGCCACGTTGATGAGGCCAAGCTGGACGCCTTTGACGTGCTTAGCTACGTTAATCAGCCCCAGCTGCAGGCCCTGAACGCGCCGGGCCGAGTTCAGTATCGGCGCCGTTTGCAGCCCACGAATGTCGGTACCGGTTAGGTTGACGAGGCCGGCCGCCTGCACCAAAGGTCCGGGCAAGGACATGGCGCTGGGTGCTCCCAGGTACTGAGCCGCTGAGTCGGTGGCCAGCAGGCGGGGCAGGCCCAGCAGGCGGCGGGCCCGGGCCGGCCGGCCGTCGTTTTGCCGGGAGCGGGCCGCCCCACCCACGATATTAACCAGGCCTGCCAGCTGTAGGCCCCGGGCATCATCGCGCACCAGGTTTACCAGCCCCGCAGCCTGCGCTCCCCGTACCGAGCCGCCCGTCACGTTGAGCAAGCCCGCGGCCTGAAAGCCCTGCACTTCGGTACCGGTCACGTTGAGCAAACCGGCCGCCTGAAAGCCTTGCACGGTGTCGCGCACCACGTTGGCTAGGCCGCCCAGTTCCACTCCACGCACGCCAGCTGAGTAGCCAGCTAGCGCGTTCAGGGAAAACCGGTTGATACTGCGCCCACTGCGCAGCCAGTTGGAGCTCAGCGGCGTTACGAAGCCTACCTGCCAGTTGTGCCGGTCGTAGGTGTGGCGCGCTACCGTGGGCTTCACGGGCAGCTCGTCCAGCACCGTATCCCGGCCCGGCAGCCCGCTCTGCACCGCTATGGCCCGGCTAGTCAGGGAGTCGCGCCGGGCGGAGGCCGACAACAGGCGGGCCCCTTTGCGGAGCGGCTCCTTCAATTCGGTGGTTGCCACGACCATCGTATCCAGCACTGCCTTGGCGCCGGTGCCCACGGTACGGCCTGTGCGCGCCAGGGCTCCAGTGGCAGCCTGGGCTGCAGCTTTGGCTTTTTGCCGCAGCCGGGCCAGCACAGAGGCCGTTGCGGGAGCAGTCGTATCAGCGGAGCTGGCGGCAGGTGTAAGGGGCGCGGGAGGCGCTACTACCGGCGGGGGCACGGACTTGGCCGGAGCCGTACTCAGCGCCACCGGCTTCGGCCCTGCTACCCGCTGCGTGCTGGCCGTAACGCTGGATGTAGGCCTCACCGCCAGGCTCTTGTAGCTGGCTGGGCCTGGGCGTTTGGCATCCTTTTCTGCTAGGGTGGCCCGGGGGCTGCCCTTACTGCTGGTTCCAGTGCCGGTTTGGCCGGTAGCTGCGGCTTTGGACGGGGTACGCTCCGTTACGGGCCTGCTTGGCTTCGATGCTCCCAGCGGCGGCCGCTCACCCGTGCGCCACAGCACTACCTGGCCGCCGATAACCTGGTAAGAAACGCCTTGCCCCTGGAAAAGCTGCTGGAGCACATGGCTTACCGGCTGGGGGCTGGCCATGTGCAGGGTGACGCGCTTTTGCAGGGGAATAAACGTGCTGCTATAGCTGAACGACACGCCGCTCTGGTGCGCAATATCCCGCAATACCTGCTGCAAAGGCGCATTAGTGGCTTGCACGCTCACCCGTCGGGCCAACAAGGGCGGCTGAGCCCCGGCAGGGCTTCCCAGCAGCCACAGGCCGACCATAAGAGCGAATAAATACCGCATAGCCGCGGAAGTGAAGATTAAAGCAGGAAAGTCGGAAAGCCAGAAGTCAGGCGGCCCGACTCGGGTTACTCGCAGCCTTTGCCGCCGAGGATGTAGCCGTTGAGGGCGTCGCCGGCCAGCGTGGCATTAGTCGCTACGCTTACCACTTGCAGCACCTCCGCCGGGTTGGGCTGGCGGAATGTACCCGTGAAGCGGCATTTGAGCAGGTCTCTGTCAGCCACGGTGATGGTGGTGCCGAAGGTAGTGCGCAGCGTCCGGATGACCTGCGCCAGGGAAGTATTGTCGAACACCAGCTCATCGGTTTGCCAGGCCCGGAAGTTGGC
The DNA here is from genome assembly GCF_022919135.1 of Hymenobacter cellulosivorans. Taxonomy (NCBI): domain Bacteria; kingdom Pseudomonadati; phylum Bacteroidota; class Cytophagia; order Cytophagales; family Hymenobacteraceae; genus Hymenobacter; species Hymenobacter cellulosivorans. Next base: position 1,733,878 of record NZ_CP095049.1, on the reverse strand, counting down.
GTCGGCGGTGGCCGTCTGCCGCACCGACACCGGCACGTTGGCCGCCGCCGACGTCAGCAGCACGCCCCGCATACCCGGCGTGAGCAGCACTGAATCCTGGTGGGTGGAACGGCTGGCAAAGGCCACCTTGCCCGTCACCACCGACACTTCCACCGAGTCTTCGGCCGCATAGGCGCGCACGTTGAACGAGGTGCCCAGCACCCGGGTGCGCGACTCCGCGCTGAGTACCGTGAAGGGATTCTCGGGGTCTTTCTGCACCTCGAAGAAGGCTTCGCCGGTGAGTTTTACTTCCCGGCCGCTGCCCCCGCTAAAGTCGGCGGCGTATTCCAGCGTCGAGTGCTTGTTGAGCCAGACTTTGCTGCCGTCAGGCAGGGCTACCAGGCGCTTCTGGGAGCCCGCCGATACGGCCACGGGCGGGGTGGGCAGCAGTTCGCGCCGGTAGTTCTGCATGGCGTACACCACCCCTATTAGCAGCAGAATAGTGGCCGCAATGCGCAACAGGGAAGGTAGCGGATTGGGCCGCAGCGGAATGATTTTGGCTTCCTGCTCGGCCTCGGCGGAGGTGGAAGTGGCCCGCTCTGAGCGCACTACTCGTAGTGGTGGTTGGGTTTCGGCGGCGGGTTTGGCCCCGGTCATTTTCGGCCGGAACCGTTGCCAGGCTGCTTCCACATCCGCGTCGCTAAACAAGTCGGCGACGGTGGCCGCGCCGGTCCGCTCCCAGGCCCGGGTGGCGTCGGTGAGCAGGCCCAGGCGCTTGGGGTCGGCCGAAACCCAGGTGCGCAGCTGCTCCAACTCACCGGGCGTGGCTTCGCCAGCCAAGTGTTTGGCCAGCAAATCCCAGGGCGCCTCAGCTTCGGGGTGGAGCATGCTAGTTGTTCGTTATTAGTTGTCAGTTGTTAGCCGCGTTAGTCCAGGAGCTGAACGGTAAGCGGGAACACAAATATGCCATTGATTCCAGAAGAACTCTACATGATGAAGGCAGTAAGTAACCAAACCGAAGAACTGATAACTAGCAACAAATAACTAGATACCTACTCAATCACCAAGGAATCGGCGCGCAGGGTGTGGCCGGCGAAGTAGCCCACCGCAACTTTCTCGGAGCCGGGCTGCACGTTGCGGACGTTGGTACGCACGTTGGCCGGCGGAGTGGCAAACAAGCCCACGTTGTTGATTTGGGTTTCCATTTCGTTCAGGAAGTAAAAATAGTCGCGCGGAATGGACATGGTTTCGACGCGCACTTTGTCGCCCTTTTTGAACGGAACGCCGCCCGCGCCTTCCTCGTCGGTCAGCTCCACGCCGTTGATGTACTTGCCGTCCACCATTTCGTCGTTGGTCACAATCAGGTCGCCGGGCTGGTTGAGCTGCCGGCCGTTGTGGTACACCGTAAACCGGTAGTAGTCGCCCACGCCGGGCAGTTCCTCGCCGTAGTAGAGGATGTAGTAACCCTCGTCGTCGGTCGGCGACTTGGCCCGGTACTCGGCCCGGATACTGTCGATTTCGGGCGTGCGGCGGATTTCGGTTTCGGCCCGGTATTCCTCCCCTTCGGCCTTAATGGTCAGCACGTACTGGTTGCCGATTTTACCCCGCAGCGTGCTGGTAGCGTAGCGGCCCGGGCTGATTTCCTTCAGCGTTTCGCGGTTGCCCTCACTGTCTTCCAGCGTCAGCACGGCGCCGGTTACGCGGGGTAACTCGGCCTCGTCGAAGTAAGGAGCCGTCTTGGTGAGCGTGACGTAGTATGGGCCGGGCTGGTCGGTGATTTCCCCTTCGACGGCCAGCAGGGGCTTGCCTTCGGGAATTTTTACGTCGACTACATCAACGCAGCTGGAAAGGGAAAGCAGGCCGGCGGCAAACAGAAAAGCAGCTATACGTTTCATAAGCACTGGTATGGTAAGCAAGCCGAAGCTTAGAAGTTGAAGTTGTAAGACACCGAAGGCAGCACGGAGCCGAACACGGCCAGGCGCACGGCCTCGGTTTTGGCCGGGTTGTCCTCGTTCTGGCGGAAATAGATGCTGTAGGCGTTGCGGCGGGCATAAGCATTATAAACCGAGAAGGTCCAGCTGCTGTGCCAGCGCTTACTGGGGTCAATTTTGCCTTCCCGAGTGGCGGCCAAGTCGAGGCGGTGGTAGGCCGGCACGCGGTAGTTGTTGCGCACGTCGCCGTTCACGTTGGGCACTACCAGGCCCTGGTACACGTAGCGGGAGTCGGGGAAGGTGGTGGCAATGCCGGTGCTGTAGTTGAACGTGCCCGACACCGTCCAGCGCGGCGACAGGGTGTAGATGCCGACCACCGAGAGGTAGTGCGTCTTGTCGTACTTGTTCACGTACCAGTCGTTGTTGTTGATGCCGTCTATCTGGCGCTCCGAGCGGCTCAGGGTGTAGCTGATCCAGCCCGTCATCTTGCCCTCGTTCTTTTTCGCGTAGAACTCGGCCCCGTAGGCCCGGCCCCGACCGTAAAGCAGCTCGGCTTCCAGGTTCTTATTCAGCAGCGTATTGGCCCCGTTGATGTAGTCAATCTGGTTGTCCATGCGCTTGCCGTATACTTCCACCGAGGCTTCGTAGGCGTTGTCCTGGAAGTTGCGGAAGTACCCCAGCGCAATTTGGTCGGCGTGCTCAGGCTTGATATTCTTGGTGCTTGGCGTCCAGACGTCTAGGGGCGAGGAAGCCGTGGTATTCGACACCAGATGGATGTACTGCACCATGCGGTTGTAGCTGGCTTTCAAGGAGCTGTTGTCAGTCAAGACATAGCGCAGCGAGGCCCGGGGCTCCAGGTTGGGGTAGCGCTTAATGACCTCGCCGCTGCCGTACTGCCGGGGGTTGACCGGGGTTTTCTGGCGGCCGTTGGGGCCTTCGTAGTCGTACACGGTGCCGCCGCCGAGGTAGTCAAACATGCTCAGGCGCAGGCCGTACTGGGCCGAAAGACGGGGCGAAAAAGTCTGCTCATTGTCGATATAGGCTCCGTACTCCACGGCCTGCTGGTTGTCGAGGGCAATGGGCCGGAAGATAGACGTGGGGCTTAGCGGCGTGACTTGGCCGGGCAGGAAGGTGTAGTAGATGCTGCTCACCCCAAAGTTGAGCGTGCTCTGGGGCGTGCGGTAGTAGTTGAAGTCGGCCTTGAGACTGTAATTGACGATGTTCGACTTCCACTCAAACGACTGGTTGCCCTCAGGCACACCCAGGCCGTAGTCGTACTTGCTGACCAGGCCCGTCACGTTGGCAAACAGCCGGGAGTTGAACACGTGGTTCCAGCGCACGGTGCCGGTCCGGTTGCCCAGCGTATTCTTAAAGGCCTTGCCGAAGGCAAACACGTCCCGTCCCAGGTAGCCCGACACGTAGAGCCGGTCCTTCTCGCCCAGGGTGTAGTTGGCCTTGGCCGAGAGGTCGTAGAAATAGGCCTGGTTGTCTTTCTGGTCGGGCACGAACTTCAGGAACAAGTCCCCGTAGGAGCGCCGCCCGGCCACGATAAACGAGCCTTTGTCTTTCACAATGGGCGCCTCCACGGCCAGGCGCGACATAATCAGCCCCACGCCCCCACTCACGCCCAGGCGCTGGGTGTTGCCTTCCTTCATGCGCACGTCGAGCAGGCTGGAAAGCCGGCCACCGTACTGGGCCGGGATGCCGCCCTTCACCAGCTTGATGTCCTTAACGGCATCAGGGTTGAAGGTCGAGAACAGGCCAAACAAGTGGGAGGCGTTGTAAATCGGGGCCTCGTCGAGCAGAATCAGGTTTTGGTCCACGCCCCCACCGCGCACGTTGAAGCCCGAGGCTCCCTCGCCCACCGTACTGATGCCGGGCAGGAGTTGAATGCTGCGAATCACGTCGACTTCGCCCAGCAAAGCCGGCACCAGCTTCACGGTTTTCATATCCAGGCGGTTGGTGCCCATTTCGGTGCTGCGCACGTTCTCGTCGGGCTTGCGTCCGGTTACCACTACTTCGCCGGTTTGCAGGCCCTGGGCGCCGAGCCGGATAGAGCGGGTTACGTTTTCACTTAGCGTAAGCGTCACGTTTTGGGGCTCATAGCCCAGAAAAGTATAGGTAATGGTGTAAGTGCCCCTGGGCAAGGTCAGAGAATAAAAGCCGTACTCATTGGCTGTGGCGCCCACCCCAATGCTTTTCACCACCACCGTAGCGCCCACCAGGGCCTCGCCGTTGGCGGCATCTTTGAGGTAACCGCTCACCGTTACCTTGCCGGTAGCGGCCGGGCCCGTTGGCTGCGCCCAGACAACAGGGGTCAGCAGGAGAAACAGCAGGGATAAAAGCGTGATAAGTCGAAGCATAGCTACACGAGCAAATGAAGTTCAGACAAAGAGAAGAGTGAGCATTGGCTGGACAGACGGGCCAGCGGCATAAATACTGTCAGAGAGGCGAAAAAACGAACCCGTTCATTTTTGAAATCGACGGGACGATTTTGAAAAAGGTCCCGTCGATTTGGGCAAACGGCCCTGTCCGTTTGTAAAAGTTTGCCGGAAGCCTCGCCCAGGCTAGTTGGCATCTACTACCCGGCCTGAGCCGGAGGTGTGGGCCGTCACGCTGGGCCGGCCCCGGTAGTAGACTTTGCCCGAACCACTGATGGAGGCATTCAGGGCTTGGGTAATGGTCAGGTAGGTGCTGCCCGAGCCACTCAGGCTGACCTCAGCCTGCTGTACCGTCAGCGGGTAGCCCTCGACGGCCCCCGAGCCGCTGATATGCACGTCAGCGCGGCGGGCATCGCCGGCCAGGCGCACCTTCCCCGAGCCCGAAATATCGGTGCGCAGGTTCTGGGTTCCGGTCACAGCCAGTTCGATACCGCCCGAGCCCGACAGGCTCAGGTCCAGGTTATCGGTCCGCCAGGCGCTTTGCCCCACCACGTTGCCCGAGCCCGACACGGCCACGTCGCTCAGGCTCGGTGTCACGATAAACACCTTGACGGGCTCGTGCCGGCGCACATTTACCCGGCCGTAGCGGATGGACAGCTTTTCGCCGCTCACGTTGGTTTGCAGCACATCCAGGATGTTTTGCTGTGCCTCTACGCGCACCGTTTGGCTGGGCCCCTGGGTTAAGAATACTTCAGCATCCACGTTCAGGTCGAGACGGGAGAAGTTGGCCACGGTGCGGTTTTCGGTTACCACCGGGCCGCTGCCGGTTACTTTGTCGGGGAAGACGTCGTCGCAGTCACAGGCGGTCAGGCCCAGGGTCAAAGTCAGTAGGCTGAGGCAGAAGAGGTTTTTCATAGCCGGAAAAAGTTGAGGTCAGGAAATGAATGCTTTCCTCTCTGATCCGCAACCCGGCTCCTACCCCTACGCCGCTGCGAAAATATTTTTCTAAGCCACGCTACAGCAGCAATGAATACAGGTTTTTGAGCACGCTGCTGAGCTGCTGCCGCATAATGCGCAGGGCCTTGCCCATCTGGTTTTCCACGGTTTTAGGGGAAATTTCCAGGGTGTCGGCAATTTCCTGGTAGCTCATTTCCTCGTAGCGGCTCATCGTGAACACCACCCGGCACTGGGGCGGCAGTTGGTCGAGGGCGGCTTCCACTGAGTCTTCGGCTTCCCGGTGGTAGAGAGCGTGCAGGGCATTGTCTTCGCGGGGCTCGGCGGCGGCCGGGGCATCGTCCCAGGCTACTTGCCGCTGGCCCCGCTCCTGGTAGCGCAGGGCCGCATTCAGGGCCGCCCGGTACAGGTAGGCCCGGTAGGTAGTGCTGATAACCAGCGTCTCGCGGCCGTTCCAGATGCGCAGAAACACGTCCTGCAACAGGTCCTCGGTGGCTTCCTTATCTTTCACGACCCGCTGAATCACGTTGCCCAAAGGGCGGTAGAATTCCCGGAACAGCACCTCCATAAAGGCTTCGGCGTCGGTGGCCCGTAAGTGGGCCAGCCGCGCTTCTAACGCGTCGGAGGTATCGGAAGTAGCCATAGCGCGGGGTGGCCGCTAAGCCATAAGGTGCCGGGAAGTGGCATAATTCGGGGGCAAATCTACACTATATAGCGTTCTGGCTACGCTTCCCTCACATACTTATGCTACATAATTCCGGTCTAGGCTACCGGCTCAGGCTTGGGCGGGGTCATATCCAGGCTCCGCAGCTTGTCGGCCCGCCAGGTTGTAAAGAGCACCACCACAATGGTCATGATGCCGCCAAACACCACCGAGGGCACCACCCCCATGAGCTTGGCCGCCGCCCCCGATTCGAAGGCCCCGATTTCGTTGCTCGACCCAATGAAGATATTGTTGACGGCCGAGACTCGGCCCTTCATGTATTCCGGCGTGTAGGTGTGAATCAGCGTGGAGCGCACAATCACCGATACCGAATCGAAGACGCCCGTCAGAAACAGTAGTCCCAACGACAGCCAGAAATTGGTGGACAAGGCAAAGGCAATGGTAGCGGCCCCGAAGCCGGCCACGGCCCACAGGAGCTTACGCCCGGCGTGGCGCTTGAGCGGGAAATACGTCAGCACTACGGCCATCAGTACCGAGCCCACGGCCGGCGCCGCCTCCAGATGGCCCAGCCCGGCCGCCCCCACGTGCAGAATATCCACGGCAAATACCGGCAGCAGCGCCACGGCCCCGCCGAAGAGCACGGCAAACATATCCAGTGCCAGGGCCGCCAGCACCAGCTGATTGCTGAAAATGAATTTCAGCCCGCTCAGCACGCTTTCCTGCAAGCTCAGCTTTTCACCCTCCCGCGGCGGCAAGGGCCGTGAGGCAATACCAGCAAATTGCAGCAAAGCCAGCAGCAGCAAGGCCGTAGCCACGGCGTAGGAGTTGGCCACGCCCAGGTGGGCCACCAGATAGCCGCCAATGGCCGGCCCCAGCACCGCCGAGGCCTGATAGGTCGTGCTGTTCCAGGTAATGGCGTTGGCCAGCTTATCCCGGTTAGGCAGCAGCTGGGGCATAAACGAAAACAAGGCCGGCCCCAGAAACCCGCGGGCAATGCCGCTGATAAAGATAACTACGTACAGCGGCAGCGTGTACAACGAGCCCTTGGCCAGCAGCGGCAAGCCCGCCGGCGAGGCCAGCGCCCAGAGCGCCGCCGCGCACAGCAGCAGCACCGCCACGGTCACGATAATGATGTTTTTGCGCTTCACCGAATCGGCTACGTGCCCGGCGTACAGCGAGACGCCAATGCTGGGCAGCGCCTCGGCCAGCCCGATGAAGCCCAAGGCCAACGGGTCGTTGGTCAGCCGGAAGATCTGCCAGGCTACCACCAGGCCCTGCACTCTGGTAGCCACCGTGAAACACACCCGGGCCGAAATCAGCCGACGAAAATCAGGAATTCGGAGTGCCGCGTACGGGTCGTGGGATGTGGGCGAAGTATCAGCAGCCATAAAGCAGGAACAGGAGAAGGAAGCAGGGCAAAGGTAAACCGAAAGTGGGGCCAAAAGTCACGGTTCAGGTCGGGCTCTAGCGCACAGACGGCGCGTAGAAGAGCCGTAAAGCCGAGTTCTACGCCGGTTTTCCGCGGGGCTGGGTTTGTATAATTCCCCGATTTACCTATCTTACTTGCCTGCCCCGCTGGTTTTCTGGCCGTTCACCCTTCTCCCCCGATGCCCGTGCCTACTGTCACTGCCGTTGCCGATTTTGTGGAGCTTACCCTGCGCGAAGACCTGGGTACGCTGCTGGGCCGCTGGTTGCGCCAGGTCAGCCCGGCCGAAGTGCAGCAGGGCTATGAGGCTACGTTGCGCGTAGCCGCCCCCCAGAAAGTCCGCTATTGGCTGCTCGACCTGCGCCGCCGCGGCACCATCAGCGAAGACTCCACCCAGTGGGTGCTGTCCACTTTTCTGCCCCGACTCACGCCCCTGCTCGGCGGCCGGGTGTATTTGGCATTTTTGATGTCGCCAGCCCATTTGAGCAACGTGGATCAGGAGAATGGGGCACCGCTGGTTTCCAACGCCGACTGCCACGTGCGCCTCTTCAGCGACGAAGGCCAGGCCACCGACTGGCTGGCCCGCCGCCGGGCCCACGAGTCCAACGCGTAACCTTCCCGCAGCAAAGCGCGTCAGCAGCAGTACCGGCCGCTGTGGCCTGGTTGATTTGGTTTCCACCTCTGCCCGCCATCATGCACTACGCCACGCTTGCCTGCTTTGCCCTCGCCGGCCTTTTGCTGTCTGCCGCTCCCGCTTTGGCTCAAGCCACGCCGCCGGCCACTTCGGCGGCGGCACCTTCCCTGAAAGACGGCGTAGCTCGCCGCAACGGACTTACCATGCGCATTCAGGCTGGCCAGATGTCTCGCCTTTCGGCCCCCGTCACGATGGACAACGGCCTAGTGGTGCGCCCCGATGGCATCATGATCAGCAAAGATGGCACCCGTCAGATGCTGTCCGAGGGCAAGGCTGTCAATCTGCAGGGTAACATCGTCAATTTCACCGACGACATGATGTCGGCGCCGGCCATCGAGCAGCGCGCCCGCCAGGTCACCGGACAGCCCACCGAAACCCAGTTGCCCGGTACCACCGTCCTGACTCCGGTACCTCAGCGCCTGGCCAACGAGCTGCGCCGCACCGAGCAGCGCTTGCAGCTGCTCGAGCAGCTTTCCGACCGCCTTGCCGAGCGTGCCAAAACTGCCGTTGGCCAGAATCCTGGGGCGGCGTCTATCGATAGCCAGCTCCAGACCATTGACTCCCAGCTCCGCCGCTGATCTTTTCACCCGGCCCGTGTAGAAGCCCGCTTTGGCGGGCTTTTTTAGCTTAAAATGCCCGCGATAACGAACCCAGAGGCAATAAATTTTTTCGTTAGTGCCTTCAATTTGAAATAGTTGATATACTCTATTCAATAATTTGTTTCAAAAGGCAAAAATTATTTTGGTTTTGAAGCAACCACTCGTTGCGAATGGTGTTGCCGTTTTCTACATTTGGAAACTTCATCTGCTCTTCAGAAACTTTCTCGATTTCACCGGCAACTGCACTCTATGGCCTAAAGCTCTACGTTCCTCTAACCCGTAGCCTTTATGGACACCTTGCAGCCGAGCGACTCCGCTCTCATAACCCTTTACATCGCCGGTAAGGAAGATGCCTTTGCCCTATTGCTAGATCGGCACAAAAGCCGCGTTTTCACCACGATTATGCTGATCGTGCGCGATGAAGACGTCGCCGAAGATTTGCTGCAGGATACCTTTATCAAAGCTATCCACACCATGAAGAGTGGCCGCTACAACGAGGAAGGAAAATTCTCGTCCTGGATCTGCCGTATCGCTCATAATCTGGCAATTGACTTTTTCCGCCGCGAAAAACGCAGTCCTTTATTAAATCTTGACACAACAAGTCATGCGTTCAATTCGTTGTCGTTGGCAGAAGAGGGAGCGGAGGCTGCCATCACCCGTGAGGAAACCCACGCCCGTCTTCGGGAGCTAATCCAAGACCTGCCCGCAGTGCAGAAAGAAGTGCTCATCATGCGTCATTACGGCGACATGAGCTTTCAGGAAATTGCGGACGCGACGGGGGTTAGCATCAACACAGCGTTGGGACGCATGCGTTACGCGCTGATTAACCTGCGGAAGAAGATGGCCGCACAACCCGTTTTCTATGATCAAAACCTTTACCCACGAGAAGCTGCTCCGGTACGTATACAACGAATTGCCGGCTAATGAGCACCAGGAGATTGAGCGCGCCCTGCTCCACGACGCCGAACTGGCAACCGTCTGCGCCGACCTCCTCCTAGCCCAGCGCTGCCTGGATGGCCTTAAAAGTGCCCCCAGCAAGCGGACCACCGATTCAATTCTGCAGTACTCCCGCACTTTTCTCAAGGCTGGGTAAAAGATTAACCTCCCTTATCATCCTGAGCTTGCAAGCCGGCTTGCTGTTCTGCACCACCCTCTTTAAGGGTGTTCGGCAGGCAGTAAGGAGAGCCTGCCGAGCTCAGGATGACTTTTTTTGGCGTTATTTTGCTGCTCTTCCAGTGCTTATCAGCTTCCAGCCATGCGCAAGCCCGAGCGGTTCCGCCATTTCCTCAATTACTTCACGACTCACTTTCCCGAGCCCAAAACGGAGCTGCACTACGGCAACCCCTACGAGCTGATTGTGGCCGTGGTACTCAGTGCCCAGTGCACCGATAAGCGCGTCAATCAGATTATGCCGGCTTTGCTAGAGCAATTTCCGACGCCGGCTCACCTGGCTCTGGCTTCGGCCGAGGAGATATTTCCGTTTATTCGCAGCGTTTCTTACCCCAATAACAAAGCCAAGCACCTGGCGGGCTTAGGCCGCCTGCTAGTCGAGGAATTCAACTCGGAGGTACCCAGCACGATTGAGGAGCTGCAGCGCCTGCCGGGCGTGGGCCGTAAAACGGCTAACGTCATCGTCTCGGTCATTTACAACCAGCCCGCCATGGCCGTCGATACCCACGTCTTTCGGGTGTCGCACCGCCTGGGCCTCGTAACCCAAAAAGCCACGACACCCCTGGCAGTGGAAAAAGAGCTGGTGCGTTATATACCCGAGAAGCTAATTCCCAAAGCCCACCACTGGCTAATTCTGCACGGCCGTTATGTGTGCGTGGCCCGCACGCCAAAGTGCGGAATCTGCCCGCTAAAGGACTTTTGCAAGTACTACGCCTCCCATTTCGGCAAGCCCAGCGCCGCGGACCTAGACCCCGCCACTACCGTGGAAATCTGAGAATTCCAGAGTAATCAGTACAACTTAGTACAAAACTAGTTCTCCCAGGTTTAAACTACGGAACTGGTTTCGAGGATTTCTTGAATGGTTTGGGCAATGCGCTGCCGGTTAAATTGGGTAGCCGCTGCCTGCTGCCCCCGGCGACCGGTTTCGATTAGCAGCTGGGGCTGAGCCAGTACATCGGTTAGCAATTGCTGCAGGGCCGGAGCGTTGCCGGCCGGGGCATACCAGCCGCAGGCCTGCTGCTCTACCAGCTGCTTCGTCCAGCCCTGATTGGTGACTACTACCGGAGTGCCTACGGCCAGACTGTCGTAGAATTTGGCTGGGGAGTTGGCATCCAACACGGGCAGATCGAGAAAGGATACCACGGAAATATCGGCCAGCTTAAACCAGCTAAACACGGCGTGCCGGGGCTGAGGTGGCACCAGCCGAATAGCCGGGCAGCGCCGAGCAGCGGCCCGCACCAGGGGCTCGTGAAACCCCAGACCCATAAATAGCCATGCCACGCCGGGCTGCGCCAGAGCCAGGGCCTCGGCGGCGGCTACCAACGTCGGAATATCATTGGCCCGCCCGAAGGTGCCCGCGTAGAGAATAACCTGCTTACCCTCCAGCCCGGACTCGGCACGCAGCTTGGCTACATTCTCGGGAGTGGCCAGCGCGGCCAAATCCAAATCAGTACCGTTTAGCACCGTCGTGATTTTGCTGGGCGCAATACCCCGGTTTTCGACGTAGCGCGTCATATCCGGCGACAAAGGCAGAATGTGGCGGGCACTGTGGTACAGGCTTTTTTCGAGGGCAAACAACCGGTTTTGGGCCCAGCGCGTGGGCACAGCTCCCATAGCAATAGGAAAGGACGGCCACAGATCCTGCACCTCAAACACCCACGGCACACCGCGCCGCTTGGCTACTTGGGCCGCAGCCCAAGCAGCTGTTAGGGGCGTGGAAATGCCCCAGATAACGTCGGGCCGCTCCAACTTCAGGCCTTCCCGCACGGCGTAAGCAGCATACTGCCCAAATGACAGCACCCGCCGGGCTACACCCATCTTGTTTTCGTAGGGCACCTCAGCGGCCCGCATTTCTACGCCCTCCGGCAACCACGGATACGCCTGCGTCAGGCGCTGGGCCTCCCAGGTGCGGGTGGTAATAAGCGTAACGCGGTGCGACTTCGCTAGGTGGGCCAGCAAAGAGTAATGGCGGCTCGTTGCCGGACAGTCAGGATTAGTGTGGTACTGGCTGAAAACGGCAATGTGCACGGCAGAAATGATGAGTGGTGAATGCTGAAGGCTGAATTATGGAGGGGAGTGCTACTATAAAATCGGTCTTCCCATTCACCATGTAGGCTACAGCATTTAAAATTACTTTCGCTTCGGCCGGTAGCGCGACTCATTCAGGATGCGCTGCGGGTCTTTCTGGGCCATGAGCTGGGCCAGGGTCACGTTGGGGTGGTCGGCCATGTACTTGCGCACGATCTGCCAGCCGACCCAGGCCCCTACCCGACCGGGGCAGGTTTTGTCGATTTCGGGCACGTTGGGCCGCTCCCCAATATACTTCTGGATGGTAAACGGGCTGGTGTTATAGAGCAGGTTCTTCTCAATGAAGTGCGCCCAGACCTTGCCTTCGTTGAATTGCAGGTTGGCCATTTCCGGTCCTGTAAAGCCAATGAGCAACGTATCGGCAGTGCAGGGCAGCACTTTCTCGGCGAAGTACAGCGACTTACCAAACTGCACCATCTCGCTGAGCATAGTCTGGTCGGTGAGCTTTTTCTGGTTGTACTTGCTGGAAATGGCCAGCGCCGCTGTGGGAATCAGGTAAGCCGGCTCATAGCGGCGCAGAATGTACTCGGGCACGTTGGGCCGGTAGCTGGCTTTGGGGCCGGCAAAAAAGTCGATGCTAAGCACCATCAGGCTGTCATTCACAAACAAATCCTGGCTCAGCCCGCTCACAAAAGTCTTGACCGGCGGCACCTGGAAAGTTGGGAAATAGTAGCGCACGTGCTGAAATAACTGCTTCAGTTGCCCCTGCAACGACTGTGTGTCCTTAAACGCAGCTTCCGATTCCTGCCCTAGCTTCTGCAGGCCCGCGTTGGTCGACAAGCTTACCAGCTTTTGGGCCAGGATATCTTCCGACGGAAACTGCTTGCGCCCCAGAAAATACGTCGTAAACTGCGGCTGTTGCCGCAGAAACTGCTTGGCTTCAGCCACGGTCCTAATCTTGAAGAACGGTTGCTCCAGCCGCTCTAGCTGCACGGTTACGGGCACTTTGGCCACTTCCGGGTCGGCTGAGCAGGTTTCGTTGGACGTGCAGCTGCTGAGCAGCAGGCCAGAGCTCAGAAAACTGAACAGTAAACGGCGTAGGTAGGCAGGAATGTAAGTCACGCTTCTATCTTTAGGGCGAAAATAGCCAAAACGAAACGCCACTAGGCTGTCTTTCGTCTAAAGCCTGACTCTTTTCCTCTTTCTTATGAAAAAATTGCTTCTCGCACTGCTGACGTTGGGTGCGTCGGCGGGCACGGCCTCGGCGCAAGTTGAAATTGGCTTAAAACTTTCTCCTTCCATCACTTACTTGCGCACCGACTCGCCTTCGGCCCTAAACTTCCGCAACGACAAGAGTAAGCTCAGCCTCGGCGGCGGCCTGGTGGTTGACTACTTTTTCGGCCAAAACTACGCCTTTAGTAGCGGGCTAATGCTGACGGGCAAAGGTGGTACCATCCGCTACTACGATGCCAATACCAGGAATGATGAGACGCAGAAAATCAGTCTGCAATACCTGGAAGTGCCCATTACGGTGAAGTTGTTCACCAACGATGTAGCCACCGACACCAAGCTGTACTTCCAGCTGGGCGGTTCAGCCGGCGCGCTGATTGCGGGCCGTATCAATGACGGGAAGCGTTACATCGCGCCCGGCGCCAAGGAAAGCGAGTCGATTAAGCACTTCATCGTACCGGACGCCGCCGTTATTATCGGCGCCGGTGCCGAGTATCAGGTTGGCCAAAGCACCAAGGTCTTCGGCGGCCTATCCTACCACCGCGGCCTAGTCAACATCGATAAGTATTTCGACAAAGACTATGGCTTCCAAGATGTCACGCTGAAAAACAACGAATTCGCCCTGGATTTAGGCTTGAAGTTTTAGCTAATGTGCTAAAAGGCGGGTCATTGCGAGCAGGGCGAAGCCATCCGCCCTCTGCGAAGTACGCCTGACCTTTTATCAGAAAGCCCTAAAGAGAAAAAGCCCCCGCTGCTCAATCCAGAACAGCGGGGGCTTTCTTCTTATCAGGAAGGTTTTCGCAGAAAAACCGTCAATCAGTAATTTCTTCCACCTCCCGGTCCTGGAGGCGGCTCATGGCGGCGGCGGGGGAATGTATTTCGATTTCCTCACCCCGCTCATCCTCGATGCGGTAGTCAGTCAAGCCCAAGGAAGTATCCTTCATGATCTTGACCCACTTATAATACTTCAAATACCACTTCATCTGCTTCGACACCAATCCCTTGGTGTAATAAGCGTGCAGGAAGGGGTGCACGTACAGCGTGATGCCCGACTGATTTTGGGTAACCAGCAGGTCCTCAATGCTGTTGTCGATTTCGTCCGTTACGAGGATAGAGGCCGAAATCTTGCCCGTGCCGCCACAGGTGGGGCACACTTCACCGGTTACAATGTTCTCGGCGGGGCGTACGCGCTGCCGCGTAATCTGCAGCAGCCCGAATTTGGTAATCGGTAGGATCGTGAAGCGCGCTTTGTCGTTCTTCATGATGTCCTTCACGGCATCTTCCACCTTCTTGCGACTCTCGGGGCTCTTCATGTCGATAAAGTCGACGACGATGATGCCGCCCATGTCGCGCAGGCGCAGCTGCCGCGCTACCTCCTTGGCCGCCAGCATGTTGATCATGAGGGCCGTAGCCTCCTGGTCACTTTCCTGGTTGCTCTTGTTACCCGAGTTGACGTCGATAACGTGCAGGGCTTCGGTGTGTTCAATCACCAGGTAGCCACCGCCGGGAACCGTTACGGTCTTGCCAAACAGTGTTTTAAGCTGCTTTTCAATGCCCACGTGCTCAAACACTTTCACCTTACCGGTGTGGAGCTTGAGCAGACCGAGCTTGTCGGGCGCAATTTTCTGGAGGTAGCTGCGCATCTCCTCGTACATCGGCGCCGAATCCACTGTAATGGAGTCGAAGCTTTCGTTGAGCATATCGCGCAGCATGGAGCTGGTGCGGCCCAGCTCGCCCAGCACCTTGTCATTCGGCTTAGCCGAGCGCAAAGACTTGAAGAGCTGTTCCCAGTTGGCCGTCATGCTCTGCATATCCCGGTCGAGCTCAGCCACCTCCCGGCCTTCGGCCACAGTGCGGATAATCACGCCGAAATTGTCGGGCTTGATGGAGGCAATGAGCCGCTTGAGCCGCTCCCGCTCCGTCTTGCTGACGATTTTCTTGGATACGCTAATGGTATTCGAAAAAGGAACCAGTACCAGGTAGCGGCCCGCCATGGAAATATCCATGCTCAGGCGGGGCCCCTTGGTCGAAATCGGCTCCTTCACAATCTGAACCAGCAGCTGCTGGCCCTTCTTGAAGACGTCGGCGGCCTTGCCGACTTTGTCGAGCTGCCCGTCGAACTGGAAGTTCTTGAGCGCCCCGACGGTAATTTTCTGCGATTGTACGCCTCTGCTCCACTTCAGCAGCGAAGGGAAGTTCTCCCCTAAGTCGCCGTAGTGCAGAAACGCGTCTTTTTGATACCCGATATCGATGAACGCGGCGTTCAGACCGGGCATAACTTTCTTGACCGTGCCTAGGAAGATGTCACCAACGGAATAGTTGGTGTCGTTGCGGTCAAAGTGGTATTCAATGAGCCGCTTATCCTGGAGCAGGGCAATCCGTTCTCCTTCCTGAGTAGAATTAATGACTAATTCGTTACTCAATGGGTCAGATAAGTTAAGAGAGCACCAAGTTTAGCCGCAGCCCTATCCCCCGAAACCGGCAAAGGGAAGCCAGTGCACAAGGCACCAGCTTCCCTTCTTAGCCACGGGAAAAGCGAACTTTTAGCCACTCTCGAGATACTCTACGTGAGAGATAGACGGCTCAGCCTAACAGGGTTAGTTGGCCGCCAGCAAACCCGAAAAGGGCTTACTTCTTCTTGTGACGGTTCTTGCGCAGACGCTTCTTCCGCTTGTGAGTGGCAATCTTATGACGCTTTCTCTTTTTACCGCAGGGCATGTTGATGAGGTTAGGGTTGTAAAAAAACTTAATTCAATTTTTGCAATTGCTCGTCCACCGAAGCCGTAAAGCCGGGGTCCGTGCTCAAGCTTTTGGCCTTGGTGAAGGCCTTACGGGCATCTTCTTTGGCGCCGGTCAGGGCCAAAGATACGCCCAAGTAGAACTGTCCGTTGGCGTTTTCCGGATTTACCACCGTCAACTCCCGGAACCGCTCCACTGCTTTGTCGTTCTGATTACTCCGCAACGAAAGGATACCCAGGTTATAGATAGCCTCTTCGTTTTTGGGGTCAGCAGCCAGCACTTCGCGCAGCAGGCTCACGCCCGCTACGGGGTTGTCGCTGGCCATCAGGGCCATACCCAGGTTGGTTTTGGCCTTGAGGTTGTCCGGGTTGTTTTTCAACACCCGCTCGTACAGCTCCCGGGTTTTAGCGCCCAACGACTTGGCGCGCTCCTCGGTCGTTGCGAAGCTGAAAGCTTCGTAGTACGCATCGGCGGCACGCTGCAAGGTTTGTTCGCCGGGCCGGGCCACGGCAATCTGCTCGAGGTAGTAGCCGGCACTGTCGAATTTCTCGACGGCGCGGTACTTGGCGGCCAGATCGGTGGCTAGCCGCAGCTTCGCTCCCGGGTCACGCTCGGCCGAGTACTTGGCCAGCAAGCCGCTGATTTCGCGGCGCTGCTCCGGAGCTACCGCCATGTGCGGCTGCTCTGGGGTAGCACCGGCTGGCACACTGCCTTCTACGGAAGCCGTAGAGGGAGCGGCCGCGCCGTTGTCGCGGTTGGCAGTACGGGCCGCCGTCTGCTGGTTCAGCTCGTTTTTGCCTTCCTTGGGTTTTACAATTCCCTTCGGCAGCAAAAACAGGCCGGCCACCAGCACCAGGGCGACGGCCAAAACAAGAAGTTGATGCGAAGAAGGACGTGCAGCCATGTGGAAAAAGCAGGCCGCCGGGCTCCCAAACTTGGAATCCCCGGCGGCTCGGCCGGCAATGTTACGAAGAAAGAAAATTAGGCCTGAGCCGTCTCTTTGATCTTCTTGCTGTTTTTGATCTTACCGATGAAGGTCTTCGACGGCTTGAAGCTCGGGATGAAGTGCTCGTCGATGATGATCGAAGTGTTTTTTGAGATGTTACGAGCGACTTTCTTTGCCCGCTTCTTGTTTACGAAGCTACCGAAGCCACGCACGTAGATATTGTTGCCATCGGCCATCGAATCCTTTACCACTTTGAAAAATGCTTCAACGGTAGCCGATACGTCGGTCTTCTCAATGCCGGTCTTGTCGGCGATTTCGGCGATTACTTCTGCTTTAGTCACGCTGGTATGTGTACTAAGGTGTGAAAAATGTATGCTGGGCAAAACTCCCGATTCAACACGTAAGCCCTTGCCCGGTAGGCTGTTCGCTTAAGAATTCGGGCCACAAAGGTAGCCCCCTTTTTTGGTTTTGCAATACTTTTTACGCAATCCATTTAGCGTCCCATTTGTTCTTCAAACCTCTATATATCAAATCTTTGCCTCTTTCCGTTCTCGCCCCTGCCCACCCCTATTTTGCCCAGGCTCTCTTGGAATGGTACCCGCGCCACCGCCGCGACCTGCCCTGGCGACACACCCGCGACCCCTATTTCATCTGGCTCTCAGAGGTTATTCTGCAGCAAACCCGGGTCAAGCAGGGCCTACCCTACTACCTCGACTTTAGCACGACCTATCCGACCGTACACGATCTGGCCGCAGCACCCGAGGATGAGGTGCTGCGCCACTGGCAGGGCTTGGGCTATTATTCGCGGGCCCGCAACATGCACCACACGGCCCAGCAGGTCGTGCGCGAGTACGCGGGTGTGTTTCCCAATACATACAACGAGTTGCTTAAGCTGCGCGGTGTGGGGCAATACACGGCTGCTGCTATTGCCTCGTTTGCATTTGGGGAGAAAGTAGCGGTACTAGACGGCAATGTATACCGGGTGTTGGCCCGAGTATTTGGTATTACCTCCGACATAGCTGCCCCGGCGACCCGTAAGGAGTTTCAGGCGCTGGCTGACACCCTGATTCCGGCTGCGGCTCCCGACGAGTTCAACCAGGCCATAATGGAGTTTGGGGCCATTCAGTGCACTCCCGTGAAGCCCGATTGCCTGTTTTGCCCGCTGCAAAGCCAATGCTACGCCTTTCAGCACGGCATGGTACAGGAGCTACCGGTCAAGAGCAAGGCCAAGGCGGGCCGCACCCGCTACTTCCATTATATAGTATTGCGGCACGGCGACACGCTGTATCTGAAGAAGCGCACTACTAAAGACATCTGGCAAGGGCTTTATGATTTTGCCCTAACTGAAACTGAGGCCGCCGAGTTGCCGGCAGTGGAGCTGGCGCAGGCAGTACAAGACCTCGGCGGCACAATTGATACTGCCCGCGCAGAAGAGCCGGTTTTGGCCTTACGGCATGTGCTGAGTCATCAGAAGGTGGAAGCCCGGTTCCATTCGGTACAGTTGGTGCAGCCGTTGTCAGCTACTGCCTTGCAGGCTTCGGGACTGGCGCCATTCACCGCGGCGCAGGCTCACGATTTGCCAAAGCCCGTGCTAATTGCTAATTACATTGACAAATCCTGGAAATAAAAACTAAAATATTTGGTTATATAATCATGATTGCCTATTTTTATAAGAGGTAAAGATATTCTATCCACAACCTTTAACTACTTAACAACCAAGCAATGGCTGGCATCAACAAAGTAATTCTGGTAGGCAACCTGGGCAAAGACCCCGAGGTTCGGCATTTGGAAGGCGGCTCGAGCGTAGCTCACTTCACGCTGGCCACCAATGACTACTACAAAGACAAAACCGGCAACCGCGTCGAGCGGACCGAATGGCATAATATCACGGCTTGGCGCGGCCTGGCCGAAATGGCGGAGAAGTACCTTAAGAAAGGTCAGCAGATCTATGTGGAGGGCAAGCTGCGCACCCGGCAATACCAGGACAAGGACAACCAGACGCGCTACATCACCGAGATTGTAGCCGACGAAATTTCCATGTTGGGCGGCCGGCCCCAGGCTGATGGACAGGCAGGCAACGGTCAGGGCAATGAGCAGCCCGCCGAAGCCCAGACCTTCCGCCAGGAGCCCGAAATTGACCAACTGCCTTTCTAGCGGTTCGCCACAAGCGTTTTTCTAAAGCCCCGGCACGTCGCCGGGGCTTTTTGCGTTGGTTCTAAATCCCGTGGGCCTAGACCCTAGCCCCTAACGCGGTCTGCTTCTCTGCTGCCCACGTAGCCGATTCTGGTTACCTTTGGAAACAGTAAATCTGCCTTGTGCTACATGCCTGATTCTTCTCTTTTGCGCGGTCTGAGTGCCGTTCTGGCCTTTGGTCTCCTGCTGGCTGGCTGCTCGTCGCCGGCTGATTATACGCCCAAGCCCAAGGGTTATAACCGGATTGACCTGCCCACTGCTACCTACCAGCAGCTCGGGCCCGGACACCCGTACACATTCGAGTATTCTCGGCAGGCCAAGGTATTGCGGGACTCATCGTATCTGGCCCAGCCGCACTGGATTAATATTTACTATCCCCAGCTGCAGGCCAACGTCCAGATTACTTACATGCCTATCAAGCAGGATAAGAAACTGTTCAACAAACTCCTGGAAGACGCGCGCAAGCTCACGGCCAAGCACCAGATCAAGGCCTCGGCCATCGACGAAAGCGTCATCAAAACCCCTAGCGGCTTGCGAGCAGCAGTTTTTGAGCTCTCGGGGGAGGTACCCAGCCAGTTCCAGTTCTATACCACCGACAGCACTACGCACTTCTTCCGCGGGGCCCTGTACTTCCGCTCGGCTACGGCCAACGACTCTCTGGCCCCGGTTATCGATTACGTGAAGAAGGACGTGGTGCACATGCTCAACACCCTGAAATTCAAGTAGTCATTTGACATTTATCGATTCACATTTAACAAGCCTGCTTGCACCTACAAGGCGCAGGTAACCGGGGAGGAATTGTTGAATGATAGATGTTGACTGTTAAGTGAAATGAGTTTTTTCAATACCAAAATCGAGAGTTTGCGGGGCGTGGGCACCCAACGTGCCACGCTGCTTCAGAAGGAGCTGCAGATCTTCACCTATGGTGATTTGATTCAGCGCTACCCCTTCCGCTACCTGGACCGCACTCAGTTTTATAAGATTGAAGATTTGACCGAGGACTTGCCCTACGTACAGGTAAAGGGCGTATTGCGCAACCGCGAAGTCATCGGCGAAGGCCCCAAAAAGCGCATCGTAGCGAAGGTCTCGGATGGCAGTGCCGAGCTGGACCTGGTCTGGTTTAAAGGCGTAAACTACCTGGAAAAGGTAATTAAGAACCATCAGGAGTACATCGTTTTTGGCAAGCCTACCGTGTTCAACGGCCGGCCCCAGATGGCCCACCCCGACCTGGAGGAGGTCTCGGAAGCTAAGCCCGGCCAGAGCTACCTGCAGCCGGTGTACAACACTACCGAGAAGCTCAAGAACTACCACCGCATCGACAGCAAGGCCATTGCGCGGATGACGAGCGACTTGCTTAAAATCGCGCTGCCCTATGTGCAGGAGTCGTTGTCGCCGGACCTGATCCGGCAGTACAACCTGATGGGCAAGGCTGATGCTTACCAGCAAATTCACTTTCCGCAGAGCACTGAGCTGCTGCAGGCAGCCCGGTTCCGGCTTAAGTTTGAGGAGCTGTTTTACGTGCAGCTCAAGCTGCTGCGCCAGCGCGACCAGCGTAAAGTAACCCTGGCCGGCCAAATCTTTAAGGAAGTCCCGACCCTGGTCGACTTCTACAAAAACCACCTGACCTTTGACCTGACTGGCGCCCAGAAACGGGTTATCCATGACATCTACAAGGATTTTTGTGCCGGCAAGCAGATGAACCGCCTCTTGCAGGGCGACGTAGGCTCGGGTAAAACCATCGTGGCCTTCATCAGCATGCTCATGGCCGCCGACAATGGGGCCCAGAGCTGTTTAATGGCGCCCACCGAAATTCTGGCCGACCAGCACTACGTGGGCCTCAAAGCCTACGCCGACCAGCTCGGCATCAAGCTCGGCAAGCTTACGGGCAGCACCCGTACCTCAGAGCGGCGCGTGTTGCACGAGCAGCTGCGCGACGGGACCATGCACATGCTCGTCGGTACCCACGCTCTGCTGGAAGACGTGGTGCAGTTCCGCAACCTGGGCCTGACCATCATGGACGAACAGCACCGCTTTGGGGTGGCCCAACGCTCGAAGCTATGGCAGAAAAACCCCCACGTGATACCCCACGTGCTGGTTATGACGGCCACGCCGATTCCGCGGACCCTCGCCATGACGCTCTACGGCGACCTAGACGTGTCGGTGATTGACGAGCTGCCAGCGGGCCGCAAGCCCATAGTAACTGTGCACCGCTATGATGCCAACCGGCTGAAGGTATTCCAGTTTCTGCGCGACCAAATCAACCTGGGCCGCCAGGTTTACATCGTGTATCCGCTGATTGAGGAGTCGGAAACGATGGATTATAAGGATTTGACTGACGGCTACGAAAGCGTGGCCCGAGCTTTTCCAGAGTTTGAAATCAGCATCGTGCACGGCCGGATGAAGGCCGAGGAGAAAGATTACGAGATGCAGCGCTTCGTGAAGCGCGAAACTCAGATTATGGTGGCTACCACCGTAATTGAGGTGGGCGTCAACGTGCCCAATGCCTCGGTTATGGTCATTGAAAGCGCCGAGCGGTTTGGTCTTTCCCAGCTTCACCAGCTCCGGGGCCGGGTGGGCCGGGGCGCCGACCAGAGTTACTGCATCCTGATGACGGGCTACAAGCTTAGCAAAGACAGCCGCATCCGCATCGAAACCATGGTGCGGACCAACAACGGCTTCGAAATTGCCGACATCGACCTGAAGCTGCGCGGCCCCGGCGACCTGATGGGCACCCAGCAAAGCGGCGTGCTGGATCTACTCATTGCCGATCTGGCCAAGGACGGTCGTATTCTAACAGAATCAAGAGCCGCTGCTCAGCAACTACTGAGCGAAGACCCGAGCCTGAGCCAACCGCAGAATCTCAATATCCGGCGTCATATTGAGTCGTTGCCTGCTACGGCCGTCAATTGGAGCCGCATCAGCTAAGGACTCCTACGGCCCAACTCAAACGTTTGCACTAGGCACAAAAAAGGCGACTTAAGTAAGTCGCCTGCCGATATTATTCGAATGCTTCCGCGGATCGAGCGGAGGAAGCAGGAGCCGTAGCCTGCCACAGTCGGCTACCACCACCATGCGGGGTATTCTCTAGCCTTACCTGTCGGGTGAAAAAAGAGGCTGGCTGTACGGGAGTTTCGGCCTGAACACGTTTTGCAGTAGCAAGCGGCGTAACGGATTCTTTAGCCAACTTACCAACGACAATCAAGGCGAAAAGCAGGACGAATTTTAGTAGAAATTTCATAGTGTTGGGAGCTAGTCAAGAGGCGGCGCGAACAAAGCAATTTTTGAGCCAAAAAACTGGAAAGACCGAGCGAGAAGACTTTTTTTTGCTCCTATGAACTGTTCAGCCGGAGAAACCATTGTATTTGAATTTTACAATATTTCCTGAGCGCGTCGAGGCTGTTGCTCTTCGTTATTTTTGGCAAAGTAACGAAGTCGACACCTCAAAAACGACTATCAAAACGTTATGATAGCGTGAACAAATCATGATGACCTGGGCCGTTTGCCGTTGGGGAGCGTGGCCTTTACGAGAAGCGGCCAGAGTTGGATACCTTTGGAGAGTACATTTTTTTGTTCATCACACCTTTTCATCCTTAACTATCTTTTTCCGTGCGGTTTACATTTTCCCTTTCCGTTGGTGCGCTAGCACTCGGTCTGCTGACCACTCCCACGGCCGTCGTAGCTCAAAAGGTGAAGTCGGTACCGTTCAGCTATTTGCCCGAACAGGCCGAAGACCGTTATAACCAACGCGTAACGCGCAAAATGCTGCCCGTGACCGGTGGGGGTTTTGTCATTCTGGCCCACAAATCGGCCACGCAGTATGCTGTGGAGCGCTACGATGCCGATTTGAAGCAGCAATGGACGGCCGCCATTCCCGTAGCGGAGGGGGAAAGCGTGGAAGCTTTCGGCCACGGCTCCGAACAGGCCTTCGTGGTAATACACCAAAAGGATAATGCTAATCAAAGCCTTTCGGCCGTGCTGGTTGATTTGCGCAACGGCCAGAAAACGCCCCCTAAAAAGCTGATTGATGCCTCTGCCCGCGACCGGCGCCCCGGCGTGGCTATTTCCCCCGACGGCTCCAAGCTGGTAGCCTTCCGCTACCTCACCCGTGAGGTACAGATCCGAGCCATCAGCGCCACGGTCTACGATCAGAAGCTAACCAAGCTCAAGGACCGTACCTACGACTTCCACGACCTGGGTGACTTCTTCTCCCCCACCGTGCACGTCGGCAACGACGGTACGCAGTACGTAGCCCTTATCAGCGACCAGATGAAGAAGCTCACTGTGCGCCGCTACCTCAACGACAAGCCCGAAACCAAAATCATGTCGGTAGCCGTGGGCGGCACGTTTGGCGGCAAGGCCGTGACGGTGTTCGACGCCAAGTTTGGCCTGCAGCCCGACAATACGTTGTACGCCGCCGCCATTTGCACCGAGCGGGAAAGTGGGCAGTACTACAGCCTGAAAGTCGTCAAGTTTGACTTCGCCGGCGAAGGCGACATGAAATTCGCTCCCGAATTCCGCTTCACTCCCGAATATTTGGCGGAGGTCAACAAAGCTGGCCAGACCAGCGCTAAGCGGTTGGAAGACGTGTACCTCGCTGAATTGCTACTCACGCCCGAAAAGCAGTTGGTCGTTATTGCCGAGAAGAAGTACGAAGAAGGTGGCGACGAGTCGCCGGTGCACGCCCGGGAACTGCACGTGTTTGGCTACAACGAGTTTCAGAGCCCGACCTGGCATACCATTATTGCCAAAGACCAGGTAGCGCCACCTACGGAGTCTTTCACCGGTATTGGATTCCGCGCCACCGTATTCGGCTCGGATGTGCAGATCCTGACGCAGGAAAAAATCAAGGGCAAATCGGACCTGTACGTGCGCCAGGTAAATGCCCAAACTGGCGTGGTATCGGCGCCCAAAGGGCTTAGCCTAAGCGTCGCCAATGACCAGAACCTGGCTTACGTAAAAGACTTCACCGGCTGGCTCGACGCCAAAACCATCATCGGCGTAAGCCGCCCGAGCAAAAAGTCAGCAGCGCTGATGCTGAACAAGATTGTGGTGAAGTAAGGTTCTTTTGTTAGCGGTGTCAGCCGGCCCTTTATAATTCACTTTTCCCAATCTAATAATTCTGCTTATGCACACACCTACTTTTTTAGCATGCGCGCTCCTGACGTGCAGCGGCCTCCAAGCGGCTTATGGACAATCCTACGTTCTGGACCCTACTTTTGGCACGGCGGGGAGAACCGCAATTCTATTTCCGACGGCGGCAAATACGGATGTAGTGACCAGCCTTGCGCTGCTGTCCGGCGGTAAACTGCTGGTGGCGGGTGAGAATAACAAGATGTTTGGGCTGGCGCAGCTCACGGCTACCGGTCAGCCAGACCTTACTTTTGGCACTGCCGGTACCGCCACGACTTCTTTCACCAGTAACAGCCCCAGCTTTACGGTACAGTCGGCGCAGGCAACGGCACCCTTGGTACAGCCCGATGGCAAGATCTTGGTCGGAGGCCAGCTTGCCACCATGCTTACCACGCCCCCCATATCTGGTCCCAGAAGGAAAGCTTGTGCCCGCTTTCAGCCTGACGGTGCTCTCGACAACACCTTTGGCACGAGCGGCCGGCTTCTCAATGATGCCAATACGGGCAGCCTAAGCACCTATGTGAATGCACTAGCCTTGCAGGCAGACGGGAAATTCTTTAGTGTCAATTACCGCCTTAACGTTGGTGGCAACTCAGAGATTACTACCATTGAGCGGATATCGGCGGCTGGCACCTACGACAACTCGTTTGTCCACAACTACCCGATGACCGGCAACGAAACCAGTAATACGACAGCAGGAAGTAGTAAAATAGCATATACTGCGCTTGTTGACAACGCTGGCCGCTTGCTCACAGCTGGTGAGCACTTTGTTTCTAACCAGAATTACGTGGGCCCGAATGGGGCCGCTATTGTTCGCTACCTGGGCACTGGCCAACCCGACCCGGCCTTCGGCACCAATGGCATTACTATTCTGGACCGATCGGCGGGCGGCCTAAGAATCGCTTGGAAAAAAATGCTGTTGCAGGCCGACAACAAGATTGTGGTGGCTGGCCTGGAAAGAAATGATAGTATCGCCATAGCCCGCTTTACCGCAGATGGCGTGCTTGATACGTCGTTTGGGAAGAAGGGCCTGCTCAAAGCGGCTACGGGTAGCACCAGCAACGCAGTATTAGGCCTGAACCTGCTGCCTACGGGCGAAACTCTGGTCGGCCTGCGCACGGCTACCAACGACTGCCGTATCTTCCGGTTTTCAGCTACTACCCCCACTTTTACTGCTTCTACCATCTCGCTAGCAGGTTTTAGCCCGGCAGCTATGGTTCTGCAGCCCAATGGTCGGGTAATAGTAGCGGGCACCCAGACCGACGGCAGCGGCAACAAGTCGTTTGGCGTCGCAGGCCTGGCATATTCTCCAACCTTGAGCAGCCGCACTCCGCTGGCTAGCAGCTTTTCCCTGTATCCCAATCCGGCCACTCAGACCTTGACGCTGCACCTCTCCGGGCTGCCGGAAACCCAGTTCCTCAAGCTCCAGGTGTTCGACCTGCTGGGCCGGGAAGTCCTGACCTTGCCAGCCACCCGCATCGTAGCCGGCGAAGTGCCGATTCCCTTGCAGGCCGTACGGTCGGGCAGCTACACTCTCCGCATTCAGGGGCCCGATTTCACCGTCACCAAGCAGTTCGTCCGGGCCGAATAGCTTGGCTACTTACCAAGTTCTGAACAACAAAACACGAAAAAAGGCCGCTCCTACTTTAGGAGCGGCCTTTTTTATGCAAACAAACCAATTCTTACGCTACTAAAAGCTGTACTCGTTGGCGGCAATCAGCACGTCGGCTACGCGGCGGCGGGCTTCCTTGGCGTTGTAGAGGTCAGCTTTGGTGAAGCGCTTCAGGCCCATGGCCAGCAGTTTCTGCTCGTCGCCCTCGGTCATGGTGCCGATGGCGTCTTTGCCGAACTTGTTTACCTGGTCTACGGTGTCGTAGAGGTAGATGCGGGCAATGTCAATCTGGGGAGCTACTGCCTCCTCGCCTTTCACGCCGGCTTCTTTCTCCACGCGCAGAATGGTGCTTTCGGCGGTGTAGACCTTGATAGCCATGTCGGCAATGTTCATCAGTACTTCCTGCTCTTTGGCCAGGGAGTTCATGTACTTCTGCACGGCTGTGCCAGCAACCATTAGGATGGCCTTCTTCAGCTTGGCAATGGTCTTTTTCTCGGCAGCGAACAGGCCGGTTTCTTCCTCAACATTAAAGTCCGGAATAGCCATCAGCTCCTGCTGCACGGCCTGGGCGGGACCCATCAGGTCCAGCTCGCCTTTCAGGGCCTTCTTCAGGATCATGTCAACGGCCAGCATGCGGTTGATTTCGTTCGTGCCCTCGAAGATGCGGTTGATGCGCGAATCCCGGTAGGCGCGGTCCATGGGGTAGTCGGCCGAGAAGCCGTAGCCGCCATACACCTGCACGCCTTCATCTACTACGTAGTCGAGTACTTCCGAGCCTTCTACTTTCAGAATGGCGCACTCCACGGCAAACTCGCGGGCGGCACCTAGCAGGGCTTCGTTGTGGCTCTGACCTTTGCTGAGCAGTTCCTGCTCCATGCGGGCAATGTCCATACCGGCGCGGTAGATAGCCGACTCAACGGCGTAAATCCGCACGGCCTGCTGGGCCAGCTTGTACTTGATGGCGCCAAACTTGGCAATCGGCATCTTGAACTGTACCCGCTCGTTAGCGTAGCGGATGCTCAGCGTCGAAGCCATTTTGGTAGCACCCAAGCAAGCAGCGGCAAGCTTGATGCGGCCAATGTTGAGAATGTTGAAGGCAATGAGGTGACCCTTGCCGATTTCACCCAGCACGGCCGACTTCGGCACTTTCACGTCCGACAGGAACACCTGCCGGGTCGACGAGCCTTTGATGCCCATCTTGTGCTCCTCGTTGCCGAGGCTCAGACCGGGCGTGCCTTTCTCCACGATGAAGCCGGTGAACTTGTCACCATCCACCTGGGCGAATACCACGAATACGTCGGCGAAACCACCGTTTGTAATCCACATTTTCTGGCCGTTGAGCACGTAATGCTCGCCGTCTTCGGTCAGAATGGCTTTGGTTTTAGCACCCAGCGCGTCGGAGCCCGAGCCGGGCTCGGTGAGGCAGTAGGCCCCCATCAGTTCCCCGCTGGTCAGGCCGGGCAGGTACTTGGCTTTCTGCTCG
This sequence comes from Hymenobacter cellulosivorans, assembly GCF_022919135.1. Taxonomy (NCBI): domain Bacteria; kingdom Pseudomonadati; phylum Bacteroidota; class Cytophagia; order Cytophagales; family Hymenobacteraceae; genus Hymenobacter; species Hymenobacter cellulosivorans. Next base: position 1,706,719 of record NZ_CP095049.1, on the reverse strand, counting down.
TCGTTGCCGAAGTACAGAATGGGCAGCATGGCAATGCCGGTGTGGGCGGCAAACGCAACTGGGAACGAGTGGCCGCCGCCCACGCCTTCCGTCACCCGCAGCGAGGTTGGGAAGTCCATGTTCAGTCCGCCGTACTCTTCCGGAATGCTCACGCCGAACAGGCCCAGCTGACCGGCTTTTTCCATCAGGCCGCGCATCAGGCCTTCTTCGTGGTTGTCGAGGCGCTCCAGCAGGGGCTGCACTTCTTTTTCCACGAAGTCCAGCGCGGTCTGGTGCATCATGTTCTGTTCCTCCGAGAAGTCGGCGGGGGTGAATACGTCTTGGGCGTCGGTTTCCTTGATGATGAATTCGCCGCCTTTTACAAGCTTTTGGGATACTTCCATGGCCAGGGTGAGAGTTGGGTTAAGGAATGTTTTATGTCGAAAGTCTGAGGGCGAAGTGCTCGGCTTGCCTACTATTTATAACGTCAGGCGGCCCGAATACATTCGTACCGAAATATACGTAATTATGTTATGCTTGCCGAGTACTTTGCCTGAAAAAAAGAAGCCCCAGTGCACTGAGGCTTCCGACTCCACTTAGTTACTGGTCGCGAAACGGGCCGTAGTAGGCGTCGGTCAGCTCGGAGCTGGTAGCCTCGGCTACTTCGGGCCGGGCCTGCAGCCACTGCTGGAGCTGGTCGCGCTTTTCCCGGGCCTGCTCTTCGGACAGCCGCTTCACGGGCGTGGCGGCAAAATCATCCAGGGCTCCGCCGATAATCAGCTCAAAGGCTTCAATCTGCTCGAGCAGCACGTCCGAGAAATCCAGGTAGCTGTCGGGCTTGTCGTCGGTGAGACGGTAGGACACGTTCCAGCTGAATTCCTTGAATTCCTGGCGGTGGGTTTTCTTACGCAGGCGTTTTTTCATGACCTAAGCTAAGCAAGAACTTCGACTCGGACCGGGCGCGGCCTGAGTTTTCCGGTGGAGAAGCGCTGCCACGCTTTCCGACCAGCACCCGGTCCGGGTCGAAGCTGGGAGAGTTATTTCAGCAGCTCGTAGATGCCAGCTACGCCCTGGCCGCCGCCCACGCAGGCGGTTACCATGCCATACTTCTGGCCTCGGGCCCGCAGCTCGTGGAAGAGCTGGATGCTGAGCTTGGCGCCCGAGCAGCCCAGTGGGTGGCCCAGGGCAATAGCACCGCCATTCACGTTCAGCTTGCTTTCGTCGATGCCCAGCTCTCGCACCACGGCAATGGACTGGGAAGCAAAGGCCTCGTTGAGCTCAAACAGGTCGATGTCGTCGAGCTTCATGCCGGCCTGCTTCAGCGCCTTCGGCACGGCTTTGATCGGGCCCATACCCATGATGCGCGGGTCGATGCCTTCGGTAGCGTAGGTTACCATGCGGGCAATGGGCTCCAGGTTAAGCTCCTTCACCATGCGCTCCGACATGACAATCACGAAAGCCGCACCGTCGGAAGTCTGGGACGAGTTACCAGCCGTAACGGTGCCGTTGGCAGCAAACACGGGGCGCAGCTTAGCCAAGGCTTCTACCGAGGTATCAGCGCGGGGGCCTTCGTCGGTATCGACTACAAACGAACGGGTTTTCTTCTTGCCCGAAGCCTGGTCAATATAGGTTTCCTCGACGGTAATGGGCACAATCTGCTCCTTGAACTTGCCGGCCTCAATAGCCTTGATGGCCTTTTGGTGGGAGTTGTAGGAGAATAGGTCCTGGTCTTCGCGCGAAATTTTGTAGTCGTTGGCTACAGCTTCGGCCGTCAGGCCCATGCCCAGGTAGTAGTCGGGGTGTTTTTTCGACAGGTTGTAGTTCGGAACCGTCTTCCAACCCACGGTGGGCACCATGCTCATGCTTTCGGTACCACCGGCCACGATGCAGTCGGCCATGCCGGCGGCAATTTTACCAGCGGCCATGGCAATGGTTTCCACGCCCGAGCCGCAGTAGCGGTTTACAATCAGGCCCGATACGTTCATGGGCAAAGCCAGCAAAGAAATCAGGCGGCCCATCTGCAGGCCCTGCTCAGCTTCCGGCACGGCGTTGCCTACAATCACGTCGTCGATGCGCGTGGGGTCGAGGGCGGGCACGGAGGCTACCAGGTGTTTGATGACGTCCGCGGCCAAGTCGTCGGGACGGGTGAAGCGGAAACCGCCACGGGTGGCTTTACCAACGGCAGTGCGGTAACCGGCTACGATATATGCATTCATGATCTTAGATGTTAGAGGTGAGAACTCAGAGCTTAGACTCGGGTGGCTAGTTCTCAGGTTGAAGACTTTTCTGGAAGCCGTAGAGCATTCGTTGCAATTCGGCTAACTCATCAAGTACTGACTGTAAGCGGGTTTCATCAAGATAACCGAATTCAGCCGCCAAGATGAGCTGGGTTTCTAACTCGTAAGCCGAGCCAGTAGCAATTGACAAGAACTGACTGAAGTCTTTGGTTGAGCCTCTACCTGACCCTTCTGCAATATTGGAAGGAATAGAAACTGCTGCCCGGCGTATCTGAGACGTCAGACCAAATCGTTCGTCACTTGGGAAAGCTGCAGAACACTGGTAGGTCAACTTGGTAATCAGCATCGCCTTCTGCCAAATCTTCAGCTCCCGAAAACGATGCCGACTTACCATACCAGAACAACCGCTAAGTTCTAAGCTCTCAGTTCTGAATTCTAATTGCGCAGCGGTTTGCCGGTGGTCAGGATGCTCTGGATACGCTCCAGGGTTTTCCGCTCGCCGGTCAGGCTCAGGAAGGCTTCGCGCTCCAGATCCAGCAGGTACTGCTCGCTCACGTTGGCCGGCGACGACAAATCCCCACCAGTCATGACGTAAGCCAGCTTGTTGGCAATCTTAACATCGTGGTCGGAAATGTAGTTGCCTACCCGCATAGCGTGCACCCCGGTCAGGAACATGGCCAGGGCCCCTTTGCCGTGCACCTTGATGTCGGTTTTCTGCACGGGCTGAGTGTAGCCGGCCTCGGCCATGGCAATGGCTTCAGCCTTAGCGGTGGCAATGAGGCGGTTGTTGTTGACTACCACTTCGTCGCCGCGGCGCAGGAAGCCCAGGTCGAAGGCCTCGGCGGCCGAAGTCGACACCTTGGCGGTGCTAATGGTCACGAAGGCGTTGCGGAGCAGGTTGAACTCGGGCTCCCCTTCCTCATACTTAGCGGCCGTGCGCAAGGTCATTTCCTTGGTACCACCCCCGGCCGGAATCAGACCCACGCCGAATTCTACCAGTCCCATGTAGGTTTCGGCGGCCGCTACCACCTTATCGGCGTGCAGGTTCAGCTCGCAGCCACCGCCCAAGGCCAGGCCGTGGGGCGTGCCCACCACCGGAATGCTGCTGTAGCGCATGCGCATCATAGCATTCTGGAACTGGGCAATCATCATGTTAATCTCGTCGTACTCCTGGTCGAGGGCGTACATGTACACCAGACCCAGGTTGGCGCCGGCTGAGAAGTTGGGCGCGTCGTTGCCGACGACCATGCCGCGGAAGCCCTTCTCGGCAATGTCCACGCCCTTCATCAGGCCCTGAATGACGTCGGAGCCCAGGGTGTTCATCTTGGAGTGGAACTCCACGTTTACAATACCGTCGCCGAGGTCGAGGACCGAAGCCCCGGCGTTTTTCCAGATGACTTTGCCCGTGGCGCGCAGGTTGTCGAGGATAACGAAGTTCTCCACGCCCGGAATGGTCTGGTAAGACTTCGACTCCAGGTCGTAGAACTGCTTAACACCCTGCTCATTCACCTTGTAGAAGGTCGAATTGCCAGCGGCCAGCATTTCCTCAATCCAGGGAGCTACGTTTTTGCCGTGGGCCTGAGCCAGCTCCAGGCCTTTCTGCACGCCCAGGGCGTCCCAGGTTTCGAACGGACCCAGTTCCCAGCCGAAGCCGGCGCGCAGGGCGTCGTCAATCTTGTAGAGTTGGTCGGTGATTTCCGGAATCCGGTTCGAAACGTAGGCAAACAGGCTGCCGAAGCTCTGGCGGTAGAAGTCGGCAGCTTTGTCTTTGCCGGCTACCAGCACCTTGAACCGGTCCGCTACCTTGTCAATGGCCTTAGTAGCTTCCAGGGAAGCAAATTTCACCTTCTGGCTGGGCTTGTACTCCAGCGTATTCAAATCCAGGGCGTGGATTTCGGACTTACCGCCCGCGCCCTTCACTTTCTTGTAGAAGCCCTGGCCGGTTTTGTCGCCCAGCCACTTGTTCTCACCCATTTTCTTGACGAAGTCGGGCAGCACGAATACGTCCTTGGCTTCGTCGTTGGGCAGGCCCTGGGCTAGGCCATTGGTTACGTTGATGGTCGTGTCCAGACCAACCACGTCGGAAGTACGCAGGGTAGCCGACTTAGCGTGGCCGATAACCGGGCCGGTCAGCTTATCGACTTCTTCCACCGTCAGGCCCAGGCGCTGCATGGTCTGCATTACGTCGAGCATGGCGAAAACGCCCACGCGGTTGGCAATAAAGCCGGGCGTGTCCTTGGCCAGTACGGTGGTTTTGCCCAGGTACAGGTCGCCGTAGTGCATCAGGAAATCCACCACCGACTGGTCCGTTTCCGGCGTCGGGATGATTTCGAGCAGCTTCAGGTAGCGGGGCGGGTTGAAGAAGTGAGTGCCGGCGAAGTGCTTGCGGAAATCATCCGAGCGGCCTTCAGCCATCAAATGAATCGGAATACCCGAAGTGTTCGACGTAATCAGGGTGCCGGGCTTGCGGAACTGCTCGATGCGCTCAAACAGGCTCTTCTTGATGTCGAGACGCTCTACGACGACCTCAATGGTCCAGTCGCAGGTGGCAATGTCCTTCAGGTTGTCGTCGAAGTTGCCCGTTTTGATGCGCGACACGTCGGCCTTGCGGTAGAGCGGCGAGGGGTTCGACTTCACGGCCGCGTCGAGCGAGGCGTTTACGATGCGGTTTTTCACCGCCGCCGCGTCGAGCTTGAGGCCCTTCTTTTCCTCGTCGGGAGTCAGCTCCTTGGGAGCAATATCGAGCAATAACACCTGCACGCCGATGTTGGCGAAGTGCAGCGCAATGCGCGAGCCCATCACACCGGAGCCCAATACGGCTACTTTTTTGATAATACGATTCATTCGGGAAGGAATGAGGTGGGTGAGAAATGAAAGATTCAGGTGGAAACTTCGCGTTCAACTACTCGTCATGCCGAGTTAATTAGAACACGAAGGCCCGCTATTTGGGTTGCTATCCGAAAGCAAAACACTCCGAGCCCGCGCCGTTAGGCGGCGGATTCGGAGCGCAGGGGTTTCAGCTTAAAATCGTCGAAGAGGGTTTTCCCCTCAATCATGCCCGTAATCTGGCCCACGACCTTGAACATGACTTCCAATTGGGCCTGGGGGATTTTCTCCCGCACCTTCTGGTTGAAATGCCGCACGGTCTGGCGCGAAACTTCCTTTTTGCGCAAACCTTCCTCGGTCAGGAAAATGCGGACCGAGCGTTTGTCCTGGGTATCGGCTTGCTTGTAGATCAGGCCCTTCTCTTCCATGCTGCGCAGAATGCGCGTCAGGCTCCGGGTTTCGAGGCCCAGCAGGGGCGCAATTTTGGTAGCCGGAGTACCGAGTTCCTGGTCTATATTGAGCAGGACAAAGCCGATGCTGGTGGTAATGTCGTGCTTGGCAGCCTGCGTATTGTACATGCGCGAAATGGCGTGCCAGGCAACTTTGATGTTATAATCGACGGTTTCTTCCGGTGTCATGGGTGTGGCGAAGTCCGGTAAACATACAAAGAATATGTTATGCTTGCATACTAAATAATTAGAAAAAAAGTTTGGGGCCAGTGCTCATTTCCATTCCGGAGACGGTCAGCAGCCCCAAACTTTTCTCGGCAGCCCTACCTGCCGTTTACCGGTGTGCCTCCTGCTGGTAGAGGCTCTCGATCAGATCCTTGTTGTTCTCGGTGATGATCTTGCGCTTTACCTTCATGGTGGGTGTCATCTCGCCCGTTTCTACGGTCCAGAGGTTGGGCAGCAATACGATTTTCTTGACCTGCTCCCACTGAGCGAAGCTTTGGTTGTACTTCTTCACCAGATCCTCGTACATCTGCACCACCTTCTCATTCTTGATGAGCTCTTCGTTGGAGCAATTGCAGTCCACGTTATTGCGCTTGCACCAGCCTTTTAGGTCGTCGAAGGAAGGAATGACGAGGGCGGCAGGAAATTTCTGGTCGGCCCCTACCACCATGCACTGCTCTACCAGCGGCGACTCTTTCAACTTGCCCTCAATTACCTGCGGGGCAATGTACTTGCCGCCTGAGGTTTTGAACATCTCCTTCTTCCGGTCGGTAATCTTGAGGAAGCGCCCATTGACAAACTCGCCGATGTCGCCGGTGTGGAACCAACCGTCGGCGTCGATTTCCTTGGCTGTCAGGTCGGGCTTGTTGTAGTAGCCCTTCATCACGGAGGCTGACTTGGTCAGAATCTCGCCGTCTTCGGCAATTTTCACCTCCATGTTGTCGATGAGTGGGCCGACGGTACCAATCATGTTGTTCTCGGGCTCAAAGCCGCCCACGGCAATAACCGGGGAGGTTTCCGTCAGACCGTAGCCTTCCATCACCCGGATACCCGCTGCCCAGAACACCCGGGCCAGCCGGGGCTGCAGGGCGCCGCCACCGGATACGATGCATTTGAGGTTGCCGCCCAGCGCCTCACGCCATTTATTGAAAATAAGCTTGTTGGCCAGAGCCAACTGGGTATTGTAGAAGAAGCCTTGGTCTTTCTGAGTATCGTACTTCAGGCCCAAATCCAGGGCCCAGAAGAACAGGTTTTTCTTGACGCCATCCAGCTCGTGGCCTTTAGCGACAATCTTATCATACACCTTCTCCAGCAGGCGGGGTACGGTGGTGAAAATCTGGGGCTTCACCTCGCGCAGGTTGTCGGCAATGACCTCCATGCTTTCGGCGTAGTAGATGCTCACGCTGTTGATCATGTAGAGGTAAGTTACCATCCGCTCGAAAATGTGGCAGAGCGGAAGGAAACTCAGGGCCTTGTCGTCCTTCGTGACGGGCACAAACGGCTGGGAGTTACGACAGTTGCTCAGAATGTTGTCGTGGCTGAGCATCACGCCTTTGGGGTTGCCGGTAGTGCCGGAGGTATAAATCAGGGTGAGCAGGTCGTCGGGCTGCACAGCGGCGCGCAGGGGCTCCAAGGTAGCCGGGTCACCTTTTTTGCCCATTTCCAGCAGCTCGCTGAAGTGCCGCACGCCCGCCACCTTGTCGAAGGTGAAAACGTGCTTTACCTCGGGCAAATCAGCCGTGGCTTCCTTTACTTTGGCGTAGAGCTTAGCATCCGACACGAATACGGCCTTAACGCCGGCGTCGGTGAAGATGTACTTGTAGTCTTCGACCGTAATGCTGGGGTACATCGGCACGGTAGTACCGCCAATCTGAGAGATACCGAAGTCGGCAAACATCCACTCGGGCCGGTTCATCGAAATGATGGCCACTTTATCATCCTTTTTCAGGCCCAGCGCCAGCAGGCCCAGGCTGACCTGGTTGGCATGGTCCAGGACTTGCTGGGTGCTATACTTTTGCCAGGAACCATCAATCTTGGCGGCCAGAGAGTCGGCTTTGGGGGCAGTGGCAAGTTGGTGCGAGAGAATATCAAACGCGCGGCGGACTTCCATGGAGAGTAGGATGCTAAGGGTGGGAAAAGCGGAAAAGAGGGCAAAAAAAGTCTGCTTCTGTAACGCTAGAGAGGGCAAAGGCGTCTCGAATAATCAGCCAAGACAGCTTAAATAAATAGATTTTTTGGCATAATGCCTATTACGGACCAGCTCGGGGCGAAGGTTGACGCCGAAAAACTGGAAGGGCTAGCGGGTTTTGCTTAGTTTTGTCTGCCTGCACTGTCCGCGCCCGATGAATCTGGCCATCTTCTTTGATCCGCTCCGCGAGGAGCTCACTGCCGCCTCGGCAGCTTCTACCACGCTAGCGAATTACGCTACCCGTTTTCTGGACTCGTTTCCGGACTGGCGGGCGGCGGACTTGGCCCTTATCGGGCTGAACGAGTGGCGGGGCAGCGCCGGTGGGGAGCCTGCCGTACACGGGGCCGACGAAGTACGCCGCCGCTTCTATCAGCTGCAAAAAGGCACCGGCAGCATGCGCCTGGTCGATTTGGGCAACCTGCGCCCCGGCCTAACGCTGGAAGACACCTACCTGCGCCTGCGTGAAATCGTGGCCGCGCTGCTGGAGCATAACACCGTCCCGATTCTGCTCGGCGGCAGCCAGGACTTGGATTACGGACAGTTCCTGGCCTACGAAACCCTGGAACGGCCGGTCAGCTTTGCCATGGTCGACTCGCGGGTAGACATGGCCGAGCACGACACGGCCCCGGCCGAGGATTCGCACCTGCGCCGCATTCTGATGCACGAGCCCAATTTCGTGTTCAACTTCGCCCAGCTGGCCCACCAGCAGTACCTGGTGGCCCCCGATGTGCTGGCGGCCCTGGAAAAGCTCCATTTCGAAACCCTGCGCCTGGGGCAGGTGCGCGACGATATCCGCCAGGCCGAACCCTTGCTGCGCCAAGCCGACTTTGTGAGCTTCGACGTGGCCGCCTTGCGCTGGAACGATGCCCCAGCTTACTACCCCGCTAACCCGTTCGGCCTTACCAACGAGGAAGCTGCCAAGCTAGCTTGGTACGCGGGCCATAACGACCAACTCAGCTCCTTCGGCCTCTACGGCTACCGCCCCGACCACGACACCCACGGCCTGGCAGCCTGCGCCCTGGCTACGATGCTGTGGTATTTCATTGAGGGCTACTACCACCGCCGCAACGAAACTGACTTCCAGAGCCGCCGCTTTATCCGCTACGCCGTGGGGCTGCCCGGCTCCCCGGCCAAGCTGGTGTTCTACAAGGCCAAACGCACCGAAAAGTGGTGGCTGGAAGTGGAAAGCCTAGCCGACAGCGCCATCAAGCGGATTGTGCCGTGCAGCTACGAAGACTACTTCAAAGCCGCCCAGGGTGACCTGCCCAACCGCTGGATTCTCACTCAGGCATTACTTGGCTAGTTGCTCGTTCGTAGTTGTTAGTTGTTTTTCGTCCGTGCTTCGCGGCATTCTTAATTCAGAAGTCAATTGATGAACCCGCCGTCCGATTCAGAAAACCAACAACAAGCAGCTCCAAACAACGGACTAACAACTAGCGACCAACATCTAACAACGAACCTCCCCGAATACACCCTGGCTCAATTGGCATTGCGCAACGGGCAGGACCGGGACGAAATCTGGGTGGGTTATAATGGCCTGATCTACGACGTGACCCGCTCCCGTCTCTGGCGCCGTGGCAACCACTACGAGCACTGGGCCGGCCAGGATCTGACTAAGGAGCTCCAGAAAGATGCGCCTCATACTGAGCACGTTTTCGACAAGTTTCACGCCATTGCCCGCCTCAAAGCGCCTACCTCTTCCACTTTGGAACGTTGAAGTCAGTTCAGCATAAAACTCACCACTTCACCATTTCACCATCTCACCTTGGGTACTACCGAAAGTCCTTCCCAGTTCAACAACCTCGAAACGCTCTCCACCCACGAGCTGCTGGTCGGCATCAACAGCGTGGACCAGACGGTGCCGCAGGTCGTAGCCCGGGCCCTGCCCCAGATTGAGGCCCTGGTGGAAGCCACGGTGGAGCGGCTGCAACGGGGGGGCGGCTGTTCTACATTGGGGCTGGCACCAGCGGCCGGCTCGGTATCCTCGACGCTTCGGAGTGCCCGCCTACCTTCGGCGTGCCCCAGGGCCTGGTTATCGGTCTTATTGCCGGTGGCGACACTGCCATCCGCAAAGCCGTCGAAAATGCCGAGGACGACGCCCAGCAGGCTTGGCGCGACCTCCAGGCCCACGACATCAACGCCAACGACATGCTCGTCGGCATTGCCGCCTCCGGCCGCACTCCCTACGTCATCGGCGGCATGGCCATTGCCCGCCGCCACGGCATTGCCACCGGCTGCATCGTTTGCAACCCCGAGTCCTCCATTGCCGCCCTCGCCGACTTCCCCGTCGAAGTCATTACCGGCCCCGAGTTCGTTACCGGCAGCACCCGCATGAAGGCTGGTACGGCCCAGAAGCTAGTGCTCAACATGCTTACTACCGCCACCATGATCCGTCTGGGCAAAGTCAAAGGCAACAAGATGGTTGACATGCAGCTCAGCAACCTCAAGCTCGTGGACCGCGGCGAAAAGATGATAATGGACGAGCTCGGCATTGAGCAGCCCGAAGCCGCTGAGCTACTTAAGAAGCACGGCTCCGTGCGGGCCGCAATTGAGGCGCAACGGTAATTCGTTGTTCTGACCACGTACCATGATTCAAAGCTTTGGCCTGCGGGTTATGCTTTCCTGCCTGTTGCAACTTGTGTTGCATGTGCTGTATTATGAGCCGCTGTCCTTCGTAGCCTTAAAAGCTCTCTACCTCCTGATAGTTCTGGCCAATACCGTAGCCCTACTTATCTATACCTATCAGGCTTTCCAGCGCCAGCGTCCAATACTGGCTGGGGCCGCGGCCCTGGCTTCTTTTCCCGCACTACTGCTTGGTATACTGTTGTTTGGCACGCTACTGAGCAAGTAGCTCAACTGGTGCCCTAATTTTGGCTCAGCTTATCGGTGATTGACCCAACCCAATAGCCAGGTCAACACAATTAGGGCTTGCGCGTTAGAATGAGCTGCTGCCCCGGAGCTTTTTTGGCCGGTGGTTGTTACCTGTCTACTCATTCATTCCAACCACTGCCCGCCCGTGCATACCATCGAGCCCCACTATAACTGGATAGAGCAGTATTCCGCTTCTGAGGACCCCCGCTCCCCCTTGTTCGAAGCTGAAAACAACCTCAACGCCTTCACCAATACGATTTACGGGTACTACATTCACCCGCAGTGGGACAGCCTCGAATCCGATACGCTGTTCCTCAAAATCCTCTTTGTCGACTACGACGAGGGCATCGGCATCATTGAATTCATCGGCGAGTGGAACGACGCCATCGAAAACGACATCATGAGCCTTAAGCGCAATATCATCGATTTGATGGTGCACGAAGGCATCCGCAAATTCATCCTCGTCGGCGAAAACGTATTCAACTTCCACGGCTCCGACGACTCTTACTACGAAGAGTGGTTCGAAGACGTGGAAGACGGCTGGATTGCCGGCGTCAACTTCCAGGAGCACGTTATCCGCGAAATGCACCAGTTCAATGTGGATAACTACGTCAACTTCGGTGGACAACTCGATGACCTTCCCTGGCGCACCTACGAGCCCCGCCGGCTCTTCACTCTCGTCGACGGTATTCTGCGGCGGCGGCTGGGATAGCTGCTCTTACCGCAATACCCATAAAAAAAGGAGGCTCCCTGAATCAGGGAGCCTCCTTTTTGCCTTTTCAGGCAGCGCAATTACTGCTGGGTCGTGGTAGCGCCGGCAGCGGGAGCAGGCGTAGCCTGGCTAGCACCAGCGTCAGCGGCATCTTCCATTTTGTCAGCCTGAGCTTCGGTAGCGTTTTCTACCGAGTCAGCACCAGCTTCGTTGCCAGCATTTTCCATAGCGTCAGCCTTAGCTTCGCCAGCTTCTTCTACTTGCTCAGCAGCGTTTTCCTGAGCGTTTTCAGTCTTGCTGTCGCACGAAGCGAAGGTGAACGAAGCAGCAGCCAGGGCGAGGAACAGAACCTTTTTCATGGTCAAGGGAAAAAATGGGGTTGTGAGAATCAAGTCAGATATTCTTAAATCAGGCTTCGGGCGTATTGCAGCTCGGCGCTAGATTCGGACCTTTATACTCACCTCCCCGGAAGGTAACCCGACAGTAGAAAAATTTATTCTGCGTTTTTCCAACGCCTTAAATATCAGCTTACTTCTTCCGGAAAATAATACCGATGGGCACGCCACCGAAGTCGAAATTCTCCCGCAGGCGGTTTTCCAGGTAGCGGGTGTACGACTCACTCACGTACTGCGGCAGGTTGCAGAAGAAAGCAAACACCGGGTTATGCGTGGGCAGCTGGGTTACGTACTTGATGCGCACCATCTTGCCCTTCGTGGACGGCGGTTGGTGCTCCTCAATCACGCGCAGCATCACCTCGTTGAGTTGGGAAGTCGGGATTTTTTTAGTCTTATTCTCGTACACCTGAATGGCCGTTTCAATGGCCTTGTGCACGCGCTGCTTGGTGAGCACCGAGGTGAAGATGATGGGCGGATAGGCAATAGGCGCTATCTTCTCATAAATCTGCTCCTCGATTTTCTTGGTCGTGTTGGTTTCCTTGTCTTCGACCAAGTCCCACTTATTGACCAGAATCACGATGCCCTTGCGGTTCTTGTCGGCCAGGGCGATGATGTTCACGTCCTGGGCTTCCACGCCGCGGGTAGCGTCGAGCATCACGATGCAGACATCGGACTCTTCCATGGCCCGGATGGAGCGGAGCACGGAGTAGAATTCGATATCCTCTTTCACCTTGGTTTTGCGGCGCAGACCGGCCGTATCAATCAAAATGAACTCGTTGCCGAAGGCGTTGTAGCGCGTTTTGATGGCGTCGCGGGTTGTGCCGGCAATATCAGTCACGATGGTGCGCTCCTCGCCCAGCAGCAAATTTACCAGGCTGGACTTGCCCACGTTGGGGCGGCCAACCACGGCAATCTTGGGCAGGCCTTCATCCTGCACTTCCTCCCATGGGTCTTCAAAGTGCGAAACTACGGCATCAAGCAAGTCGCCGGTGCCGGAGCCGCTTTGGGAGGAGATGGTGAAGATGTCACCGTCGCCGACGCCCAGGGCGTAGAACTCGCCGGCCGCGTGGGCCCGGGCGTTGGTGTCAGCTTTGTTGCCGACCAGGTAAATCGGCTTTTTGCCCTGGTAGCGGCGCAGTACGTTGGCAAACTCCTCATCGAGGCCGTGCATGCCCGCGTCCACGTCAACCATAAATAAAACCACGTCGGCCTCATCAATAGCCAGCTTTACTTGGCGGCGGATGCTTTCCTCAAATACATCGTCGGAGCCGTGCACGTAGCCCCCCGTGTCGATGACGGTGAAGTGCTTGCCGATCCACTCGCCGTAGCCGTAGTGCCGGTCGCGGGTTACGCCGCTTTGGTTGTCCATAATGGCCTTGCGGTGACCCACGAGGCGGTTAAACAGGGTGGATTTGCCCACGTTGGGGCGGCCCACAATTGCAATGGTATTCTTCATGCGTCTGACTCCAGCCGCCGGCCCGACCAGTTTCGGCAGTGCCCGGAGTAGTTAAGTAAATGTGAGGTCGGAATTTCTTTTAGAACTCAGAAGTGAGAGCTCAGAACTTAGAATTAATAATCGTTTAGTCTAAGTTCTGAGCTCTCACTTCCGAGTTCTATCTATTGGCTGTACCCGAAGCGGTTTAGGGCTTTGGGGTCGGTGCGCCAGTTTTCGTTGACTTTGACGTGGGTTTCGAGGAAGACTTTCTTTTGGAAGAATTTCTCCATTTCCTCCCGGGCCCAGGTGCCGACTTTCTTCAGCGCCTCGCCTTTGTTGCCGATGATGATGCCTTTCTGGCTAGCCCGCTCCACGTAGATGGTGGCCCGGATGCGGATAATATCCTCTTCCTCCTTGAATTCCTCGATGCCAACTTCGCAGCTGTAGGGAACTTCCTTTTTATAGAGTTTGAAGATTTTCTCCCGAATCATCTCGGCGGCAAAGAAACGCTCCGGCTTGTCGGTGAGTTCATCTTTGGGGTAATAGGCCGGGTGCTCGGGCAGGTAGCCCAGAATCAGATCCAACAGCTCACCGGTACCAAACTTTTCGAGGGCCGAAATGGGCAATACGCGGGCTGCATTAGGCAGCTGTTCGCGCCAATACTCCACCTTGGCTTCTACTTCGGCCTGGTCGGCTTGGTCGATTTTGTTGACCAGCAGCAAAATCGGGGTGTCGACCATCTTGCGCAGGCGCTCTACTACGGGCTCCTCGTCGTGCTTTTCGTAGATGTCGGTCACGAACAGGATAACGTCGGCGTCTTCCAGGGAGCTGTACACGAACGACATCATGGCGTTGTGCAGCTCGTACTTGGGCTGGATGATGCCGGGCGTATCGGAGTAGACCAGCTGGAAATCGTCGCCGTTCAGGATGCCCAGGATGCGGTGACGCGTGGTCTGGGCCTTGCTCGTGACAATGCTGAGCCGCTCGCCCATCAGGGCGTTCATCAGCGTCGACTTGCCCACATTGGGCTTGCCGATAATGCTCACAAAGCCAGCGCGGTGCGGTTTAGGTTCGGGATTCACAGGATTTTCTAAATAAGTCTGCAAAGGTACCGCTTTATAGGCAGATGCACATCGTTTAGTCTTAAATCAGACAACCAGCCTCTTACCTTCTGGCTTGACTCCTGCTCATCTTACTAGGTGCCAGTGGAAAAATACGGGCTTCCTCCCAAACCCTAGAGGCCCTACCTTTGTCTATGACGGACGACCGTTCTTTTTCTATGCCAACTCCCGCCTCTCCGCAGCGCCGTATCGGCGTGCTCCTCGTAAACCTGGGTACGCCCGACTCTCCGAAAACGCCTGACGTACGCCGCTACCTCAACGAATTTCTCACCGACGGTCGGGTTATCGACATGCCCGCCGCTGTGCGTTATCCATTGTTCCAGGGCTTGGTGGTGCCCTTGCGCGCACCTAAGTCGGCCAAGATTTACCAGCAGCTCTGGGATGAGCGCGGCTCTCCCCTCCTTTACCACGGCCTAGACTTGCAGAAACTGGTGCAGGAAAAGCTCGGTAAAGACTACGCCGTGGCTTTTGGTATGCGCTACCAGAACCCCAGCATCGAAAAAGCCTTGGAAGAGCTGCGCGAAGCAGCCGTCGACCGGATTATCGTGCTGCCGCTGTTTCCGCAGTACGCGGCGGCCAGCACTGGCTCGGTCCAGGAAAAGGTGATGGAAATTGTGAGCAAGTGGTGGGTAGTACCCAGCATCAGCTTCATCAGCACCTTCACCGATGACCCCGGCTTCATTGGCACCTTCGTGACCTTGGGCAAGCAGGAAATGGCCAAGCACGACTATGACCACGTCGTATTCAGCTACCACGGCATTCCAGAACGCCACGTGCTCAAGGGCAGCCACAACAACTACTGCAAGCTGGGCACTTGCTGCAATAGCTACAACAAGAACAACCGCTACTGCTACCGAGCCCAGTGCTACGAGACTTCACGGCAGCTAGCGGCCGGCCTGGGCCTGAGTCCTGAGCAGTACACAACCACCTTCCAGAGCCGTCTGCAAAGCCGGCTCCGTGACCCGTGGCTACAGCCCTACACCGACGAAGTCCTAAAAGAGATGCCCGCCAAAGGCATCAAAAACGTGTTGGCCTTTAGCCCCGCATTCGTGGCCGACTGCCTCGAAACGACGATTGAGGTCGGCCTGGAATTCAAGGAAATGTTCGAGGAAGCCGGCGGAACCCACTGGCAACTGGTGCCCAGCCTGAACTCGCACCCGCAGTGGGTGGAGGGCGTCGTGAACATGATTCACCGTAATTAACTTTAGTCAGGCCGTTTGCGAGCCTAACTCTTAAACGAGTCATACTGGATGTAAGAAGCTGCGGATTGCCAGCTGCTCCCACCCAGTATGACTCGTTTACGGGTCAGGCAAGCCTTAATTAAGGCTCAATAAACAACGCTAAGCCTCCGGGTCGCGGCGGCGTAGGCCTTCGTGAGCAGCCGGTCGGCGGTTGTGGTAGAAGCGTTGCTCGTTGTAAGAATCCTGGTCGTAGAAACTACCGGAGCGGCCTTCGGGCAAAGGCAGCTTCAGACTGCGCAGCATAGCCTCCTCATACTCCCTGGTAATGCGGATTTCCTCGTAGGGCGGATAATCCAGCACGGCTTCCTTATTTAAGGAAGGCACAAATACATTGTCGCCCTCCTCGTCTAGGGCCGCTACGCCCACCGGAATCAGGATGTGACGCTCGTGACGGTTCACGTTCAGCGACGAATCAAGCTCCACGTCGAGGTAGCGCACCTTCAGGGCCTCTTCCTCCACTATCAATTCAGAGACGTCGCCAAACTTGGCACCGTCGCCGCCGCGCACAGCCCAGCCACGTACATCGGGGCTGCCGTCGGCCACTTCAAACTCAGTCAGGTCGCGCAGGCGGCGCAGGTGCATGCCTTCGGCAGAGGGTATGGGAGAATTCGGCTCCATGAGTCGGGTTAGCAAGCAGGTGAAACGGGTAAATTGGGGTGCAGTACCGGTACACTAGGGCGCGGGCTCGTCGAGCGTCTGCAGGATGCCGGCAGCCTTGGTGAAAAAGGCCTGCAGAGCGGGCTGGTCGGCAGGCGTAGTACGCCCCGACAAAGACCGGGCTTGTTCTCCGAGCTCAGCCACGGGTTTTTCCAGGTCGGGGTAGCCTTTTTGCTGAATAGCCTGCAGCAAACCAGCCACGGCCACAAAGCCCGGCCGCAAACTGGCATTAGGTTCCGAGCTGCGGCTGATGGCACTGGTCAGGTCGTTGCGCCGCTCGGCTACGGTGGCGTCGCCGCGCAGGTCATCCCGGTCGGCCAGGCTGCTGAGCGAAGCCGTGAGCATCTGCAGGCCGCGGCGGCCGTAGTCCGGACTGTCGGTTTCGGCGGTAGCAAAGGTTGCCAGCTCATCGGCTGTAACCGGGCCTTCGGCGGCAGCCATATCGGCTACCGCGGCTGCGTCGCCATCAGCTAGAGGCGGGGCCGTTTCGGCCTCAGCTGCCGAGTCGGCAGCAACGGGGGCAGCACTGGTTGTTGCCGCAGGGGCTTGCTCGACTGGTTCGGCCGTATCAGAGCGGAACAGGAAGTAGCCCACCACTGCCAACACGATGAGCACGAGCAAAACCAGGAGCCAGGGACTAGGAGAGGACTTTTTACGCTGAATATTAATGTCGGCCATGAGAGTCGGAAGCTGCTTTTGCCAGTGAGTACGCAAGGACGGCAAAATAGATAGGCCACCGCTATATAGCAGCTGCCTTACGACCTAAACGACAGGCTCCGCACGACTCAACCAGCTAGGATAAAGCCCAAAGCCCCACTTGCGCTTTCCCCGGTTCGGGAAAACACAAGCGGGGTTTCGTAATAGCTACCTGACGCAGGCAGCAAGCTCGGGGCTAAGCGGGCACCTTACGGTACATCTTGGCGAGTTGCTCTACGGCGTAGTCCACTTCTTCAGCAGTGTTGTATTTGCTCATCGAGAAGCGGATGGCGCCCCGCTGCGGGTCGCAGCCCAGGGCCGTCAGCACGTGCGAACCCGCATCGGCACCGCTGCTACAGGCCGAGCCGCCCGACACCGACACCCGGCTGATGTCCAGGTTGAAAAGCAGCATTTCGCTCATCGCCGACGGCGGCAAACTCACGCTCAGCACCGTGTACAGGCTCTGGTCGGCATAGGCAGAGAGTCCATTGAACTGCACATCCTCAATTTCGCTGGTCAGGCGCGAAATAAACCGGTCTTTCAGGCCCTGGATGTGCTGCTGATGGGTGTCCATGTCGCGGTAGGCAATTTCCAGAGCTTTAGCCAGGCCGATGATACCGTACACATTTTCGGTGCCGGCCCGCACATTGCGCTCCTGGGAGCCCCCGTGAATTAGCGGGGCTACGTGCACCTCGGGACGGCGGTAAAGAAAGCCCACCCCTTTCGGGCCGTGAAACTTATGCGCTGAACCCACCAGAAAGTGGTTCTTCAGCTTCTGTACATCGTGCCGGTAGTGGCCCATGGTCTGCACCGTATCGGTGTGGAAAATGGCCTGGTGCTGCTGACAGATGTTACCAATAGCTCCGATGTCGTTCAGGTTGCCAATTTCATTGTTGGCATGCATCAAGCTCACGAACGAGCGGCCGTTGGTTTTCAACAGCTCATCCAGATGCTCCAGATCCAGGCGCCCCTGCTCGTCGTGGCGCACGTAGCTGAGCGTAATGTCGCCGGACTTCTCCAGCGCCTGTAGGGTGTGCAGCACAGCGTGGTGCTCTAGCTTGGAGGTCACGGCGTGGCGCAAACCCAGCGTCCGAATGCTGCCGAAAGCTGCGTAGTTGTCGCCCTCGGTGCCGCCCGAAGTAAAGGAAATTTCGGCCGGGGCAGCGTTTATCAGGTGGGCAATGGTCTTACGGGCATTCTCGATGGCTGCCCGCACCTTGCGGCCGTGGCCGTGGATGCTGCTGGGGTTGCCGTAGTGCTCGCGCAGGAAGGGCAGCATAGCATCCAGCACTTCCGGATCGAGCGGGGTTGTCGCCGCATTATCAAAATACACAGCCATGGGTGTGGCAGTGGAGGCGTGCGAATCGGGGTGGAGAGGCATACGCGCAACTAAGGTGGAGGGAGGAGGTATAGCTACTGAGAGAATATAGCCCCACAAAAATAAAGGATTCCAGCGTGGCAGCCGGAATCCTTTATAAATGGAGGCAAAAAGCGCTTCTAGCTCTTCTGGGAGATAATCTCCTTGATGTCAGCAATAATCTTGTTGGCCAAGTGGTCGGCCGTGGCGTTGGAGTCCGATTCGGCGTAGATGCGAATGATAGGCTCCGTGTTGGACTTGCGCAGGTGCACCCACTCCTTGTCAAACTCGATTTTCACCCCGTCGATGGTATTTACCGGCTGCTTGGCGTAGCGCTGCTGCATCTGCACCAGTACCTGGTCGGTATCAATTTCGGGCGTCAGCTCAATCTTGTTCTTGGAGATGAAGTAGCCCGGATACGAAGCCCGCAGGCGCGTCATAGTCAGGTTCGACTTGGCCAGGTGGCTCAAGAAAAGCGCAATGCCCACCAAGGAGTCGCGACCGTAGTGCAGTTCGGGGTAGATAATACCGCCGTTTCCCTCGCCACCGATAATGGCGTTGGTTTCCTTCATCTTGGTCACTACGTTCACCTCGCCCACGGCGGCGGCGGCGTAGTTGCCGCCGGCTTTTTCGGTCACGTCGCGCAGAGCGCGGGTACTGCTCAGGTTGCTGACGGTATTGCCGCCCCCGCTCTGCTGCAGTACGTAGTCGGCCACAGCTACCAGGGTGTACTCTTCCCCGAACATGCTGCCGTCCTCGTTTACCAGGGCGAGGCGGTCCACGTCGGGGTCCACCACAATGCCCAGGTCGAAGGAGCCTTTTTCCAGTACCCGGGCAATGTCGCGCAGGTTTTCGGGTAGGGGCTCGGGGTTATGGGCAAAGTCGCCGGTGGGCTCACAGAACAGCTTTTCCACTTTCTCTACGCCCAGGGCTTCGAGCAGCATGGGCACCACAATGCCGCCGGTGGAGTTGACGCAGTCGATAACGACGCGAAACTTCTTGGCCTTGATGGCCTCCACATCGACCAGCGGCAGGGCCAGAATGGCTTTGATGTGCTTCTTGAAGAAGGTGTTGTCGGTCGAGTACTGTCCCAGCTTGTTGACCGGAGCAAAGTTGAAAGACTCGTTGTCGCCCAGGGCCAGCACAGCCTGCCCTTCCTCGTCGGAAATGAACTCGCCCTTGTCGTTGAGCAGCTTCAGCGCGTTCCACTGCTTAGGATTGTGCGAGGCCGTGAGGATGATGCCACCGCCGGCTTTTTTGGCGGGCACGGCTATTTCCACGGTTGGTGTCGTGCTCAGGCCCAGGTCGATTACGTCGATGCCCAGTCCGCGCAGGGTACCTTCCACCAGCTTACTGACCATCTCGCCCGAAATGCGTGCGTCCCGACCGATGACAATCGTGTTGTTCTGCGTTTTTTCCAGTACCCAGGTGCCAAAGGCCGCTGCATACTTCACTACGTCAATGGGGGTCAGGCCTTCGCCGGCTGCGCCGCCGATGGTGCCCCGGATGCCGGAAATTGATTTGATCAGTGCCACAAGCAAGGTTTGTTTTGAAGTGCAAAAGTAGAGAAATGGCCCTGCTTTTCTACGAAAGTATTTCTTGGGGCCTTACCAGCCCGGCTTGCCCCCACTTCTACATACGTATAGCCCACCCGGCTTGGGTGCCGTATATTTGACGTAATGGAAACACAACCCTCAATGCCCAACCGGCGCGCCGAACAGCTGGCCGCCTTCGGCCGTTTGCTCGACGTGCTGGACCGCCTGCGGGCCGAATGTCCGTGGGATAAGAAACAAACCATGCAGAGTTTACGTCATCTCACCATTGAGGAGACGTACGAACTCTCTGACGCCATTCTGCGCGACGACCTGGCGGATGTGAAGAAGGAACTCGGCGACGTGATGCTCCACCTCACCTTTTACGCCAAAATAGCCTCCGAGACGGGCCATTTTGATATTGCGGATGTCCTCGACGCCCAATGTGAGAAACTCATCTTTCGTCACCCGCACATTTATGGCGACACGACTGTGAACGACGAGGAAGACGTGAAACGCAATTGGGAGCAACTCAAATTGCGGGAAAAAGGCAACTCCTCGGTGCTAGGCGGCGTTCCTACTTCATTGCCGGCCCTGGTCAAAGCCATGCGGATCCAGGAGAAGGCCCGTGGGGCCGGTTTCGACTGGGAAAAACCCGAGCAGGTATGGGAGAAAGTGCAGGAAGAGTTAGGAGAATTCGGAGTTGAGTACGCACACACTGACCCCGAGCAGCGTAATCAGGAGCGGGCTGCCGCCGAGTTTGGCGACCTACTTTTTTCCTTAGTCAACTTTGCCCGATTCGCGGGCATCAATCCGGAAGAAGCCTTGGAACGCACCAACCGCAAGTTCATTCAGCGCTTCCAATACCTGGAAACCGAGTCGGCCCGCGACGGTCACCGACTGGCCGATTTGAACCTGGCTCAAATGGACACGTACTGGGAGCGAGCCAAAAAACTCAACTTAAATCAGCAAGAAACCGACGAGCAGAAATAGCCTTTTTTTAAGGCTCTACCCGTTTTAAAGCGTTTAAACGCATTTTTCATTTGGCAGCACGTAGGTTTTTATTTAGGTTTGCCAAGGATACTCCGAATTCCTAACGGCCCCGCGCACGAGCAGACCCACACTTTCCGTTCTCTGAACGGGCCCAGTGTGCGGGTGAGCGGGGCGCTGCTGTCTTCGGGCTATCCGGCTTACATTTTCTTCACTTTTTCACCTTAAGAGTTCAACCTTTCACCACCAACCCACTAATTCTCCGGAACAATGGAACAAAAGAATGCCATGAATAAAAACGTGCGGCCCGCCGCTCCCGCTGCTCCTCAGGGCGAAGCGAAAGGCGGTTCCGCGTTTGCCGCCATCGTGATTCCACTGGCGTTGATCGTATCGATTATCATCTACAAGTTTGTTTTTGGTAGCCCCGGCAACTTCCAGGGTGGCAATCCTGAAAATAACCCCCTGCCCGGTAACTACCTCGGCATTATTTACAAAGGTGGTGTTATTGTACCGATTCTGCTGACGCTGTTCCTGTTGGTAATCACCTTCTCGATCGAGCGTTTCCTGACCATCAGCAAGGCTAAAGGCTCGAAGAGCATCGAAGCTTTCATCCGCAACGTGCGTCAGAAGCTGAATGTAAACGACATCACCGGCGCTCTGGCCGCCTGCGACCAGCAAAAAGGCTCGGTTGCTAGCGTAGTAAAAGCTGGCCTGGGCAAATACCAGGAGATGGCTCGTGACCGCAGCCTCGACAAAGACTCGAAAATTGCTGCCATTCAGAAGGAAATTGAAGAGTCGACGGCTCTGGAACTGCCCATGCTGGAAAAGAACCTCGTTATCCTGTCGACCATCGCTTCGGTAGCTACCCTGATTGGTCTGCTCGGTACGGTATTCGGTATGATCAACGCCTTCTCGGCTCTTGCTAACGCTGGTGCTCCTGACGCAGTAGGTCTGGCCAACGGTATTTCGGAAGCTCTGATCAACACGGCTCTGGGTATCTTGACCTCGGCCCTGGCCATCATTGCCTACAACTTCTTCACCAGCAAGATTGACGAGCTGACCTACAGCATCGATGAAGCTGGCTTCAGCATTATCCAGACGTTTGCTTCGCAGCACGGCGAAAAAGAAACTTATACTGCTTAGTCCGCGGTTTACGCACTAAAGCAGCGTTTCTAAACGTTTCTGAATAAAGCTCTTTAACCACGCTCGCAATGCCAAAAGTAAAACCTCATAGAACGTCCCCCTCGTTGGATATGACTCCGATGGTGGACTTGGCATTCCTGCTGGTGACCTTCTTCATGCTCACCACCAAGTTTGCTCCCGAGGAAGCTGTAGTGGTGGATACGCCCTCATCTACTTCCGAAATTCGCCTGCCGGAAAGCCATGTTATCACCATTTCGGTGGACAAGGACAAGCGGGTATTCTTCGGAATGGATGATGCTAAACCCAAGCTGGACCTGTTGACCCGGGTAGGTGCTAAGTACGGAGTAAGCTTCACGGCTGCTCAGGCAAAGACCTTCTCCAACCTGTCGAGCTTTGGCGTACCGGTACAACAGCTTCCCGACTTCCTAAGCCGCGACAACGAGCAGCGCAAAGCCCTCAGGCAGCCTGGCATTCCTGCCGACTCTCTGAACAACCAGTTTATCGACTGGGTGGTAGAAGCGCAGGCTGCTAGCCGCAAGGAGTTCGGTAAGCCCGCTTACATCGCCATCAAAGGCGACGGTAACGCGGACGTACCAACCGTGAAGAAAGTCATCCAACTGCTGCAGGATAAGAACATCAACCGTTTCAACCTGATTACTGACTTGGAGTCCAAGCCGGTAGCCGGGAAATAACCGACGCAGAGAAATGGCAGAAATACAACAACAAGCCGACTCCGGTAAAGGAGGTAAGAAGCGGGCCAAGAAAATGTCGACCAAAATCGACATGACGCCGATGGTGGACTTGGCCTTCCTGCTCCTCACCTTCTTCATGCTGACGACAACCTTCAGCAAGCCGACCGTGATGCAGCTCAACATGCCCGTAAAGCCAAAAGCCGAGGACGAAAAATCTGAGATTAAGGCTTCGAATGCTTTCACGGTACTGCTGGGTGAGAACAACAAGATCTATTATTATGATGGCTTGTTGTCTGCTGATGTGAAGCCTGAGCTGGTAGCTTCGAGCTACGACGCCAACGGTATCCGCAAAATCTTGCTGCAGCGCCGTCAGGCCAACCCAGAAGTAGTTGTGCTGATCAAACCCGTTGACAAGTCCAATTACAAGAACATGGTTGACATCCTCGACGAGATGAACATTACCGACCAGAAGAAATACGCTCTGGTTGACATCTCGAAGGCTGATGAGGACCTGATTAAAACTTCCGGGCTATGATGGATAACACGCAATTGGCTCAGGCGTCTTTCAACGACATCGTCTTTGAAGGCCGCAATAAAGCCTACGGAGCTTACGTGCTCCGGCGGTTGTACAACAAGCACGTTACCCGAGCTCTTCTCATCGCCGTTGCCCTTCTGGCCCTGATGGTAAGCTTCCCGCTCATCGCGCGGATGTTTGCCAAGGAAGAGGTGGTAAAGGACGACAAGATGCTCAAGGTAAACGAGCTGATGGAGGCACCGCCACTGGACGACACCAAGCCGCCACCACCCCCACCGCCACCAGAGGCTCCGCCACCACCGCCGCCGAAGCTCTCGACCATCAAGTTTACTCCCCCGTCGTTAAGAAAGACGAGGAAGTAGTGAAGGAAGAGAAGATTCCGGATCAGGAAGAACTGGAGGACAAAGTAATTGCTACCGAAACCGTAAAAGGTAACACCGACAATCCCGCTGACCTCACCGGTCTTGGGGATGAAGGTGCTAACAAGGTAGTAGAAGAGGTAGTAGAGAATAAGGTCTACACGTACGTAGAACAGATGCCTACTCCTCCCGGCGGTATGGAAGGTTTGCTCTCTTATCTGGGCAAAACCATTAAGTACCCTGCTTTGGCCCTGCGCAACCAGGTTGAGGGCAAAGTGTTCATCAGCTTCGTGGTAGGCCCAACGGGTGGTATCACGGATGTGAAAGTAACCAAAGGCATCGGTGCCGGCTGCGACGAAGAAGCAGTTCGCGTTATCAAGGCCATGCCCGCTTGGACGCCCGGTAAGCAGAATGGCCGTCCGGTAAGTGTTTCGTACACGGTTCCGGTAACCTTCGCTATCAAGTAGTACACCTGCTTTTCAGCTTCGGCTGACGAGCAAAAGAAGCCCGAATTGAGCAGCTGCTTGGTTCGGGCTTTTTCGTGCAAAAAAGAATTCGGCTAGCCGCATACTTTTCTTGTACAATACTCCGTTTTAGAGTTGAAAGCCAGGAAGATGTAGAGACGATCCGTGAGACAATGGCTTGGGTAATGCGTGCCTGTGAATACCGTTTCACCTTTAGCCCATATGTCCCATGAACACCACCAACCTGCACACCGCCTCGCTTGATGAAATCATCTTCGAGGGCCGCAACAAAGCCTACGGTGCCTTCGTCCTGCGCCAGCTCTACAACCGCCATCTGGCCCGCGCCTTGGCTATCACGGTAACCTTAGCCCTGCTGTTGGTTAGCATTACGCTGGTTATGCAACGGTTTTTCCCCGCTGCTTTGCCTAGTATTCCCCAAATTGTGGAGAAGCCCGTTGATTTGACGTACATCGCCCCACCCAAGCCGCCAAAAGCTATTGCAACGCCTAAGCCGACCATAACCCAGCCGCAACCCGTAGTAGTGACACCCCACGCCGATGTAGCTCCTAGAGTGGTAAAAGATGACTTGGTCACCAAGCCCATGGTTACCACCGAGCCTTCCTTGATAAATGACAATACCCTAATTGAAGGCAAGCCAGGTGGAGATGCCATTAGCGGTCCTAGCTCTACCGTACCTGGCACTGATTCGGGCACGACTACGGCTCCTCCTCCTTCTAAGCCCTTTGTGCATGTGGAAGTAATGCCTGAATTTGCCGGTGGCATTAACGCGCTGCGCAAGTACATGCAAAGCAACCTTCGTTACCCTAAGCAGGCTTTGGCTAATGCCGTGTCGGGTAAAGTATTTGTTTCGTTTACGGTGCAAGCTGACGGTTCTATTTCTGACGTGCAGGTGCTTAAAGGGCTAGGGTATGGCACCGACGAGGAAGCAGCCCGCGTGGTTAGCAGCATGCCTTCCTGGACGCCGGGGCGGCAAAATAGCCGCCCAGTAGCGGTACGTTACACGATGCCAATCACCTTTCAGTACCAATAGAGTGTTCTAAAAGCTAGGGTGCTTGCGGCCTCTGCCTCAGCCTGTTAATCAATTTAGCATTCTATATATAGCCAAAAATCAACCGGTATGCGTTATACCGGTTGATTTTTGGCTTTTTTTGCAAACTACACCCTTGGCTTACGAAGGAAGCTTGATGGCTGAACGAACGAGAGCATGGTAGTTTTACGTTCTAAGTACAGAACTCCTTCTTTTGACCATCTATGTTTGACCGTCCCACTACCGAAGAACGCCTGAACCGGAGCTCATCCCGGGGGCTGGTACCGTACTTCACGTTGGTAATGGCCCTTGTGTATACCGGCTTAGGTATTATGATGTGGCTTCCCCAGGCCAATGTGTTTGCGCTGCCAACTACTACCCGCCGAATTTTAGGCGCGGTATTCATCTTTTACGGAATCATTAGATTTGTCCGCACCTACCGCCAACACTTTCAAAGCAACCGAAACCACAATGCGCGCTAAATCACACTCAGCCGGCTTCTCTCTATTGTTGAGCGGCCTTTTGTTGGCTGGCTGTAACCAGTACCAGGGCCCAGTGGAGGACACGTCCGACACGCCCACCAGCGGCACCTTGAGCATCAGCGTTGATGAGACGTTTGCCCCTATCCTGCAGTCCCAGGTTGATACGTTCCAGAAACTGTATCCTGCCGCACGGATTACGGCTTCTTATAAGCCCGAAGCGGAGGCTATGCAGGACTTGATGAACAACAAGGTACGCGTAGCCGTTGTAACCCGGCAGCTGAATGCTCAAGAACAGGCTGAGTTTCAGCGCCTGAAAATTGTTCCCCGCATTGCCCGCCTCGCCGTCGATGGCCTCGCCATCGTAGTTCATCCCAGCAACGCCGACTCCCTGCTGACCGTGGCCAAGCTCCGGGATATCTTCACCGGCAAGCTGCAGCAGTGGCCCGAGGTAAGTGGCAAGAAAGGTCTGGGCGAAATCAACGTGGTATTCGACACCAACTATTCCAGCACCACGCGCTTCGTGCAGGACTCTCTAACCAAAGGCGCGCCGCTCACCAAGCGGGTTTTTGCGGCCAAATCGAACCCTGCTCTGCTTGATTACGTTGCTACTCATCCTAATGCCATTGGCATAATTGGAGTAAACTGGATCAGTGACCGGGATGATGCGTCGGTACAGAGCTTTTTAAAGAAAGTGCGAATTGTGGGTGTTAGTGCCAACCCCACACCGCGAAGTGCCGACGATTACCTGCAGCCGTACCAGGCGTATCTGGCTCTAAAAACCTACCCGCTGCGCCGGGATGTATACTTAGTTAGCCGGGAAGCCCGCGCCGGGCTTGGCACCGGTTTTGCATCCTTTGCAGCGGGCAACAAAGGCCAGCTGATTGTCCTTAAATCGGGACTGGTACCGGCAACGGGCCAGATGCGTATCATTGATACCAACAAGCGCTAGCCCTGCTCTTTTGTCTTTCCATTACAAACGCTTTCCACCAAACATTTTGCTCATGAACTTCAAGCCCTGGAAGCTCTCGCTCCTCGCTGCCTTGTCTGTTTCCGGCTCCGCCGCTTTTGCCCAAACGACTCCCCAGAAATCGATTGAACTCGGCCGCTACAACGAAGCCCGCGCGGCTTTGCTCCGGCAAGGTGGTTCGAATGAAACCTCTTTTGAGCTGGGTCGTCTGTACCAGATGCGCGACATGCCCGACTCGGCGGCTTATTACTTCAACCGCATTTCGCTGAACCCCAAAGATGCTACGACAATGGTAGCAGCTGGCCGGGCTGCTCTGGCTCAAGGCAAAGCCGCAGAAGCCCAGATTCAGTTTGACAATGCCGTGAAGGCGACCAAAGGTAAAGATGCCAAGGTTCTGACCATGATTGCTCAGGCCTATGCCGAGTCGGACGTAAAAGACGTGTCGAAAGGCTTGTCGTACGTTGAGGCAGCTCACAAAGCCAACAAGCTAAAAGATGACCCTGCGCTGATGATTGCGCGTGGCGACATCTACCTGAAGCAGGAAAACGGCGGTGGTGAAGCTATGAACAGCTATGACCGGGCCGTAATGGCTGATGCAAACAACGTACTGGCTTACTACCGTAAGGGGCAGCTGAACGTTCGTTCGCGCAACTACAACGAAGCTCGTGACGCCTTCCAGAAAGCAATTGCCCTGGATGCTAACTATGCTCCGGCCTATAACGCCCTGGCTGAAACCTACTTCTATGCCGGTAAGTACGACGAAGCGCTGTCCAACTTCCAGAAGTACACTAGCCTGGCCGAAAAGTCGTCGGACACGGATGCGAAGTATGCTTCGTTCCTGTTCCTGACTAAAAAGTATCCTGAAGCGCTGGTAGAAATTCAGAAAGTATTGGCTCGGGAACCCAACAACCTGACCATGAACCGTCTGCAGGCTTATTCACTCTACGAAGTAGGTAAGAATGAGGAGGCCATTGCTGCTATGGATAAGTACATGAAGCTTGCTACCCCCGAGAAAATCATCAAGGAGGACAACGTGTACTACGCCAAAATGCTGGCTAAAGGCGGCAAAGGCGAGCAAGGTATTGCTATGCTACAAAAAGCCGTTGCTGCTGATCCTACCAACGTAGACCTGCAAAATGACCTGGCTACTGCTTACATCGGTGCCAAGAACTACCCGATGGCCATTGCCACCTACAAGACCAAAATGAAGGGTCAGGGCGGCTTGACGGACCAAGTACTGCTGGCGCGGGCCTATAGCCTGAACAAGCAATACGCCCAGGCCGATAGCCTGTACGGCTTGGTACTGACGGCTCGTCCGACCTACGCTCCTGGTTATTTGATGCGCGCTCAGGCCAACTACGGTATGGACCCGGACTCCAAGCAAGGCTTGGCCAAGCCTTACTATGAGAAATACGTAGAGGTGGCCAAAGCGGACCCTTCCAAGTATAAGGACGGTCTGGTAGAAGCCAACAGCTACCTGGGTTACTATTACTACCAGAAAGGCGACAAAACCGCTGCTCTGCCCTACTACCAGCAAGTTCTGGCCCTGGACCCAGGCAACCAGAACGCTAAGTCGGTAGTGGATAGCATGACTCGCTCGAAGACGGCTACGAAAGCGCCCGTTAAGAAGAAATAGGTATTATGCCTGACAATAAAAAAGCCTGCCTCACTATGAGGCAGGCTTTTTTATTGATTATTACTCACTAGGCGTGCTGAATAGCATACTGTTCCCAATTTTCTAGGGCAGCTACAAAGTCGGCGGGCAGTTCAGCTTCGAACTGCATCGTGTCGCCGGTAACAGGATGCACGAACCCCAGGGATTTAGCATGTAGGGCCTGTCGGGGCATTAGCTCGAATACCTTGTCGACAAAAGCCTTGTAAGAGCCCGTACGCTGCCCATAGAGCACCTTGTCGCCACCGTAGGTGGCATCGGAGAACAGCGGATGCCCGATGTGCTTCATGTGGGCCCGAATCTGGTGGGTGCGGCCCGTTTCCAGGTTGCACTGCAGCAACGCGACATGTCGGAACGTTTTGAGCACTCTATAGTGCGTTACAGCGTGTTTGCCCTGGTCACCGTCGGGATATACTGCCTGCACCTTCCGATCCTTCAGGCTGCGCCCAATATGGCCCGTAATAGTGCCTTGCGTTTCCTTTGGTATGCCCCACACCAACGC
This sequence comes from Hymenobacter cellulosivorans, assembly GCF_022919135.1. Classification (NCBI taxonomy): domain Bacteria; kingdom Pseudomonadati; phylum Bacteroidota; class Cytophagia; order Cytophagales; family Hymenobacteraceae; genus Hymenobacter; species Hymenobacter cellulosivorans. The sequence continues at coordinate 1,678,166 of NZ_CP095049.1, read as the reverse complement.
TAAATAGGTTCGCTCGATGGTATGATGGAAAAACTGCTGGGACAAGTGCGTCATGGCCCACTCCGTTTTGCCAATGACCAGAAGCCCGGAAGTATCCTTATCAATGCGGTGCACTAGGCCGGGCCTGATTTCGCCGTTGCGGCCGGTGGGCAGGTTGCTGAGGTGATAAGCAAGGCCGTTGACCAGTGTGCCGTTCCAGTTGCCAAAAGCCGGGTGCACCACCAAACCGGCGGGCTTATTGACGATAAGCAAGGACTCATCTTCGTAGCGGATGTCGAGGTCCATAGGCTCAGGCACCACTTTCACGTCGCGCGGAGGCTCGGGCAGCGTGATGGTAATGACGTCGAACGGCTTGATGCGGTAGTTCGACTTAACAACCTTCTCATTCACCTGCACGGCCTCGGCCCGAATGGCATTCTGGATCTTGGTCCGCGACGCATTCGAGAGGCGGTTCATCAGAAACTTGTCGAGGCGCAGCAGCTCCTGCCCCCGGTCGACGCGGATTCTGTGGTGTTCGTAGAGTTCATCCCCTTCTTCGTTTTCATCGTCGGGCAGATCAGGGTCGGGCAGTTGAGAGTCAAGCAAGGAAGTCATATCGGACACTTGAAAAATATTGGAAACAAGAAAGCCGGAGCATTGCGCTCCGGCTTTCGGTGTTGAAAAAGTGCGGGACCTTACTTTTTCGACTTCGTCTTGGTCTTGGTCGTGTTGTTAACAGGCGTAGCGGCCGGCGTGGTAGCGGCCGGAGCAGCTTTGGCAGCTGGGGCAGCACCGGGCGTAATACCCATTTTCTTCAGCACCAGATCCGAAATATCACCTTCCTTAGGGCCGTGCAGCAGCACCGGGCTGGCACCGTCCGAGTTCAGAACATAGGTATAGCCGTTTTCTTCGGCCACGGCATCAATGTTTTTCTGCAGCTTGTCCAGGGCAGGCTTTAGCAGAGCTTGCTGCTTCTGCTGCAGGCTCTGGTCGGCGCTGCGCTGAAACTCCTGGATGGAGTTCTGCAGGTTCGTTAGCTCTTTCTCTTTATCCTCCCGAACCACTGGAGTCATAGCCGAAGCGCCCTTTTGGTAAGCTTCAGCCTTGGACTGATAGTCGGCATACTTGCTTTTCAGCTGAGCTTCGAGCTGGGAGCTATAGGCTTTCAGATCCGACTCAATCTGCCGGCTCTCGGGCATCTGGCTCAGAACGTATTCTACGCTGGTATAGCCGATTTTCAGGGGGGCTTGCGCCAGTGCCGAGGTGGCCGTGCTGATGGTAAGAACGGCTACTGCTAGGGCAAGACGGAATTTGTTCATGATGTTCATTAAGGGGAAACTTTCAGAAAGTTAGGTTGCAAGGGCAAAGTTAATTTTTTCGAGTAGCTGGGCGCGTATTTGTTGCCTTGGTAGGCTGACGCGTTCGGCTGGCCGGGGCGGCACTGGCATCCGTGTCGGTAGCAGTATCGTCGCCGGCAGGCGTTTTCGGGGTCGTCACGGTCCGAACGGCACCCTTCTGGCCCGGCTGGTTCCGGTCTTCAGATGCTAAACCCAATTCCTCCATCACAAATTCCGTATAGTCGTGAGTTGGATTGGTATAGAGCATCGTCAGGTCGCCAGCTTTGTCGAAAATAATGGCTAGCTGCTTTTTCTTGGCCACTTTCTCAATGGCTTCGAACACCTGGTCCTGCACGGGCTTGGTCAGTTCCTGGCGCTTTTTGAACAGTTGGCCTTCGTACCCGAAGATTTTATTCTGGTAGGCCTTGACGTCCTGCTCCTTCTTCAGAATCTCATCCTGCCGCTTTTTCTTCATGGGCTCGGTCAGGAGCACTTCTTCCGCCTGGTAGTTGCGGTACAACTTATCCAAGTCCTTTTTCTGGCTCTCGATATCCTTCTGCCAGTTAGCCGACAACGTATTCAGTTCCTGCTGCGCCTGCGAGTAAGCCGGCATCTTGCTCATAATAAACTCAGAGTCGACGTAGCCGAATTTCTGGGCCAGCGCGGCGGGAGCCGATAAGAGCAGGAGCGCGCCCAGCAGTAGGGATTGGAGCTTTTTCATGTCAAGTAGATAGAGAGTAACGGGCGGGGCAGACCGCCAAAGACTTAGCGAATCTGCTGACCGATGATGAAGTGGAAGTGGCCTTTGTCCTGTACAGCCTGCCCGGAAGTGTATCGGGGTACCGTGTCGAAACCGTAGCCGTAGTCGAAGCCAAGCAAACCGAATGCCGACATGAAAATCCGGGCACCTACGCCGACCGACCGGTACAGCTTGTAAGGGTTGTAGTCTTTATAAGCTTCAAAAGCATTACCGGCTTCAGCGAAGCTCAGGATGTACACCGTGGCCGCTGGATTCAACGACACTGGGTAACGCATTTCCAGGACGTATTTATTGTAGGCTACCCCACCACTGGAGTTGGGATTCTGGATGGAGTTAGCGTTGTTGGGGTCATCGTAACCGCGCAGACCCACATATTCGGTGCCCACCAGGAAGTTAGACGAGCCCCCGTAGCCTAGGCCCGAGCCGCCCAGCTTGAACCGCTCAAACGGACCGATAGGCCGGCTGGAGTTGTAGGTACCGATAAAGCCGAAGTGAGCCCGGGTGTTCAGCACCAGCTTACCTACAATGGGCGTAAACCACGAGGCGTCGAACATCCATTTGTGGAATTCCACCCACTCGTTTACGCTCGGGTGCGAGCCTTTGAAGATAGAATAAGGCGGCGTCAGGTTCACACTCAACGACAGCGAGGAGCCCCGACGGGTATAAGTCGGGTTGTCAATGCTGTTACGCGACAAAGTCGTGTTGAAAGTAATGTTGGTTGCGTTGCCCGTGCCATTGCTGAAACCCTGAATGTAGGGGTAGTTCTTCAGCTTGTATTGGCTCACCGACAACGAGTTGCTCAGCGTGAAATAGTCATCCGGCACGCGCAGGCGTCGGCCCAGGCCCAGCGAGGCGCTGTTCACCTTGATAGACTGGTCATTGTTAGCGTCGAGGCTGGTACCCACACGCTGAATGCTCTTGTTCAGGCTAAAGGACAGCGAGTTAGGCTTGCGGCCACCCAGCCAAGGCTCCGTAAAGGAGAAGGAATAGGCTTGGTACTGCAAGCCATTGGCCTGCACGTTCAGGGCCAGACGCTGGCCGTCACCGGCCGGAACCGGCGTCCAGTTGCGCAAACTTCCGGCTTTGCGCAGCGAGAAGTTGTTAAATACCAAACCTACCGTGCCGATAAAGCCAGCGTAGCCGCCCCAGCCGCCCGAAAGCGTAATCTGGTCGGAAGGCTTCTCAACTACGGTGTAGTTGATGTCCACGGTGCCATCGGCCTGGTTGGGCACGGGGTTCAGGCCAATCTTTTCCGGGTCAAAATAACCCAAAGTAGCAATCTGGCGCTGGGAGCGGATCAGCAACTCACGGTTAAACTTGTCGCCGGGCAGGGTCTGGAGTTCCCGGCGCAGCACATGGTCACTGGTTTTGGTGTTGCCGGCAATGTTCACCTCTTTGATACGGGCCTGCACACCTTCGCTGATGCGCATCTCGATGTCGATAGAGTCGCCTTCTACCTTGGTTTCAACCGGCTCAATCTGGAAGAACAGGTAGCCGTCGTTCATATAGAGCGAGGTTACGTCCTGCCCCGTTGGGTTGTAGTTCAGGCGCTTATCCAGCGTTTCTTTGCTATACACACTGCCTTCCTTGATACCCAGCACCGAAGCCAGCGTCTTGGAATCGTAGAGGTAGTTGCCGTTCCAGGTGATGTGGCGGAAGTAGTACTTTGGGCCTTCATCCACCTTGATCCGCAGCGCCAGACCTTCGTCGGTGCGCAGTAAGGTGTCGGATACGATGGCGGCATCCCGGTAGCCCTGGGAATTATAGAATTCGAGCAGTTTCTCCTTATCCGCTTCGTACTCGGCCTTCTGGAACTTGCCCGAGGTTAGGAACTTGTAGGATTTGCGCTCCTTGGTTTTCTTCAGCTTGCCCTTGAGCTTCTTATCCGAAAAAGCCTCGTTACCTTCAAAAGCAATATCCTTGATCCGGATTTTACTGCCCTTGTCTACGTTGATATTCAGCACCACGCTGTTCGACAGGCTCGAGTCGGGCTTCTGCGTGATAGTCGCTTTGGCGTCCAAGAAGCCCTTGTTGGTGTAGAACTTACGCACCTGATCCTTGGTATTGTTCAGCAGGGCGTCGGTCACCACTTTGCCCCGGATCAGCTTGATCTTGTTTTTCAAGTCATCGGCTTGGCCCTTGCTGATGCCGGTAAACTCGAACTTCGACAAGCGCGGGCGCTCCTTCAGGTTGAAGTCCAGATATATCTTATTGCCTTCAATGCGCGAAATCGATACGCTTACGTCACCCAGAATGCCCTGCTCCCAGAGGCGGCGGATGGCCTTGCCAATTTCTTCACCAGGAACCGTCACCGGGTCCCCGATTTTCAAACCTGTCAGCCCGATAAGCGTATTAGTATCTAGATAGGAAGCCCCACTCACGGTAATTCCACCGAGTTCATAGCGTTTGGGCTCCTCACTACCAGCCGTAGAAACCTGGGCCCACGCCTCGGACGCGGAAGCCGCTCCACCGAGAGCAAGCACCGTTAGCAGCAGGAGAAATTTATTCTGGAAAGGAATCATTCGAAAAACTTACGAAACGGTTAGCTGCTCACTGGTTTTGCCAAAGCGCCGTTCCCGGCGCTGGTAGGCCTGAATGGCGTCGTAGAGGTGCTCCCGCCGAAAATCCGGCCACAACACCTCCGTAATATAGAGTTCGGTGTAGGCGAGCTGCCACAACAGAAAATTGCTGATGCGCTGCTCCCCACTGGTCCGGATTAATAGCTCCGGATCGGGCATGCCCGCCGTAGCCAAGTAGCCCGCAATAGTGTTTTCGGTTACCTGCTCTGGTTGCACAACTCCCCTGGCGACATCGGTAGCCAGCCGCTGAGCGGCCTGTGTCAGGTCCCACCGGCCGCTGTAGCTCAGGGCCAGCACCAAGGTCATACCCGAGCCAGCTTTGGTGAGCTCAATGGACTCGCGCAGTTCCCGCTGGCAGGACTCGGGCAAACTGGCAATGTCACCAATCGACTGGAGCCGAATGTTATTCTTGAGCAGCGTAGGTGTTTCCTGCCGAATGGTATGAACCAACAGCTGCATCAGGGCCATTACCTCGTGCTTGGGGCGCGCCCAGTTCTCGGTAGAAAAGGCGTAGAGCGTCAGGTAGTGCACCCCCAGCTCAGCGGCCCCTTCCACAGTTTCCCGAACGGCGGTAATAGCACTTTGGTGCCCGAAAATGCGGAGGCCACCTTTTTTTTTGGCCCAACGGCCGTTACCATCCATGATGACGGCAACGTGGGCGGGAATATTCTGAGTGTCTAGTTCGGACCGGGCGGCCATCAGTACTTTTTGCGTAAAGAGGCTGCAAGTTACGCAAATGGTTGCATTAAGCCCCCGCCCATCCGACTTCTACCGCAGCAACTTAGGATTCGCCTTATAAGAGTCGGGGCAGTTGATTTTATAGAAAGTATAGGAAACGCTGAATCCGTTATAGAAATACCAGTCTTGGTCGTGCGTGTTGACCAACAATGGGTTTTGGGTTCCCAAATGGTCCAGCTCGTCGGTGAAGGCTTTACGGGCTCCGGCTTCCAGGCCTAGGTTCCAGCGCGGCGACAAAGCCAGCTTAAAGCCAATACCGGCGGGAATAGCCAGGCCCAACGTACTACCGTCTTTTTCAAGCTGCTCCAAATCAGCATTGGTAACAGTGCGGGTGCGAGCCAGAAAACCTGCCACGCCTACGAATACATAAGGCGTAAAGTGGACTTTCTCCTTGCGGTTACGGTAATCGAAGAAGTTATACTCGACGGCGGCCGCAGCTTCCAGGATGTTTCCTTTGACGTTGGTCTGCCGGTACGCGGGTAACGGTGCTACGTTTCCATTTACCCCCTGCACGTTGGCATCATCGGCGCGCACTAAGCCCCAGAGAAAGCTGCCGCGCAGCGTAATAGGAGCTGACACATCCTTGCGGTAGAAGATGGTAGCGGCGGGCCGGTTATTGCTGAACTTATATGCTGGGGCTAATTCCCCTTTATATACCATTCCTCCAATCCCAATACCTAGTTCACTTGTGTTCTGGGCGGCGGCGGAGAAAGCAAAAAAAACACTCCCTGCTTGCACAAGGCAAACAAGGAGTGTTTTGAAAGGATTCGAATGCGTCATTAGACTAGCTGTAAGTTGGACTCGACAGCCAGCCGGAACGGGCTATCGGAATTTGGGGCTTTTAACGCGCGGGGCGAGAATGTAGTTTACGTTGAGACCCGTAACGATGTACCAGTCCTTTTCATTGCCCTTACCGCGCATTTCACCGGGAGCATTGAAGTTCGTGTAAGGCGTGTTAGGCGTGATATCATCGGTGCGGGTGATGGCGCCACCAAAGTAACGAGCTTCTGCACTGCCGAGCGTGCTCGGATTTACATAAGTACCGCTAACATCGTCCAGGTAGTCGGTGAAGGTTTTGCGCCAGCCGATTTCGAGGCCAATATCAAAGCTTTTGTTGACTTTGTAACGAACACCACCACCAAAAGGAATCGAAAGGCCGGTCAGGCTGTAGTCAACACCTTCCGTACGCAGGGGCTGCAGGTTCACATAAGAGCCTTCCGATAGGCCCGCGGTGTTACCACCGCGGATCAGGCCCTTGGGGTTGTGGTGAAACACGCCGATACCAGCAAATACGTAAGGAACGAAGTCCGGACGCTTGATATAGTTGTTGCGGTTGGCAATCAGGTCGAATACACCCACAGCCGACACCTCAAGGATGTCGTTGCGGAAGTTCATGTTGCGGTGGTAACGGAAACGAGCGTCTGGATCCGACTTGTCGGCAGCTTTCTCGTCGTCGCCGGTGATGCGGCCATAGGCGAAGGCAACCCGAGCCGAAATCCGGGGGCAAAGCGGTGCGTGAAGTTTACGCCGATGTTGGGGCGGGTGGCCGCAAATCGTAAGCTAGGAATGCTGGCTTTCGGTACGATGTCACCGAAGTAGTTCATCGCATTGATGCTTACGCCGACCGAGTTGTACTGCTTCCGCTTACTGAACTGTTGCGCACTCGCCTCTGTGGCGACCAGCGAAACCACTAGCAGCAGAGCCAAGATGTTGGTGAAGAGTTGCTTCATATTGAGCGAGATTAAGGATATGCGAAGAAGGTGAGCGTCGTTCGAGTCGTAAGGACACGAGTTCAGTTAGTGACAAAAGTAGAGGTTGCCGGGAACTTAAAAAAGAAACACAAGAAAAAGTCAATGTATTAGAGCAAGATACCCGCCGGATTACGCTTGTCGAGACCCCAGTTCAATTTACTACGCAACGTAGTCAGAAAGTTAACATGGTTGAGCTTGACTAAGCGAACGGCAAAATTCTCCCGGCGAACCGCAATCTGAATACCGGCGTCAACGGCTACCGAGCGCGAATCGAGGGACAGCAGGAAGTTATTGCTGCGGCCCTCAATCTCGAAGGAAATCACACTACGGTCGGAGACGATAAGCGGACGGACGTTCAGATTGTGCGGACATACGGGAGCAATGATAAAATTGTTGGTTTGGGGCAACATTACTGGTCCGCCGCAACTCAGGGAGTAGCCGGTGGAGCCCGTCGGCGTAGCAACAATCAGGCCGTCGGCCCAATAGGAGTTGAGATACTCGCCGTCGATATACGTGTGGACCACAATCATGGAGGAGGTATCACGCTTCAAAATCGAAAACTCATTGAGGCCGAAGTTAATACCATCGAAAACTTCCGGATCGGTTTCGACCCGGATCAGGCTGCGCTCCTCCAAAACGAAGTGGCCTTTAAATAGGGCATCAATGGCCTGGGCGATACGCTCCACGGTGATAGTGGCCAGAAAACCCAGCCGGCCGGTGTTAATGCCCAGAATTGGAATTTGCAGGGCGCCTACGTAGGTAACCGTGTCGAGCAGGGTACCGTCGCCGCCGATGCTGAAGACAAACTGCACATCGCGCAGGGAGTCGCCGCGCCGGAATGTGCCGATGCCTTCCGGCAGGCGCAGACGGTTGTCGAGGTAGGTGTGGAACGACTCGACGATGATTACTTCGGTACGGCGCGCCACGAGGTCGTCGAGCAGAGCCTGCAGAAACGGCAGGGTTTCTTCGTCGAAGGGTTTGCCGAGAATCGCAATTTTCATAACAAAAACATAACCAGCCACCGGCGACTTACCGGGGCTAGATGGGAAATTCGGTGCGCAGAAAAAACCCGCCTTGCCCTAGAACATTGCGGGTATACTCCAGGGTAATAACCCGGTCGTAATACGTGACCAGGTGCAAACCGATGCCAGCAGCAGCCTGCAACCGGTTTGGCAACCGGCTGCCGCGCTCAGCCCCGCGGCTGGCCACGTAACCGGCGTCGGCAAAGGTATTTAAATAGACTACTAAGGGAATGCTATTGATTTTGGGGTTATCGATGCCACCAAGCTTGAGGCGGCCCGCGTCCCAGAGCCGGTACGAAATACCCTGTTGCACCAGGCCGTAGTGGCGGCCATCCACCACGTACTGGTCGTAGCCCCGCACCAACTCACTAAAGCCCAGGGCGCGGTTGTCGGCGTAGGCCACCCGCTCACTGACCCGGACTTGCCCCTGCACGCTGGCGCTGTAGTAGAAATCATGACCCAGCGCTACATATTTGGATACCTGGGCCCGTAAGGTGGTGATGGGCGGAGCCTTCGTGACAAACAGGCGCTGAATCAGACTTAACTGCAGGTAATGGCCCGTGAGCGGATAGGCAAAGGTGTTGCGGTGGTTGAAAATAGTCGTCAGGGCCACATCCACGTAGTCCCGGCGGCTGCCGCTGAGGTAGTAGTCGGGATTGCGGCGTACGATGGAGTCAGAAATCGTTTCGCGGTGATACGACACGTCAAGTAGCGTGCGGCGCTGCACAGTGTAGCGCCAACGCAGACCAGCCGTGACATAGCGCCGCTCGATGGGAAAGCCGGTATCATCCCGGAAGTTGACTAGCTTATCCTCGACGGTGGCATAATCCAGGGAGTGGCTGCGGAAGTACGACCCTCCTACCCCGAAGCCCAGGCGCCGAAGCTTGCCGTAGCCGGGCGTATCGTAAAAGAGCTCATACTTGCGGTTGAAGCCTAATTGCAGGTTGCCCCGGATTTCCTCGTTACGGCCCCGAAAGTTTTTGCGCTCCACGTGCAGACCGTAGTCGACCCGGCGCCAGCGGTCGGGCCGGTCGAGCCAGGACCGGAAGTTACGGTCGGCCAGCGACAGGATGGGAATGGGAAAGGTGTACCACCGCTCCTGCACGCTGAAGAGGATGGTCAGCTCACCGTTGCGGCACACCGGTTGCACCAGCACGTGGTGGAAAAGCTGCAGGTTGAACACGCGCAGGCGGTTGGCTTCGAGACAGCGGGCCAGGGTGGCGGCCTGCAGCGTGTCGCCTTCGCGAAAGTCCAGCTCGGCCCGCAGAATCCGCTCCTTGGTGACTTCATTGCCCACAAACAGAACAGAGGCCACGCGCAGGACTGGGTAGCCAGGACACTGCGCCAAGATCAGGCTGTCCAGTGGGGCCCGGCGGACAGAATCAGGCAGCGTGGCGGCCGAGGCCGGAGCAACAGCCCAGCACCCCAGCAGCAACAGCAGCAGGAAAGAAAAGCTGAACGCAGCGCGGTGAAGGTTGAATTGCCTAGGTCCGGACTCACTGGCCGGGGCACAATCGGGCCGAGCCACGGGGTCAGAATTCAACGCTCGGGCAGTAATTGTTCACCTACAGGCTTAGGTATTTGAGCAGACCATCGAAACGCTCCTGCTCGTTTTCGCCAACCTCCCCAGCCCCGCTGAACTGGGCGGTAATAACGTAGCCAAACCGCTCAAGCGTGGCCGTAATGCGGGCCATATTAGGGGTATTGAGCTTCAGCGTCAGGCGAATTTTGTAGGGGTCGTGCTCGTCCTGGGCTACGTGGGCACTGAGGACCTTGGCGTTGTTTTCCTCTACGTAGCGGCTAATCTGGGTCAGAGAGTAGTCCCGCTCATCCATGGACAGCACCAGAATACCGCCCTGCCCCGCAGCTATCGGCAGCTGGCCGAACGCGGCCAGCGTGTCGCCGACGGTAACCACGCCCAGGTACTCCTGCTTGTCATCAAGCACGGGCACGAGCTGCAGCTTATTTTGGATAGCCAGCTCCATAATGCTGTAAAAATGCTGGTCGCGCTGCACGTGTACGTCGGCAAAGCCAAACGTGACGTTGGTCAGCGGCTCGTCGGGCTGGTCATGGTCGAGCAGATCAGCTTCGGTAATCAGGCCGCGGTAGAGGCGGTTGTCGAGTACGGGCAACTGGCCAACGTGGAATTCTTCCAGCCACTTGGCCGCCTTCCCGGCTGAGTCCGACACCTTCAGCGGCGGAATCATTTGGTTGAGCAAGTCTTCAGCAATCATCGAATGCATGGGCAGAAAGAACTGAAAGCCAGAATTAAACTAGATGGGGTGGGCGCCAATAAGCGCCCAAGCGGGCAATTTGTTTGCGGTACTTACGTCAGGGCCGGCTCCAGGGTCGTGCGGCGCAGAAACTGCCGCAGCAACAGGTTGAAATCCTGGGGCCGTTCCATCATGGGCACGTGGCAGCAATGGTCCAGAAAATGCAGCTCGGCATTGGGCAGCAGGCGCTCAAACTCATGGGCCACCATCGGGGGCGTAATCGTGTCGTTCAGGCCCCAGACCAGCAGCGTGGGCACGGTAATCTTGGTGAGCTCCTTGCCCAGGTTGTGGCGCTGGGCTGAGCGGGCAATGTTGATGATGCGTAGCACCTTGGTGTTGGAATTGGTCACGTTGAAGACCTCATCGACCAGGTCCTTGGTAGCAATGCTGGGGTCGTAGAAGGTGTAGGCCACGCGCTCCTGCACGAAATTATAGTTGCCGCGCTTGGGGAAAGAGCCGCCCATCGAGTCTTCAAACAAGCCACTGCTGCCCGTGAGTACCAGACGCTGCACCATCTGGGGGTTGCGCAGGGCATATACCAGGGCAATGTGGCCGCCGAGGGAGTTGCCAAGCACCGTCATGGGCTCTTGCAGGCGCATTTCCCGTAGAAAGTCTTCCACGTAATTGACCAGTCCGGGCACCCCGGCCTGAGTCAGGGGCATGTCGTAGATGGGCAGCAGCGGGATAATCACCCGGTAGTCGGTGCCAAATTCCTGGATAACGTCCTGCCAGTTGCTCAGGGCTCCGAACAGGCCGTGCAAGAGCAGCAGCACCTCGCCCGAGCCTTCTTCTACATACTGAAAACCGTTCTGTTCCTTAATCTGCAATTCCATCTTCGGGGGAGATTTCGAGGCCGGCTAGGGCTGAGTGACCATCCTTCGCAATGATACAACACTTGACCCAATTGCGGAGAAGTGCCAGCCCGTGGGAAGTGAGCAGCGCTTCAGGATGAAACTGGACGCCGTACAAAGGGTAGGTACGGTGCCGGAATCCCATCAGTTCGTGCGCCGCATCGGTGGTGTAAGCCAGGGCCTCTAAATCGGGAGGTAATAAATTGACAATCAGTGAATGGTAGCGCGTGACAGCAAATTGCGGCGGCAGACCGGCAAACAGCGGGTCGGCCGAGGAGGCCACAGCTATGTCCGACACTTTACCGTGCATGGGCCGAGCTGCCCGCTGAAGCCGGGCTCCGAAGAACTCGCCCAACGCCTGGTGACCTAGGCACACGCCTAGCATAGGCACGCGCTGGTAGTATTCCTCGATAACCTGCAGCAAACAGCCCGCCTTGGCCGGTGTACCAGGCCCCGGCGACAGAACGATGCCGTCGAACTCATATTGCCTGATTTGCTCGAGCGACACGTCGTTGCGGACAACCTGCACGGCGGCCCCGAGCTGCTGAAAGTAATCCAGCAGGTTGAAGGTGAACGAGTCGAAGTTGTCGAGCAGCAGCAGGCGCATATATAGCGTACGGAGCGGTTTTCCGGCGCAAAGGTTGGCAGCGGCCCGCGCATTTCCCTTGGGCGGGCCCGTCAGTACCGTAACCGTCGACTTCGCCAGAAGGTTAGAACACTCCACGTAGCTGCTCGAGCAGCGTGGTAGCGAAGGGCAGCACGAAGCCCACGATTTCGAGGGCAAACGGGGTGGCCTGCTGCACTACGGGCAATACTTGCGAGTCGGCGACGACCGTAGGCGAAATAAGCTTGAGCCCAGCAAAGCCGATGCCGTGCAGCAGCAAGCTAATGCCTAACACCCATTTCAGGGCCCCGGCGGCCCCGCCCAGCAGGTTGTCGAGCATGCCCAGGGGCGTCAGGTGCACGGCCGTTTTAACCAGGCCGCCCGCCATGTGTACGCCCCAGGTGATAAGCACAAACACCAGCAGAAACGACACGATGGGCAACATTCCGAAAGCCTCACCCACGTAGTTGCGCACCAGCGGAACCGCGTCGTTGAGTAAGGCCAGTCCGCCGATAATGCCCAGCACGAAGGCCAGCAGCGAAGCCGTCTCCAGCACCAGTCCGCGCCGGAAGCCTTTGACGGCCCCCACACCCAGCGGAATCAGCAGCAGAATATCGAAGCCGGACATAATGTGAGGTGGTGACTGAGTGACTGAGTGAGTTTTTGTTCTGACTGCGCAAGTTGAACAACCAACTCACTTATTCACTCAGTCACTCATTCGCAGCTAGACATTCGTGTTGTTGAGCAGGTTGCTGACGACTTGAGAAATCATCTTGCCGTCGGCCTGGCCGGACAACTCCCGGGCGGCAACGCCCATTACCTTGCCCAGGTCGGAGGGGCCGGTGGCACCCACGCGCTGGATGATGCCCACGAGCTTTTCGACCAGATCAGCTTCTGAGAGCTGCTGGGGCAGGTACTCTTCGATGATGGCCAGCTCGGCTAGCTCGATTTCTTCCAGGTCGGAGCGGAACTGCTTCTGGTAGGTTTCGGCGGCTTCGCGGCGCTGCTTGGCGGCTTTGTTGAGCAGCTTGAGTTCGGCGTCCTCGGTCAGGGCAGCACCGTGGGCCCCTTCGGCCGTTTCGGCCAGCATGATCTGCGACTTGATGCTACGCAGGGCCTGGAGCCGAACTTTGTCCTTGGCCAGCATAGCCTTTTTGATATCCGCGTCGATGGTTTCCTTCAGAGCCATAAGTTTGTAGTAGTAAATGTCTGGAACCCGTAGATTCCGACTGGCCGCGTATCAATGACCCACGCGGGCCGTTTTGGAGTCAGATTTTCGCCTTCTCTCATGACGAAACTTAGCGTAAACATAAATAAAATCGCCACGCTGCGGAATGCCCGCGGCCACAACCGTCCCGATGTGTTGCAGGTAGCCCGTGACTGTGAGCGGTTTGGCGCCCAGGGCATCACGGTGCACCCCCGACCCGATGAGCGCCATATCCGCTACCAGGACGTGCGCGACCTGCGCCAGATCGTGACCACCGAGCTCAACGTGGAGGGCAACCCCACGCCCGACTTCATCGACTTGGTGCGCGAAGTGCGGCCCGAGCAGGTGACGCTGGTACCCGACGCGCCCGACGCTATTACCTCCAACGCCGGCTGGGACACCATCACCCACCAGATTTATCTGATTGGCGTGGTCACGGAGCTCAAATCCATTGGCTGCCGGGTGTCTATCTTCCTCGACCCCGACCCGGCCATGGTGAAGGCCGCCGTGGCCACGGGCACCGACCGGATTGAGCTCTACACCGAAGACTACGCCCGCCAGTACCCCCAGGACCCGGCCGCCGCTATTGCCCCCTACGCCGTGGCGGCCACCCTGGCCCAGCAGCTGGGCCTCGGCCTTAACGCCGGCCACGACCTGGATTTGGAAAACCTGGCCTACCTGCACCAGAACTTACCCGGGCTGGCCGAGGTTAGCATCGGGCACGCCCTGGTGTGCGACGCGCTGTACTACGGGCTGGAAAATACCATTCAGCTCTACCGCCGGCAGCTGGTGTGAGATAGTGAAATGGTCAACTGGTGAGTTTTTCGTTTGAATGGCGCAGCTCCGCACGGTTTGAACCACAGCTTACCCGAACATCAACTCACCATCTCACTATTTCACCATTTCACCTCTCCCAACTTGCCTCGTATTCCCCTCTCCGATTTTCTGACCGGGCCTGCTGATGCCCCCATTCTGGACGTGCGCGCGCCCATTGAGTACGCCCACGGCCATATTCCGGGGGCGCTGAGCTTGCCGCTGTTTTCGGATGAGGAGCGGGCCCGCATCGGCACGACCTACAAGCAGGTCAGCCAGGACCGGGCCATCCACATCGGGCTCGACTTTTTTGGGCCCAAGATGAGCCGAATGGTGAAGCAGGCCCAAAAGCTGGCTCCTAACAAGGAAGTGCGGCTGCACTGCTGGCGGGGCGGCATGCGGAGCGGGGCCGTGCACTGGCTGCTGGAGCTGGCCGGCTTCAAGGTGCATTTGCTTGATAAAGGCTACAAGGATTACCGCCGCTGGGCCCTGGCCCAGTTCGCGGAGCCCCGGCCAATGCTGATTCTGGGCGGCCTTACCGGCTCGGGCAAAACCGACGTGCTGCACGAGTTGGCTAGCCGCGGCGAAACCATTGTCGACCTGGAGGGGCTGGCCAGCCATAAGGGGTCCTCGTTTGGGGCCATCGGCCTGCCGCCCCAGCCCACGCCCGAGCAGTTCGAAAACAACCTGGCTCTGGTGCTGGATCAGTTGCCGCAGGGCGTCACGCCCTGGCTGGAAGACGAGAGCCTGACCATCGGGCGCCTCAACATTCCCAAGGCCCTGTTTGAGCAGATGCGCGCCGCCCCCCTACTGGTGCTCGACATCCCGCGCCCGGTACGCACGAGCAAGCTGGCGGCCGAATACGGCAAGGAAGACCCGCAGCAATTGACCGAGGCCATTCAGCGCATCGGCAAGCGGCTGGGCGGCCTGGCGACCAAACAGGCCCTGGCCGCCATTGAGGCCGGCGACATGGAGCAAATGGTCGATATTGCCCTCTCCTACTATGACAAAACCTACGGCTTCGGGCTCGACAACAAGACCAACAGCCAGGTTATCCGCATTCCGTCCGACACCTGCGACCCACGGGTAAATGCCGATCTGGTGCTGGCCGCTGCCCGGGACGCTGGCTTACTAGTAACTGCCTAAATGCTGGTTCCGAAGCTGCGGGTAGCCCGCCCCACCGATAATTTGGCAGCCGTAATTCGCTTTTACCGCGACGGGCTGGGCCTGCCGGAGCTGACTTCCTTCACGGCCCACAACGGCTTCGATGGGGTGATGCTGGGCCATCTGGCCGGGCCCTATCATTTCGAGTTTACCCACCAGCCTGGCCATACCGCGGGCCGGGCCCCCACTGCCGACAACCTGCTGGTCTTCTACCTGCCCGACGCGGCCGAGTGGCAGGCAGCCGTACAGCGCCTGCTCGACCACGGCTACCCGCCCGTGCCGTCTTACAACCCCTATTGGGACCAGCAGGGCCGCACCTTCGAAGACCCCGACGGTTACCGCGTGGTGCTGCAGCGGGCCGCGTGGGCGCTGTAGCCCGGGGCTCTATATGCAACAGGTCGGCCGGCTTGGGGTGTTAGCTGGCGGATAGCTTCGGGCCTCAAGCTTTCTTGACGAGGGCGTCACCTCGAAGCCGACTCTCCCAAGCGACGCAGGTTCTGGCTTAACGGCAATCTGGTGCAGCCAAATATCAATCGGAACTAGCCAGCTGGTTTTTTCCTTGTTCGAGGTCTGCCTTGCTACTTTCGGAGCGGCAGAGCCGACTATATTTTTCCAGGACCTTTGCCGCCTTTCGTGGTTATCTTGGCCCACTTCTGACTTTGTTGCCTTATGCTTCCCGATACCTCCTCCCCTGCCACCGACCAGATTCGCCTGACCCAGTATAGCCACGGCGCGGGCTGCGGCTGCAAAATCGCGCCCAAGGTGCTCGACCAGATTCTGCACACCAGCATAGCTCAACCCGAGCACGAGAAGCTGCTGGTCGGCAACAGCAGCCGCGACGACGCGGCCGTGTACGACATCGGCGGCGGGCAAGCCATCATCAGCACCACCGACTTCTTCATGCCTATTGTGGACGACGCCTATGACTTCGGGCGCATCGCCTCGGCCAACGCTATTTCGGACGTGTACGCCATGGGCGGCCGGCCCGTCATGGCCATTGCCGTGCTGGGCTGGCCCATTGATAAGCTGGCGCCCGAAGTAGCCCGCCGGGTGATTGAGGGCAGCCGCAGCATTTGCGCCGAGGCCGGCATTCCGCTGGCCGGCGGCCACAGCATCGATTCGCCGGAGCCCATTTTCGGCTTGGCCGTGACCGGGATGCTCGATATTCCGAACCTGAAGCAGAACGACACCGCTACGGCCGGCTGCGAGCTGTATCTGACCAAGCCCCTGGGCGTGGGCATGCTCACCACGGCCCAGAAGCGCGGCATTCTGCTGCCCGAGCACGAACAGATTGCGCCCCGGAGCATGATGCAGCTCAACAAAATCGGCTTTGACCTGGGCCAGCTCGCGGCCGTGCGGGCCATGACCGATGTAACGGGCTTCGGCCTGCTGGGTCACCTCGCGGAAGTGTGCGAAGGCAGCAACCTGACAGCCGAAGTGGAGTTTAGCAAGGTGCCTTTGCTGGCCGAGGCTGAGCAGTACCGGCAGCAGAAAGCCGTACCCGGCGGCACGGTGCGCAACTGGGACAGCTACGGCCACAAAATCGGGGAAATAACCGACGAGCAGCGCCAGTGGCTCTGTGACCCTCAGACTTCGGGCGGCCTGCTGGTGTGCGTGGAACCCGGCGGCCGGGCCCAGGTTCAGGCCGTGTTCGAGCAGTACGGCTTGCAGCTCGAATCATTCGGCAGCCTGCGCCCCCACGTGGCCGGGGAACCCTGGATTGAGGTCAAGTAGAAGGTGAAGCTGTTTCCTTTTCTGCGGCCCTTGCTCGAATTCACGGTGGCGGTGTGCGCCATCGTGTTTGGGTTGCGCTTTATCACCGGCTTTTTTACCAAGGCCAGCCGGGTGTACCGGCCCACGTTTCTGCGGCAGCTCTACTTGCTGTTTTGGCCCCTGCTGTGCATGAGCGTAGGCCTGCCCTTCCTGATTTCGTTTCTATATCTGGGCACGCTGAGTGCCTACGAGCTGGTACTGCTCACGGCCCTGGCGGCCGTGATTCTCGGCTTTTCCGTACCGGCCCTCATCCTGCACGCCCAATATTACGCCCATAACCTTCACACGACGCTGGTTTTCGACCCGAAGCAGAACAAGCTGGAGGTGTACGAGGACCGGCAGCTCGTCCGCTTCGCCCAGCGCGACCTGGTGCGGGTGGAGTATGTGACGTGCCGCTCACCGCGCTTTTTCTGGAGCAATTACAACTTCCTGCGCCTCCATCTGGCCTCGGGGCAGGTGCTTACGCTTACGTCTCTGCTTACCAACTTGGGCCCGGTAGCCGAATTTTTGCGCAACTCCCACCTGGAGCCCCGGCAACACTGGTTCTGCTTTTTGTAAGCAGGCGGCCGGGAGCAGGCATCCTAGCCACCTTCCTGAAAAAGTACTATCTGCAAGGTCAACAGTACGCTGAGAAGCCCTATCTTTACGGACTTTCTTCTATTGCCTGACCTAATGCGGCGTTTTTTCCTGTGCTTGCTGCTCCTGTTTGCTGCTGGTCAACTACTTTGGGCTCAGGCGCCCGTCGGTACGGCTAGCCCGAAGAACCGCTGGCGCAGCCGGCCAGCCTCACCCCAGCGGGTACGAGAGCTTGATTCGCTTAGCTACGCCCTTCACGATATTATGCCCGATACGGCCCGGCGCTACGGCGAGCAGGCCGTGGCTCTGGCCCAGCAGTTGCAGGACCAGCGCGGCCTGATGCACAGCTTAGCCACGCTAGGCAGTTGCTACGCGGTGCTCTCCGACGGAGCCCACGCCCTGCAGCTCTATGCCGAGTCGCAGGCCCTGGCCCGCCACCTGGGCGATGCTGACGGCCTGGTGCGCAGCCATACGACCATGGCCGCCGTGCACCATGAGCGCAGCGACACGGCCAGTGCCTGGCAGCACTACCGCCACGCCCTGCGCCTGGCCGGCCACAAGGGCGTGCAGCCCGCCACGCTCCTGACCCTGTACGGTAACCTGTCGAGCCTGTTTTTCCATCTGGGCCAGGATGCCCGCGCTTTGCGCTACACCGATATGGCCCTGGAACTGGCCCGGCGCACCGGCAACCGGATGAACGAGTCTATCTACCTGGCTAACTTGGGCACTTACCACTTCTATGGGCAGCGTTACGCGCTGGCTGAAAAACTGATCCGCCAGTCTCTGGCCCTGACCCAGCAGGCCCACCAGCCCCGCTACGAGGCCGGCGACTTGGCCTTGCTCAGCATGGTGCTGCTCGAAACCGGACGCACGCCGGAAGCGGCGGCCCTGGCCCGGCTCTCGCTCCGGCAGGCCCGCCTGGGGCAAAGCAAAGAACGGGTTCTGGATGCCTACAATATGCTGGCCGAGGTGACGGCCCGGCAGCGGCAGTACCAACAGGCCTACCAGTGGCAGCAGCACTACGCCGCCCTGAACGACTCGCTCAACAACGGCCGCCGCCTGGCCACGCTCACTGCCCTGCAAAGCCGCTACGACAGCGAAGACCGGGAAAAGCAGATCCAGTTGCTAACCCAGCAGGCCGAGCTCCAGCAGCTGCGCAACCGGGAACTGTGGGGAGTTATTACCGCTCTGGTGCTGGGGTTGCTGGGTGCGGGCCTGCTCTACTGGCAGTTGCGTCGCAGCCGGGCTGCCCTGGCCGCCAACAACGTGGTGCTGCAGGAAACTACCGCCGAACTGCGGCAGATGGCCGCCTCCAAAGACCGGCTCTACGCCATTGTGGCCCACGACCTGCGCGGTCCGGTCACGTCGTTTGTGGGCGTGACCGAGCTGATTGGCTTTTACCTCAAACGCAAAGACGAAGAAGGGCTGCAGCGGCTGCCAGCCCTGGTGCGGCAGTCGGCCCAGAGCCTGAACAACCTGCTCGACAACCTGCTGAATTGGGCCGTGAGCCAGACCGGAGAGCTGGCCTACCGTCCCGAGCAGCTGGATGTGGCCGAGTTGTTCGCCGAGAATCAGCAGCTCTACCAAACCACGGCCGAGGCCAAGCAGATTTCCCTGGAGGCCGTGCATCCGGCCGGCCTCACGCTCTGGGCCGACCACAACATGACCCGGACCATTCTGCGCAACCTGGTGGGCAACGCGCTGAAGTTTACGCCGCCCGGCGGCACCGTGCAGTTTGCAGCAGCCAAGGCCGGAGCCAATGTGCTGCTGACCGTGACAGACTCGGGCCGCGGCATGCCGGCCAACTTGGTAACCGAACTGCTCAGTTCCGGTCCGATTCAGGCCTCGACCACCCTGCTCGGGTCCCGCACGGGCACGGGGCTGGGACTGCTGCTGTGCAAGGCCTTCGTACAACGCCACGGCGGTACGCTCGATATCCGTAGCACACCCGACGGCGGAACCAGCGTGTTGGTCGGGCTGCCAGCGGCCCGGGGTTAGCAGCCCCGCCCAGGATGGTTTTAAAAGGTAAGCCGGGGCCGTACCTTTATTCACATTTTCTCCTACCGGCCAGACTACTGCAGTAAGTAGCCTCTCATTATTCTTTGTTTATATGCTCCAACCGTTACGCACTTGGCCGCACCTGCTCGGCGCCTGGCTTACCTTCCTGCTGCTTCTGACCGGCTATGACGGCCGGGCCCAGAGCTGGAATATGGCCCAGGCCATTGGCACGTCTGAGCTGAACGGGCAGGCCACCGGTGTCCATACCATTGCCGACGGAACCGGTGGCCTCTACGTTACGGGCTCCTTCCAGGGCGCTATCAGCTTGGGGGCCGCACTCTGCGCAGTGATGAGTACAGCTCCTTTATTGCCAAGCTGCAGGCCGGCACCGGCACCTGCCAGTGGATTATCAGCGGCCCGGGCGGCGCCGACCTGGCCGTGGATGCCGCCGGTGACCTGTACGTAGCCGGCGCCTTTGGCGGGCGCACCCTCACGCTGGGCGCTACCACGCTCACCAACACCTGCTCTAACCCCTACGGCTCCGACCTGTACGTGGCAAAGCTGAGCAGCGGCGGGCAGTGGCTGTGGGCCTACCAGGCCAGTGGCCCTGGCAGCAAAGACGCCAGCCGCATTGCCCTCGACGCCAGCGGCAACGTGTACCTGACCGGCAACTTCGGCACTAGCGCCACCTTTGGCAGCACCACGCTCACCTCCACCAGCAACGAAGTTTTCGTGGCTAAAATCAGTGCGGCCGGCCAGTGGCAATGGGCCGTGAAAGGAGGCAGCGAAAAGCAAAACACCACCAACGGCCTGCAAACTGATGCCAGCGGCAACGTGTACGTCACGGGGTCTTTCCGGGGCGTCACGGCCACGTTCGGAAGCTTCTCTTTGACCAACAGCAGCGCC
This sequence comes from Hymenobacter cellulosivorans, assembly GCF_022919135.1. NCBI lineage: Bacteria > Pseudomonadati > Bacteroidota > Cytophagia > Cytophagales > Hymenobacteraceae > Hymenobacter > Hymenobacter cellulosivorans. The sequence goes on along the minus strand of NZ_CP095049.1, from coordinate 1,657,835 downwards.
GTGGCCGGCAGTGGCTTGCCCGACCTGTTTGTGGCGAAGCTCAGCGCGGCCGGGCAGTGGCAGTGGGTAACCAAGGCCGGGGGCTACAACAGTGACTATACGGTGGGCCTGGGGCTTGATGCGGGTGGCAACGTGTACGTGGCTGGCCTGACGGAATACGGCCTAGTTAGCTTCGGCAGCATCAGCGTAAATGTTCCGTATGAGAGCCGGGTGTTCGTGGCCAAGCTCAATCCTACCGGGCAGTGGCAGTGGGTCACACTAGCGGGCGGAACAGCCCAGGACCACCCCAGCGCCCTACTCGTGGATGCCGCGGGTAACACCTACCTGACCGGCAACTTCACCAGCCCCCGCCTGACGTTGGGTAGCCTTTCGCTCGACAAGCCCGGCCAGCAGGCGGGTACATTTGTGGCCAAGATGAACAGCAGCGGACAGTGGCAATGGGCCGCCCAAAACAGCGGCACGGAAAACGTCAGTAGCAACGGCTTGACCCTGGACGCGGCCGGCAACGTGTTTGTGACGGGGCATTATATCTATGGCAGCACCACCTTTGGCACCACTACCCTGACCAGCAGCGGAACCACCGACTTGTTCGTGGCTCGCCTGAACGGTAGCGGGCAGTGGCAGTGGGCCGTGCAAAGCAACGGCGGCGGCGAATCATCGGTGCACGCCACGGCCACCGATGCGGCTGGCAACGTGTACGTAACCGGCATTTTTACCGGCACCCTGCTTTTTGGCCCCACCACGCTGAGCAGTCAGGCAGGCAACAGCCTGTTTGTGGCCAAGCGCAGCGCCGCTGGCCAGTGGCTCTGGGTAAAGCAAACCACCGGCTCGGCCCGCTACGGCAAAGGAGACTATTTCGACAGGAATGCCCTGGCCGTCGACGGTAGCGGCAACGTGTACCTGACCGGCAGCTTCCGGGGCAACAGCGCTACGTTCGGCTCATCGGTGTTGAGCAGCCTTACTGGCGGCTACTATGGCTACGACGCCTTTGTGGCTAAACTCGATGCCAGCGGACAGTGGCAGTGGGCCGTGCGGGGCGGGGGCACCGACGACGACTCCGGCAGTAGCCTGGCAACGGATGGTAGTGGCCGGGTGTATGTAAGCGGGCACTTCTATAGCACGACGGCCCAGTTTGGCAGCCTCTCGGTAACCAGCTCCTCAGCTAACCGCAACCAGGAAGTTTTTGTGGCCCGGCTCGACGCCGACGGGCAGTGGCAGTGGGCCAGCAGCGGCGGCGGCGCTACCGATGACCGTGGTAGCAGCCTGGCCCTGGATGCATCCGGCAACGTGTACATAGCCGGCTCCTACCAAACGGCGGCCACCTTCGGCCCTAGTACGCTGAACAGCCCGGGCTACTCGTCGGCCTACGTGGCCAAACTTAACGCAGCCGGCCAGTGGCAATGGGCAACGGGTGCCCGGGGCAGTGGCTATTACGGGGCCGCCGGCATTGCTACCGATGCCAGCGGCAACGCCTACGTGACGGGCTTCGTCAGCGGTGGGGCCGCCTTCGACAACATCATTCTTTCCAGCACCGACAGCGCCGACGTGTACGTGGCCAAAGTAAACCCCACCGGCCAGTGGCAGTGGGCCACGCTCGGGGGCTGCGCGGCTCCAACGAAGGCAGGGCTATTGCCGCCGATGCCAGCGGTGGCGCCTACGTAACCGGAATCTACCGGAGTGCCGGCGCTATTTTTGGTTCCACCACCTTACCCTACAGCAAGCGCAGCTACTACGACACCTTCGTGGCCAAGCTCACACCGACGGGCCAGTGGCAATGGGCCCAGGGCGTGGCTGGCGTAGCTGTGGGTCACAGCCTGGCCCTCGATAATGCGGGCAACCTGTACCTGGGTGGCAAGTTTGCGGGCATTTACGGGGCAAAACAGGCCACCTTCGGCACCCTTTCCCTGACCAGCCCGTCGGCCGTGCATTCAGTAGGATACCTGGCCCGACTGAACCTGACGATTACGGGCAGCCGTTCGGCGAGCCAAACCCGGAGCCTGGCCCAGGCCTTCCCCAACCCTTTTGCTCACCAGCTCACGGTGCAGCTGCTCGATTCCCAGCCAGGTTTGGTAGAGATTATAGCCCACGATGCTACGGGTCGGCAGTGGCTGCGTGAGCAGGTATCCCTACTGGCCGGGCAAACGACTCTGCCCCTGCCAGCGGCGGCCCGGTGGCCAGCCGGCGTGTACACGCTCACCGTGCGCCAAGGCTCGCAGCAGCAAGTACTGAAGGTAGTTCGGCACTAACCTGTACTGCCTTATTTGACCGGGCCGGCTGCTTTCGAGTGGCCGGCCCGTTTCATTTGCCGGCTTCTTCCGACCTTTGCCCCACTATGCAACTACACTTCCGCGAAATGGGCGCGGGCAATCCGCTCGTTATCCTGCACGGCCTCTTCGGCACTTCCGACAACTGGCAGACCCTGGCCAAGCGCTGGGCCGAAACCCACCGCGTTATCGTCGTCGACCTGCGCAACCACGGCCGCTCCCCCCAGACGGCCGAGCACAGCTACGAGCTGATGAGCCAGGACGTGCTGGAATTGTTCGACCAGCTCCAGCTAGAGCACGTGACCCTGATGGGCCACAGCATGGGCGGCAAGGTGGCCATGCGCTTTGCCCTGGACCACCCCACCCGCCTCGACAAGCTCATTGTGCTTGACATTGCCCCGCGTCTGTCGGACATGCGCCACCAGGACGATATCCTGGCTGGTCTGCACGCCGTGGATCTGACGACGATTGAGTCAAGGCAGCAGGCTGATGAGGCCTTAGCTCAGCACATCCCGCAGCTGGGCGTGCGGCAGTTTCTGCTCAAAAACCTGTACCGCCGCGACGACAACTCCTTTGCCTGGCGCCCCAACCTGGCTGCCCTGACGGAGCATATGCCGGCCATCGGCGCCGAAATCAGCAGCCCGACGCCTTTCCTGAAGCCAGCCCTTTTCGTGCGCGGCGGCAAGTCGGACTACGTAAGCACCGAAGACAAGCTCTACGCCATTCCGGCCCTGTTTCCCAACAGCCAGGTTGAAACCATCGTCGATGCCGGCCACTGGCTACACGCCGAAAAGCCCGACGAAATCTACGCCCTGGTCGAGGCCTTTGCTAAAAGCTAGTTGCTGGTTGTTAGTTGTCAGGTGTTAGTTCGTGCTGACCTCTGCTCCTAACAACTGACAACTAACAACCAATAACTAAGAATGAAAGGTACCCTCTACCTTATTCCCACCGTGCTGGCCGACGATACGGCGGCCCAGGTACTGCCCGCACAGGTGGCGACGCAGGTAGCTGCTCTGTCGTATTTCCTGGTCGAAAATGCCCGTACGGCCCGGCGCTTTATTAAGAGCGTGGCTCCGGCCCAGGTTATTGAGAGCCTACGCATTTCGGTTATCGACAAGGACTCGACCGAAGCTCAGATTCAGGAGGCGCTGAAGGCCGTGGTGGCCGGGCAGGATGCCGGCGTGCTTTCGGAAGCCGGCTGCCCCGGCGTGGCCGACCCCGGCGCCGAAGTGGCCCGTCTGGCTCATAAGCTCGGTATTCGGGTGGTGCCATTGGTGGGGCCTTCGTCGTTGTTGCTGGCCTTGATGGGCTCTGGAATGAACGGACAGAGCTTTGCCTTCCATGGCTATTTGCCCATCGAGCGGGCCCAGCGCATTGCGGCCATCAAAGCTCTGGAAAAGCAGGCCTTGAGTCAGCACCAGACCCAGCTCTTTATCGAAACGCCCTACCGCAACATGCAAATGCTGGAAGACCTGCTCACCCAGCTCCAGCCTTCCACCCGTCTTTGCATTGCTGCCAACCTCACCGCCCCCGACGAACTGGTGCGCACCGACACGGTAGCCAACTGGAAAGGCAAGCTCCCCCAGATTCATAAGCAGCCCGCCGTTTTCCTGATTGGAAGGTAGCCTTCATGGGCAGGACCGACCTCTTACCCAGACAATTGGCCACCATTGGATATGCGGCTAGGATTGGCGTAGTTTAGCTCTATGCCAACGACGATGTTGCGCACTACAAGGCCGACACCATGAAGTTTTCCTGGCTGCTCCCCCTCCTACTACTGACGGTTGAGTGCTCGGGTCAGGAGACGGTTTCGCAGAAGACCTTCCCCGACATAGCCCTAACCAACCAGATTGATTTCACCGATCCGCAATTTGATCAGGCCCGTTTTAGCTGCGGCTTTCTGCTCAAGCACCACAACGATACGGTGGCCGTTACGGCCAAGCACTTGCTGAAAGTCATCAAGACCAAGGAAATGAACACTGTTTCCTTTGGTAATAGCATCAAGGCTTGGTCCCTCTTTTCCTTGTCGAATAAGGGCAATAAGGTCGTGACGAAGGCTCTACTAAATGAGAACAAAGCAGAGCTTCTGGAAGACAAAGCCACCTACGACGATGACTGGCTGGTGTTTTCGCTTAGCGCCAACCACACTGCCGTCAAGCCCCTGGAAGCCCGCTCTACCCCGCTTACTCCCGGCGAAAAGCTGTACGTGGTGGGCTGGACGCGCAAAATGGAGGCCGGACCCCAACGGGTCTACGAGTTTGAGTACTACAAGACCATCGACCATCGGCTGCTCTTAAAAGACCTCATCGTGCCCGAGCAGTTCGGCGGCCTAAGTGGCGCGCCGGTAGTAGATGAGCAAGGCCTGGTAGTGGGCATTGTATCCAATAGCACCATGGACCCGGCGACGAAAAAGAAGTATTTTTCCCCCTGCGCCCTGGATGGGCTGCTGGCATTTCTGGAAACGAATTCGAAGAAGTAGGCGCTTACTCAACGCTTGGACAAAAGCGCAACGACTTCAGCAAACTGCTGTTACAGCGAAAAGCCCTAACGCCAGTTCAGGCGTTAGGGCTTTTCGCTGTAACAGCAGTTTGGTCATCAACAGCCGACGGATGGCTGCGGCTACGTCCTCGCAAGGACAGTTATTTAAACAGTTGGTATACCAGCAACGACGACACGTAGGCCAGGCCCGTCATGTAGAGCAGTTGCATCAGGGGCCATTTCCAGCCTTTCGTTTCGCGGTACACGACGGCCAGGGTACTCATGCACTGCATAGCAAACACATAGAAAACGAGCAACGAAAACGCCCGGGCCGGGGTAAAGAAGGGCTGACCGTTGTCGTCTTTCTCGGCGGCCAGCTTTTGCTGCACCGTGCGCATGTCGGCGTCCTGACCCACGCTGTAAATAGTGGAGATAGTGCCCACGAATACTTCCCGGGCCGCAAACGAGGTAATCAGGGCAATACCGATTTTCCAGTCGAAGCCCAGGGGGCGGATGGCCGGCTCCAGGGTGCGGCCAAACAAACCGGCGTAAGAATTTTCCAGCTTTTCGGAGGCAATGCGGATATCGGTTTCCTCGGCCGAGAGCCGCTGCTGAGCGGCTGTGGCCCGTACCCGGGTTTCGGCCTGCTCTAGGGCATTGCCCGGCCCATACGAAGCCAGCACCCACAGAATCACGGAAATGGCCACGATAACCTTACCGGCCTGGAATACGAAGGTCTTGACCTTCTCCACGATGGTAATACCCACGTTTTTCCAGCGCGGCCAGCGGTACACCGGAAACTCCATAATGAAGTAGCTCTTGTTCTGGGTGCGCAGAATCAGCTTTAACAGCCAGGCCGAGAAAATAGCCGCGAAGAAGCCCAGCAGGTATAACCCCATCAGGGCAATGCCCTGCAGATTGAAGATGCCCAGCACTTTCTGGGGAGGTACCACCAACGCAATCAGCACAGTATACACCGGAATCCGGGCTGAGCAGCTCATCAGCGGCGTCACGAAGATGGTAATAATCCGGTCCTTCCAGTTTTCGATGGTACGGGCACTCATAATGGCTGGTACGGCGCAGGCCACTCCCGAAATCAGGGGCACAATGCTTTTACCGTTCAGACCAAACTTGCGCATGATCCGGTCCATCATGAAGGTTACTCGGGCCATGTAGCCGGTTTCCTCCAGCACCGCAATAAAGGCGAAGAGCAGGGCAATCTGCGGAATGAAGATGAGCACGCCGCCTAGGCCAGCCAGTACGCCTTCGGTGAGCAGGTTTACCAGCGGCCCGTCGAAATTGGTTTGTACCAGCTGGTTTATCCACGTCACGCCCTCGTCGATGAGCTCCATCGGGTAGCTGGCCCAGGCAAAGACGGCCTGGAACATCAAAAACAGAATGCCGAAGAAAATCAGGTAACCCCAGACTTTGTGGGTCAGGATTTTGTCGAGCTTGTTGCTGTAAGGCTCGTTTTTCTCGGTCCGCACCACCGTCACGGTGTTCAGCAGAATGTCATTGATGCGGGCGTACCGGTCAATGGTTTCCTGGGCCTGCCGGGGCGTGGGCTTGAAATCGTATTTCTCGACCAGCTCGGCAATGTAGGCCTTCTCATCGGCCGTCAGAAAGCTGATCTGCCGAAACTGGTGGGCATAATGCAGGGCCAGGTAATCGTTGTGCAGGTTGAAGTAGTAGCGAATCTGCCGGATCATGGGCAGCAAATCCTCACTGGGCTCGAAAAAACTCACCGTGGGGGCACCCAACTGCCGCGACATCACAATCTTGAGGGCCGCTATGCCCACGCCCTTGCGGGCATTCATCGGGATGATGGGCACGCCCAGCTCCTGCTGCAGGGCCATAATATCAATCTGGACGCCGTGCTGCTCGGCTACGTCCATCATGTTCAAAGCCAGCACCGCGGGCAAGCCCAGGTCGGCGAGCTGGGTGAACAGCAGCAGGTTGCGCCGCAGATTGGAGGCATCAACGGTAATGACCACGAAGTCCGGGTACTGGTCCGACCCCTTATCGTAGAGCAGGTCGGTGATTACCTTTTCATCGAGGCTCTTTGGGTACAGCGAGTAGGTACCGGGCAGGTCAATGATTTCGGCCCGGTGCTGGGGCGTGAGCTGACTGATACCGGTCTTGCGGTCTACCGTCACGCCAGGGAAGTTGCCGACTTTCTGGTTGAGGCCCGTGAGCTGGTTAAATAACGACGACTTGCCCGAGTTGGGATTACCAATCAGGGCAATGCGCGTCAGCTCGCGGTGACTGCGCGGTGGTACGTCGCGCAGGGCTTCCAGCGTCAGCGCCGAGGCGGCGGCCCCGGTGGGGTCGGATATGAGAGTGGCGCGGGCCATACGGCAGCGGCTAGTCTTTCAGGAGAATCGTGGCCGCCTCACTGACCCGCAACGAGAGCGTATAGTCCTCGTCGCCCACGACCAGCGTGATGGGGCAGCCCAACGGAGCCCGGCTGTTCAGTCGAACCTGGGTGCCGGGAATACAGCCCATTTCCAGCAGCTTGAGGGCCATTTCGGGGTCCTCGAGGCAGCAGATCGTGCCGCTTTCGCCCAGACGCAGGTCTTTTACGCTGCGGGGCGTAGGGGTCTTGGCTTGGGCGGAACGGCTGGACACGGGCGGTGGGTGTTATTTAGATTCTGTTCAAACAAAGGTACTACCCATTTAGGTTTCAGCCAAAACTCAGAAATCGGTATAGTCGAGTTCCGATAAAAGCCTTAAGTCTCTGATTTAGAATTATTCCGAAATGCAATTGCATATTTATAAATATTCAGGGAGGTATTGCGTTTCTTCGCCCTTTTCATTGTAGTTTTGACATATAATTAAGAATCTGCCTACCTATGCTCCAACGCTTACTTACTCTTTTCGCCTTCGTTCTGCTGTTTCCAGCACTAGGCTTCGCCCAAGACAACAAAATCTCGGGGCGCATTGTAGACCAAAAGACTAAAGAGCCGATTCCTTTTGCCTCTATTGGGCTTAAGGAGGAACAAAGCGGCGCTTTAACCAACGAGTATGGCTTCTTCCAGATGGCCATGCCGGAGAAGAACGCCCAGGACTCCCTGGTCGTGCTGGCGCTGGGTTACTTCCGCAAAGCCATCCTGGTGAAGAAAGGCGCTAGCCTACAGGATCTTATCATCGAGGTTCCCAAGCGCGTAATCGAAATCCAGGGAGTTACCGTAAAGGGCGGCAAGGTGAAAGACCTGTCTCTGGGCTCGAAGGGTAGCACGCCCGGCGAGGGAATGATTCAGGGCTTGCCCGGCCAGCAGTACGCCTTCTTCGTGAAAAACGAAAAGGGTAAAAAGCTCGGCAACGTGCGCTCGGTTTCGTTTTACATCGGCGAAAACGGCTTCCCCCGCGAACCGTTCCGCGTGCGCCTTTACAAGGCCGACGGCAACTACAACTCGCCCAACACCGACATCCTGACCGACAACGTCGTGGTTTCGGCTCCTAAAGGCGGCGAGTGGTATACCATCGACCTGAACTCGTACAACATTCCGGCCCCTGAGGAAGGCTTCTTCGTAGCCATGGAGTGGATTGTGAGCGGTGACAAGTTCTACACCACCAACTTCATGGACTCCTACACGCCTTACGGCCAGATCATGCGTCCTACCTTCGAATTCAAGGAAAGCCGCACCTGGACCTACTCCATCGGCAAAGGCTGGAGCCTGATTACCCTGGCCAATAATGGCATGCGCTACAACGCCATGATCAAGGCTGAGGTCGACATGATCAAAGACTAACTTTTAATGCGCTGAATGTGGGAAATGTGCTGATGCGCTAATCATCGTCTAGGCCTTCACTCCCCAGCCAGCAAAAAGAGGCTGCTTCCGTCAGGAAGCAGCCTCTTTTTATTTGTTTGCTCGTATTGAAAACGTGGCTGAAAGCTGATTTACTTAGTAGCACATCAGCACGTTTCCCACATTCAGCGCATTAAAAGTTATTTTGTGCGGACGGCAATTTCGACGCGGCGATTTTGCTGGCGTCCTTCAGCCGTGGCGTTGGAAGCTACCGGCTGGCTCTCGCCCATAGGCTCGATGCTCACGCGGGAAGCGTCAATTTTACCGTTCTGGTTCAGCCAGGTTTTCACGGCGTTGGCGCGCTTCTCGCTCAGCTCCCGGTTGTAATTTTTGTCGCCGCGCGAGTCGGCGAAGCCCATGATGTAGACGGGGCCAGTGGCGTAGCGCTGCCCAATGGAGGCCGAAATTTGCTCCAGAGCCTTGCTGGCCCCAGCCTTGATTTCAGCTTTGTCCGTATCGAAGAGCACGGTTTCTTCTACGCCGTAAACGCTGTACTCGTCGTTGCCGCGTACCGTTACGTCGGGTAGGTTTACTTCGGGATATTTCACGTCGGCCAGCTTGGCTTTGGCCATATCCCAGCCGCTGCCCACGGCATCGGTAGCGCCGGCGGCAGCACCTTCTACGGCATCACCGGCGGTTTGACCGTCGCGGTACACAACGGCCGTGTCTTGGGTAGCTTCTTGAGGCTGGTCTTTGGTTTCGGGGTTTTTCAGGTTGTCGCAGGCCGTCAGCAAAGCAATCAGGGCTACAACAGAGAGAAGGTGCTTTTTCATGTGGTTGTGGAGAAAGGAACGAGTAGAATAGGAAGTGGGGACGCTTACGCAGATCTACGGCGCAGGTTGAGTTTCTTCCTCCGGCCCGGCCCTTCTACTCGGCGAAAAACACCCGCTTTACCCGCTCACTCACGTTGGTCAGCAGTTCGTACGGAATGGTGCCGATGCGGCCTGCAGCCTCCCGCAGAGGCATTTCTTCGCCAAACACCACGGCTGAGTCGCCAGCCTGGGCCCCGGCAATGTGGGTTACGTCGGCCATGCACATGTCCATGCACACGTTGCCTACCAGCGGAGCCCGCTGCCCCCGAATGACTACCTCCCCGACCCCGTTACCGAAGCGCCGGTCGTAGCCATCGGCGTAGCCAATGGCCAGAGTAGCAATGCGCCGCTCGTGGCTTACGGCCTCTCCGCGGCGGCCGTAGCCTACCGTTTGACCCGGAGCCAGGGTCTTGATCTGGGAAATAGTAGTGCGCAGGCTGCTCACGGGCCGTAGAGCGTCGGGCTGCTGCCCGCTGGCTTCCACGCCGTAGAGGCCGATGCCCAGGCGGACCATATCGTAGTGGGCGTCGGGGAAGCGCACGATGCCGGCCGAGTTCAGGGCGTGCTTGATAATGGAGTACCCCAGCGCCGTTTCGACTTGCGGGGCCATGCGCTGGAAGGCGGCCAGCTGCTGGCGCGAAAAGTCGTTGTGCTGCTCCTCGTCGGCGCCGGCCAGGTGGGTCAGGGCGCTGGCCACGCGCAGGTGGGCGGCGTGCTCCCGCAGCATGGCGCAGAGCTCGGGCAGGTCTTCCTCGGCAAAGCCCAGGCGGCGCATGCCGGTATCGAGCTTGAGGTGAATGGCGGGCATGGCCTGCTCCTGGGCGGCCCGCAGGTACTCCTGCAGCCGCTCAAACGAGTAGATTTCCGGCTCCAGGTGGTACTGCCGCAGCTTCTGAAACGAGTCCGGCGAGGGGTTCATCACCATAATGGGCAGGCTGATGCCGTGCTGGCGCAGCTCCACGCCCTCGTCGGCATAAGCCACCGCCAGGTAGTCGGCGCGGTGAAACTGCAGCAGGTTAGCCACTTCGTAACTACCGCTGCCGTAAGCAAACGCCTTGACCATGACCATGAGCCGGGTGCCGGGCTGCAGGCGGGCCCGGTAGAAGTTCAGGTTGTGGACCAGCGCGTCGAGGTTGACCTCGAGCACCGTGCCGTGAATCTTCTGCTGGAAGGCGGCCACTATCCGCTCAAACTCGAAGCGCCGGGCTCCTTTTACTAGTATCGTTTCCTGGTGAAACTGCTCGGGTTGAAACGCTTCGAGGAAGGCTTCCGTCGTCGGGAAGAACACCTGCTGCATTTCCCCAAACGCCTGCTGGTGGGCGCTGATTTCCGCCCCAATCCCTACCAGCCGCTCCACGCCGTGGGTCGGCAGCAGGGCCGCCACGTGGGCGTAGAGCTCAGCGGCGGGCAAACCCGATTCGAGTACGTCGGACAAAATCAGGGTGCGGCGGCCGCGGCGGGGCTGGCGGGCCAGGGCGTCGAGGGCGAGGCGCAGGCCCGCCAGGTCGTTGTTGTAGGTATCGTCCAGCACGTAGCAGTCGTTCAGGGCCTGCTTCATTTCCAGGCGCATGGCTACGGGCTGCAGCCGGTCGAGGCGGCGCTGGATTTCGGGCGCGGGCACCTGCCGCCACAGCAGCACTGTCAGGCCGTGCAGGGCATTTTCAACCGAGGGCTCATCGGCAAAGGGCAGCGTGAACGTATGCTCCTGCAACACGGGCCGCTCCAGCGTCAGGCGGACTACCGTGCGCTGGGCCGAGGCTTCGAGCACCTGCACGGCCACGTGGGTATCGTAACTGTGGTGCCGGCTCCAGGTGAAGGTGCGCCCCGTGCCTAGCTGGGCCTGGGCCGCGGCGTGAATGGCCTCATGGTCGCGGCAGTAGAATAGTGTATCGACCTTATCGAAGAGCTGCATCTTCTCGGCTACCTTTTCGGCCGCCGAGGCAAAGCCCGCGTCGTGGGCCGTGCCCAGGTTGGTGAAGATACCCAGCGTGGGCTGAATGACGCGAGCCAGGCGGGTCATTTCGCCGGTTTCGGAAATACCCGCCTCGAAAATACCCAGGGTATGGGTGGCGTTGAGCTCCCACACGCTCAAGGGTACGCCCACCTGGGAATTGTAACTGCGCGGACTCTTGCAAAGCAGCTCATCCGGGCTCAGCAACTGGGCCAGCCACTCCTTGACGATGGTTTTGCCATTGGAGCCCGTAATGCCAAACACCGGTATGCGGAACTGCTGCCGGTGGTGGGCCGCAATAGTTTGCAGGGCCCCCAGTGCAGCGGGCACGACCAGAAAGCCGGCCTCCGGAAACGCCGCCGCGCCGCCGGGAATCAGTTCGGGCTGGTCGACCACGAACAGGCGCACGCCCTGCTGGTAGAGGTCGGGCAGGTAGCGGTGGCCGTCGTGCTGGGCCCCGCGGATGGCAAAGAACAACGAGCCGGCGGGCTGGCCCACCCGGCGGCTGTCGAGCAGCAGGTGCTGAATAGGGGTTGGGGTGGCGGGCTCCTGCAAGATGGAACCGTGAGTCAGGGCCGGAAGGTCGGAGAAAAGCAGCATGGCAGAAGGAAAACCGGGGCAAAGGTAGCAGGGTTTCGGGCGGTGGGTTGCGGGGCCAGGGCGAGGGCTGCCGCCACAACTTCTGCCACCTCCATAGGGCCCCGGCGGCGAAGTCCGTACCTTTGGGGTCTTTTCTTCCTGATTTCCCTTGAAACTCTCCCGCCACCACCTGGCCGCCCTGGCCGCTTTTCTGATCTGGGGCTTTTTCCCGATTCCACTGCGCCTGATGGCCGGCTACTCCAGCGGGCAGATTCTGTTTTTTCGGGTGCTGCTGAGCCTGGCCCTGCTGTTGCTCATCAACCTCACGGCCCGCCGCGCCACGGTGCGGGCCACGGCCCGGCAGTGGCGGCAGGCCGACACGGCTGAGCGGCGGCAGGTGGCTTTCAGCACCTTGGCCGGTGGGGTATTGCTGACCAGCAACTGGCTGCTGTTTATCTACGTCGTGAATAAGGTGAGCGTGCAGGCCGGCTCGTTTGCCTACCTCATCTGCCCGATTCTGACGGCCCTGCTCGGCTTCGTGGTGCTGGGCGAAAAGCTGCGTTTCAACCAGTGGCTGGCCATCAGCCTGAGTGCGGTGAGCTGCGCCCTGCTGGGGGCCGGAGCCTGGCAAAACGTGCTGCTGAGCCTGATAGTGGCCTTTACCTACGCCGCTTACCTCATCACCCAGCGCAAGCTCCAGGGCTACGACCGGTTGGTACTGCTCACGGTGCAGCTGCTGCTGGCGGCCCTGGTGATTCTGCCCGCCGCCCGCCTGCTGGGCGCCGACCCCGCCGCCGGCATTCAGGATTCCTACCTGCTACTGATGGCCACCGTGCTCAGCGTCGGCTTCACCGTCATTCCGCTGTTTCTCAACCTGTTTGCCCTCAACGTGCTACCCTCCGGCACGGTCGGCATCCTGATGTACCTGAACCCGCTGGTCAGCTTTGCCCTGGCCTTCCTCTACTTCGGGGAGCAAGCCACGCTCAAGCAGGGCGTAGCCTACGGCGTGATTCTGCTCTCGGTGGTGCTCTATAACACCAAGCGCAGTCTGAAGGGGAACCCGGCCCCGGCCAAGAGTTGATAAACGCTCGTCTGCGTTTCGTGCAATTTTCTGCGCCAGCAAAACCGGCCAAACCGACCGGCTACCCTGGACCTCCCCGCCATCTCCCCGCCACCTACCCTTAACCACCCACCTCGGAAATTTACTATCCTTCAGAAATCAACCTGGCCCGCTGCCGCTGGTTCTGCTAGGCTTCCCGCGACCCTTGCGGCCCGCCGGTACGGCTCAGTTCTCAGCCACGAATATGCCCGCCGGGCGTTCCGCAAATAAAATAAACGGGCTACCTTCGGGCTGCCTGACTGCCCAAGGCGGCAGGTGAGCCATTTTCCGACTCTTTTCTCGTCTGATGACTACTGTTTCTTCTCCGGCCGTGCCGCTGTGGCGCCGGCTGCTACCCCATTTGCTGGCCGTGGTGTTCTTCCTGGTGCTGGCAGCGGTGTACTTCTCGCCCATCCTGTTCGACGGCAAAACCCTGGCCCAGCACGACGTGGTGCAGTTCAACGGCGGGGCCCACGAGGCCCAGCTTTACCGCGAAGCCACCGGCAAGGAAGCCCTCTGGACCAACTCCATGTTCTCGGGGATGCCGACCTACCTCATCAGCACCCGCTTCCCCGGCGACCTGTCCATCTACCTGCACAACATCTTCACGCTGCACCTGCCGGCGGTAGTGGCCAACCTGTTTTTGGCCCTGGTCTGCGGCTACGTGCTGTTTGTAGCGTTGGGCGTTCGGCCGTTGCTGGCCGCCGTGGGCGCCATTGCCCTGGGCTTTACCAGCTACAACCTCATTATTCTGGCCGCCGGCCACAATACCAAGTCGCTGGCCCTGGCCTACGCGCCGCTGGTACTGGGCGGTTTGCTGGTCACGTTCCGGCGCAACCGCTGGCTGGGCGCGGCTTTGTTTGCCCTGGGCCTGACGATGAATGTGCGCTCCAACCACTTGCAGATAACTTATTACCTGCTCTTGCTGGTGCTGGTGTTCGGCATCGTGGAGCTGGTGGCGGCCCTGCGTGAGAAGCGCCTGTCCGACTTTCTAGGCCGCACCGCCCTGCTGGCCGCCGCCGCCGTATTGGCCGTTGGCGTGAGCTTCGGCCGCCTTTACGTCACGGCCGAGTACGGCAAGTACTCGATTCGGGGCAAGTCGGAGCTGACCACGCCTGCTCCCACGGCTCCCGGCGCTCCGGCAGCAGCGGAAGATGGCGCGGCCGGCAACGGCCTCGACCGGGACTATGCCTTCGGCTGGAGCTACGGCGTGGGCGAAACCATTACCCTGCTTATCCCCAATTACTACGGCGGAGCCAGTGGCGGTTCGCTGAGCGAAAACTCGGCTACCGGCAAGGCCCTGGCCGGCCTGGGTGTGCCGCCCCTGCAGCTGCGCGACTACCTGCAGCAGTTGCCCCTGTACTGGGGCGACCAGCCCATTACCAGCGGCCCGGTGTATATCGGCGCGGTGGTGTGCTTCCTGTTCGTGCTGGGCTTGTTCGTAGCCGACCGCCGCACCCGCACCTGGCTGCTGGTAGGCACCATTCTGTCGATTGTGCTGGCCTGGGGTAAGAACTTTGAGACGTTCAACTACCTCATGTTCGACTACTTCCCCGGCTACAACAAGTTCCGCTCGGTGAGCATGGCCCTGGTTATTGCCCAACTGGCCATGCCGCTGCTGGCCATCTTGGCTTTGGCCCGGGTGCTGCGCGCCCAGCCGGCCCTAGCGCCCCTGGCCGGGGGCAGCACTCACCCCAGCCTGGCGGCCCTGAGCGGCCAGCCCCTGGACTCGCCCGAATCGGCGGACCTGAAGCGTAAGCTGCTCTACGCCGTGGGCATCACGGCTGGTATCTGCGTGCTGGCCTTCCTGGCCGGCCTCGGCGCCGACTTTGCGGCCCCTATTGATGCCCAGTTGCAACAGCAGCAGTTTCCGCTCGATGCCCTGCGGGAGGACCGCGCCAGCCTGATGCGTACCGACGTCTTCCGTTCCATCATCTTTATCGTGCTGACCGGCGGCGTGCTCTATTTCTACCTGCAGCGCAAGCTCTCCGTAACGACGGCCGGCCTGCTGGTGGGTGCCCTTACGCTGGTGGACCTGTGGGGCGTGGATAAGCGCTACCTCAACGACTCGAACTTCCAGCGCGAAACCATTGCCCAGCAGTTTGTGCCCACGCCCGCCGATGAGATGATTCTGCAGGACAAGGACTTGAGCTACCGGGTGCTCAACATGCAGAACCCCTTCAACGAAGCCAACACGTCGTACTTCCATAAGAGCGTGGGCGGCTACCACGGGGCCAAGCTGCGCCGCTACCAGGATTTGATTGAGCGCCAGATTTCGGCCAACAACCTGCAGGTGCTGGCCATGCTCAACACCCGCTACATCATCACCGGTGACCCCAAGCAGCCGGTGCGGCGCAACCCCGGTGCCCTGGGCAATGCCTGGTTTGTGAGCGAGTTGCAGAAGGTGCAGAACCCCGACCAGGAAATTGCGGCCCTGACCAACTTGAACGTGGCTACCACAGCCGTCATCGACGCCTCGAAGTTTCCGCTGACCAAGACCAGCTACAACGCCGCCGGCTCCACCATTGCCCTGACCAACTACTCGCCCGACGAGCTTAAGTACCGCGCTACCGCCGTGCAGGATGGCTTCGTAGTCTTCTCCGAAATCTACTACCAGGACGGCTGGAATGCCTACCTCGATGGTAAGCTGGTGCCCCATCAGCGCGTCAACTACGTGCTGCGCGCCCTACCCGTGCCGGCCGGTACTCACACCATCGAATTCAAGTTTGAGCCCAAGGAATACGCCGTGGGCAACACCATCTCGATGGTTTCCTCTGTCCTGCTGATTCTGGCTCTATTAGGCACCATCTTCTACGCCTTCAAGCGCAAGCCCACCGAGCCAGCCGGGGATGTACGCCTGGCTATGTAAGAGTTTCCTCCGTCCTTGCGAGCAACGCGAAGCCATCCGTCCTCTGCGAAGGTAGTCTCGCTCTTTTACCAGAAAGCCCTTACTACAAGCAGTAGTAAGGGCTTTTACTTTAGAACACTCAGCGCATTTCAACACATTCGCACATTAATCAGCTATGCTCATCCAGGAACTCCACGAGCCTATTGCGGTACAGTGCGGGGTGCGGTTGTTACTCCTGCGTGACGATTTGGCCCACCCGGAGCTACCCGGCAACAAGTGGCGCAAGCTCAAGTACAACCTGCAGACCGCCCGTACGCAAGGCCACGACACGCTGCTGACGTTCGGCGGGGCCTTTTCCAACCACATTGCCGCCGTAGCCGCCGCCGGCCGCCTACAGGGCTTCCGCACCATCGGCCTGATTCGGGGGGAGGAAATCTTGCCGCTCAATCCTACCCTGGCGCGGGCCACCGCTGATGGAATGCAGCTGCGCTACCTCGACCGGGAAACCTACCGCCGCAAGCACGAGCCGGCGGTGCTGGCCGGGCTGCTCGCCCAAACCGGCCCGGCCTACGTGCTGCCTGAGGGCGGAACCAACGCCCTGGCCCTGCCGGGCTGCGCCGAGCTGATTACCGAGCTGACCGCCCAAACCAGCTTCGACTATATCGGGGTGGCCTGCGGGACGGGTGGCACGCTGGCCGGCTTGCTTACCGGGCTGGCCGGGCAGCGGGCGGCTCTTGGGGTAGCGGCGCTAAAAAACGGGGGCTTTTTGCAAGCCGACATCAACGCGCTGACTCAGGCCGCGGCGGGCGTGACGTACGACAATTATCAACTGCTAACGGATTACCACTTCGGCGGCTACGCCCATTTCTCGGCCGAGCTGCTCACCTTCATCCACAATTTCCAGGTCCGGCACGGCGTGCTGCTCGACCCGATTTACACCGGCAAGCTGCTCTATGCCCTCCTGGACCAGATTCAGCAGAGCTGCTTTCCGGTGGGCAGCACGGTAGTGGCCGTGCACACCGGCGGACTGCAGGGCTGGCAGGGTTTTCGGCAGCGGTTTGGGCAGCGCAGCTCGTGGTGGCCGCCGGTAAGCTAATATTGGGCAGCCAAACGGTAACCTGAACCGTACTGCTTTTCAACAACCCGCTCCGCCGCCTCTGCCTATGCCGCCCCTGTTTCGTTTGCTCCGCCGCCTGTTGCCCCTGCTGTTTCTGGTGGCGCTAGGCTGGTTTCTGTGGAAGAAAGTCCAGCCCACACTGTTTGATTTCGGCAATCCGCTCACGCCCGAGCCCCGCGTGACCGTAACCCACAACACAGTCCTGACCAAGATTGAAGCCCTGGGCCGCCTGGAATTGGTGCGCTACCAGTTTAAGGACGTGGTGGAGTACCGCAAGAGCACCTACCGGTTTTTGCCCGACTCGAAAGTGGCCCTGATTGTGGCCGGCAACGCCATCGGCTGCCTCGACTTGCGCAAGGTCAAGCCCCAGGACGTGGTGTTTGAAGGCGACTCGGTGGTGCGGGTGGCGTTGCCGGCTGCCGAGCTCTGCACCTGGCAGGTCGACCATAGCCAGAGCCGGGTATACAGCACCCAGAACTCGTTTTTCAACGATGCCGAGCTGGTGGATGAAGGCTATAAGTACGCTGAGAAGAATGTGCAGCGCGCCGCTTTGCAGTCGGGCATCCTGGCCCAGACCACCCAGAATGCCGAGCAGATTCTGCGCCCCATGCTCGAAACCATGACCGGCCGCCGCGTGATTCTAACCCAGCAAACGGCCCCGCCACAAATGCCGCAGCGGCGCTAACCAGATACTGCTATGGAAATCGTAGAGTATGAGCGGAGCTTGCAGTGGGTCGGGCACTTGGTGTGCCCCAACTGCCAGCACCAGAATATCGGCTGGCGCTCCAGTGGTATGAGCGAGGCTTTTCCGCACTTCTTTTGCTCGGCTTGCTCCAACGTTTTCCACCGGCAGTCCGACCACGACTTGGTGTACTACGAGGCCACTCCCGCACTGCTCGCCCAGATTGCGGCCACCTTGCCAGCCTGCCCCTGCGGCGGACACTTCACGCCTACGGCTGGCCCCAAGTGCGGCAATTGCCACGCGGAAATTCCCCTGGTCCGGGACCCGGTGCAGCATTTACACAACCCCAACATGGTGGTGCTGGACGGAGCCTGCGTCTGCAACGACGAGGGTGCCCGGTACCAGGTACGGATTGTTGACTGATGGATATAAGCTCTACTCCTCGTCCTGCTCCGGCTCTTTGCCCAGGTCATCTAGGGCCATTTTAATCAGGTCATTTTCGTAGCCTTTCACGGTCATAAACATCGTGAGCTTCTGGCGGCGCAGGCGCTGGTTGCCTTCCTTTTCTACGCGGTTGCGCTTTTCCAGCGTGTCCACGAGGTTCTGGTAGTACTGGTCGCCGTCAATTTCCTTCATCCCGATTTTGATGCAGTAGTCCGACAGGCCCTTCTGCTTGAGCTCCTGGGTGATGCGGCGGCGGCCCCACTTCTTGATGCCGACCTTGCCGCGCACGAAGGACTTGGCGAAACGCTCCTCGTCGAGCAGCTTTTCCCGGCTCAGGCGGATGATGATTTCGCCGGCCTCGTCTTCGTTGAGGCCATATTCGCGCAGCTTGGCTTCCACTTCCTTGGTGGTCCGCTCCTGGTAGGCGCAGTAAGCCGCAATTTTGGGCAGGGCCTCGCCGGGCGTGTAAAACTTCTTCTTGGGGGGTTCGGATGAGTACATAAGCTGAGCGGCGGGGTTACTGACGGCCGGGTTTGTAACAACGCATGCGGGCGGTTTGTCGTTCGGCTGCAAGCTACCGTTTCCAGAACTTTGCCGCGTGAGAGAAAACCGTCGGGCCCTGCGCTTTTTGTTTACGGCCAATGCCATTTCCGGCTTTGCCCAAGGCATTTCCATGCTGGCCGTGCCCTGGTACTTTGCCCGGCAGGGTGCCTCTACCACCTTCAACCTGGTCTACGCCCTGGTCACGTTTGCCTCTCTGTTCTGGGGCATGTACGCCGGCGCCCTGGTCGACCGATTCGACCGGAAGCGGGTGTTTCTGGTGACCAATATCGTGGAAGGCCTGCTCTTGCTGAGCGTAGCGGCCTACGGCTTTGGTACGGGCTCAGTGCCGCTACCGGGTATTCTGCTGGCTTTCACCACCACCGTCTTCGGCTACGGCATTCACTATCCCAACCTCTACGCCTTTGCCCAGGAAATCAGCCGGCCGGAGGACTACGGGCGCATCACGTCCACTATCGAAATCGTGGGGCAGGCTACTTCGGTGGTGAGCGGGGCCCTGGCGGCGCTGCTCATCGAGGGCCTGCCGCTGGGTGGTACCTATCAATTGCTGGGCGCGTCGGTCACCTTGCCGTTTGCTGTAAAGGCCTGGCCTCTGCACCAGATTTTCCTGCTCGACGGGCTGACGTACGTGGTAGCCGTGGCCCTGATTGCCAGCATCCGCCACCAGCCGGTACAGCTGACGCAGGTGGAGCTGGGCACGCTCTGGAAACGGCTGCGCACGGGCGTGACCTACCTGCAGGAGCACCGCACCATCTGGATTTTCGGCTTGTTTTCCTTTTCGGTCTTTGTGGGCCTACTCGTGGAGCTCAATGCCCTGATGCCGATGTACATTCACAACCACCTGCGGGCCGGGGCCGGGGCTTTCGGAGCCGCCGAGGTAGCCTACGCCCTGGGCGCCCTGAGTGCGGGCGTATTTGTGCATCGCCTGTTTCAACACCAGCCCCCGGTTCGGTCCATCATCCTGCTGATGCTGCTGGCCGGTATGGGTTTCGGGGCGGCCGCCGCTACCCGCTCGGTAAGTTTGTTTCTGGCGTTTTCCCTGGTGCTGGGCATTACCAACGCCGGCACGCGCATTCTGCGGGTCAGCTACCTGTTTGCCCACGTGCCCAACGAAGTCAGCGGGCGGGTCAACAGCATTTTCAACGTGGCCAACGTGCTGCTGCGTACTGTTTTCATTCTGCTCTTTACCCTGCCCTTCTTTGCCCGCGGCTCCAACGTGGTGTGGGGCTACGCTGCCCTGGGTGCCTTTATCGTCGCTTCGGCCCTGGTGCTGGTGGCCCGCTACCGGCAGCTGTCGGCCGCGCCGGCTGGCTAAGCCAACTGCCCCTGATTCGTGTTACTGGTTGCCTTTCTTCCGCTCTACTGCCACCCGCTTACTCCCACCTATGCCCTTGACTTCCGGTGCCCGCTACATGTTGCTTTCTACGCTGCTCTTTGCCCTGATGAACGTGTGTGTGAAGCTGCTGAGCCACCTGCCGCCCCTCGAAATCATCCTGTTCCGCTCAATTGTATCTTTAGTAGCCAGCTACCTGCTGTTGCGGGCCCTGCGCATCCGGCCCTGGGGTTCCAACCACTTCTACCTGATTTCGCGGGGCGTCACGGGTGTGTTGTCGCTGATTCTGTACTTCTTCACCCTGCAGAAAATGCCGCTGGCCACGGCCGTTACCATTCAGTATCTGGCCCCGATTTTCACGGCCGTGCTGGGCATTTTCATTGTTCGGGAAAACGTGCGGCCCTGGCAGTGGGTCTTCTTTCTGCTGTCCTTCGTAGGCGTGCTGGTGGTAGAAGGTGTCGATACCCGCGTCGACCCGCTCTACCTGGCGCTGGGAGTGGCCTCGGCGCTGTTTGCCGGGTTTTCCTACAACTCTATTCGCAAGCTTAAAGGCAAGGAAAACCCGATGGTGGTAGTGTTCTACCTGCCGATGGTAGCTCTGCCCGTGGCGGCCGTGTACTGCCTCTTCGACTGGGTGCCGCCCCAGAACTGGGACTGGCTCTGGCTGCTGCTCACTGGCCTGTTGGCCCAGGGCGCCCAGCTCTGCCTGACCAAGGCCTACCAAGCCGAACGGCTGTCGAGCGTGGCCAACCTAAACTACCTCGGCATCCTGTACGCGGTGGGGCTGGGCCTGCTGTTCTTCAACGAAGCTTTTCCGGTGGCTGCTTAC
The DNA here is from genome assembly GCF_022919135.1 of Hymenobacter cellulosivorans. Taxonomy (NCBI): domain Bacteria; kingdom Pseudomonadati; phylum Bacteroidota; class Cytophagia; order Cytophagales; family Hymenobacteraceae; genus Hymenobacter; species Hymenobacter cellulosivorans. Next base: position 1,637,029 of record NZ_CP095049.1, on the reverse strand, counting down.
TTGGGCATGGCCCTGGTGCTGGTCGGGGTGGTACTCAATACCTGGTACACCAGCCGCCGGCCAGTAGTAGCCGCGCCGGTAGCGCCTACCGAGGAAGGTATTGCCTAAGCTCAACGGCTTACTGAGTACGTAGTTTATGCGGGTTCTGGATTTGGTATAAACCCGTAAATACATTTAAGAACTTAACGCAAAGCAAGAGGGAGCCATACGTATTTTAGTGTAACAAATACTGATTTTATTGCCAAAAATGGCCGACCGGCTTTAGGAAAGGCGTAGTACCCAAGCAGTCACTCACGCCTAATTCCTAAATAGCTATGACTAAACAAATCCATTCTGTTCCGACAGAAGACCACTCGCCCTCCGGCTTACAAAGTGCCCTCCCCCGTCGCGACTTCCTGCGTTACACGGGCGCCGGTCTTGCCCTGACTGGCTTACTCCTCACGGGCTGCGATGACGATGACGACAACGTTGACGCCAATGCTGGCGATGTTAACGTGGGCACCAGCGACATTGGGGTTCTCAACTACGCCTACGCCCTAGAGCAGCTCGAAGCTGCCTTCTACAACCAGGTCATCACCGGCGCCGCCGGTACCTACTTTGCCGGCCTGGGCGCTAACAGCGCTGAGCGCCAGATCCTGAACGACCTGGCCTTGCACGAAAAAGCTCACCGTGACTTTTTCAAGAACACGATTCCGGCCAACAGCATCATCAAGGATCTGACTCCGGACTTTTCGGCCATTGACTTCAACGTAGGCAAGCGCGCCAACGCCAGTGCCAAGCTGGGTGTACTCGACGCGGCTATGGCTTTCGAGGACCTCGGTGTGGCCGCTTACAACGGTGCCGGCCGCTTCATTACTAACCCCGTTTACCTGGCTTTGGCCGGTAAAATTGTGTCGGTAGAAGCCCGTCACGCTGCCCTCATTCGGGATTTGATGAACTACAACAGCTTCGTCGATAGCGACGTGGTTGAACTGTTTACGCCTACGGCCAACTCGGCTCCGGGTGTAGGTACGGGCCGTGGCACGGAAAAGTCCAAGAAGCCTTCGGAAGTGGTAACCACGGCCAACCAGTTTTTGCAGGCGGGTTCCAAGCTCAATGTGAGCGGCCTGGTGTAGTTCGTAGTCATTTCCCCGCTTAAAAATCAGCCTTTCAATTATGGATCTGTTCCAAATAATTACGGAAATTGAAAAAGTAGACCCGGAAGTCTACGACCGTTTTGACTCGCGCCGTCGGGTGTTCAAGCACCTTACCGGCATGGGCAAAAAGCTCACCGCCGCTGCTGTTCCTGGCTTTATAGGTGCTTTGTTTAACAAAGCCTATGGCCAAACGGCTGGCCCATCGGTAAATGATGTACTGAACCTGGCCCTGCAGCTGGAGTACCTGGAGTACTACTTCTACGACACGGGCCTGAAAACTACTGGCCTGATTCCGGCCGCCGACGTCCCTGCTATCGAGAAGATTCGCAACGATGAGGGCGGCCACATCAGAGTCCTGCGGGAAGCACTAGGTACGGCTGCTATTCCCGACCCCGGCCGTGACGCCTTCGACTATAGCGGTGGCAGAGGTTCCAAAATTGGCCCGTTTGCGGCGGCCCTGCTGCCCACGCCCGCCGGTACCGACTTGTACTTTGGCGTAGCCCAGTCCTTCGTCGACACGGGGGTGCGAGCCTATAAAGGCGGTGCTCCTTTCCTAATGCCTAATAAGGACATTCTGGAAACGGCTCTGAACATTCACTCGGTAGAAGCTCGTCATAGCTCCCACATTCGCACCATCCGCCGCGGCCGGGCCGCTGGCGTTACCGGAGCAGGTGCTGCTACAACGGCTCCCAATGCTGACCTGAAAAAAGGCCCTAAGAGCTGGATTTCGCTCGACGACCAGGGTGGCCCTTCGCCAGACACGACGCCTTCAACCCGGGATGTGTATGGTCCTGGCACCAACCCGCCCCCAGCTGGCGTACCCACCGGCATCACTTTCCCTGGTGAAGAAAACGTTGTGCAGGCTACCCGTACCATCACGGCTGACAGCGCCATTTCGGCTGCCGCTGCTTCGGAGGCTTTCGACGAGCCCCTGGACTACGTGAAGGTAAAAGCCATTGCCCGCAATTTCGTGGATAACAGAACTCAGCTGTTTGTGTAACGCACACGTTTTGCATACTGAAAAAAGGACGGCCCATGGCCGTCCTTTTTGTGTTTGTACGCCCTGCTTCGGGCTGGCCGCCATTGGTCGAAAATTGGTCGAAAAGGAATTGCCTGTGCTTTCCATGCAACCCTATCATGTGGGAATTCATCTACCTTCACACCTCCCGCAAACCAACTTTCTATGGCTCGTTATTTAGTTATTCTTCTTGCTCTATTGAGCACGGTGGCTGCGCAGGCGGGCATCGTGCGTGGCAAAATTACCGACCCTAAGGGTGAGCCCCTGGCCTTTGCCAACGTGGCCGTGCGCGGCTCAGCCTCCAGCACGGCCTCCAACGAGCAGGGCAGTTACCAGCTGCGCCTGGAAGCCGGGCTCTACGAAATCGTGTACCAGTACGTGGGCTTCAAGCCGCGGGTGGAAAAGCTGACCGTAGCGGGCGGCGACACAGCCACGGTGCTCAACGTAACCCTGACGCCGGAAAACTATAATCTGGGCGAAGTGCTCATCCGGGCCTCCGACCGGGACCCGGCTTATGCCATTGTGCAGCACGCCATTGACTGGCGTAAGTATCACCGGGCTGAAGTGGCCGCCTTTACGGCCCGTATGTATATCAAGTCCATTATCCGTCTTACCGAGGTGCCGGGCAAGATTATGGGCCTGGTAAAAGTTGGGCCCGACATCAAGACGGGCGTGGTGTACTTGTCGGAGTCATTGTCGGATATGACCTTCCGCCAGCCGGGCAAGATTCAGGAGCGCATGATTTCGTCGCGGGTGAGCGGCAGCAGCAAAGGATTCAGCTTCAACCGGGCCTCCAAGAGCTTCAACTTTTACGACAATCTGCTGCAGTCGGGCTTTTCGGAGCGGGGCTTCGTCTCGCCGGTGGCCCAGAATGCCATGCAGTTTTACCGCTACGAACTGGTAGGCACCTCAGTGCAGAATGGCATTACCATCAATAAAATCCGCGTCACGCCCCGCCACCGCATCGACCCCGCGTTTTCGGGCTTCATCTACATTGCCGAAGATGGCACCTGGCGCCTGCACAGCCTCGATTTGAGCCTGGATTCCAATTCCGGCATCGAGTATGTGGACAAGCTGCGGGTTGAAATCCTGTACGCCCCGGCCCCCGGCCACCCCCAGGCCTGGATTATTCAGTCGCAGAAAGTCAGCCTGAACGCCGGCGGACTGGGCTTCAAGGGCAACGGCAGCACCAACGCGTCCCTTTCCAACTACCGCGTGACGCCGACATATCCCGACAAGCCTGTGGTAGCGCCCACGCCGGCGCCCAGCACCGAGCCGGCCCACCGCGAAACGGTAGCCGAAGCCAAGCAGGAACGGCCCCAGCTACGCGGCCTCACCCGTACCATCCGCCGCGACGCCAAAGCCAAGGCCCAGCAGGAAATTCCGTTGCCGGAAGGCGGCATTGCGCTGGCACCTATGGCCAAGGGCCAGGTAATGCTGATTGAGAAAGGCGCCAACGAGCGGACCGAAGCTTACTGGGACTCTATCCGGCCCATTCCGCTCAGCGAGGAGGAAATCAAGGATTACCACGTCAAAGACAGTGTGGAAGTCATCCAGAAGTCGAAGCCCTACCAGGATTCCATGGACCGGATCCGGAATAAGCCCAGCTTTATGGGTCTGCTTATCGGGGGCTACACCTACAACAATACCTTCGAGCGGCGCTTTATTTCGATTGAGTCGCCAACGGATAAGATGGTCTACAACACGGTGGAAGGCCTGGTTATCAACCTCAATGCCACCTACACCCAGCGCTACGAAGACCGCCGCAACTACGTGCTGGAACCCACACTGCGCTACGGCTTTTCGAGCAAGCAACTCAGCCCCAGCCTGCGTGGCAGCTATACATTTAAGCCCGAGTCGTTCAGCCGCGTGGGCTTTGCCGTCGGCCGCACTATTGTCGACTTCGACCCCTACAACAACCAGCCGCATACGCCCTTTAACGCCCCGCTGCTCAATACGACGTACACGCTGCTGGCCAACCGCAACTACAACAAGTACTACCAGCGCGACGGGCTGGAGATAAACTACCGCACCGAGGCGTTTAACGGCTTCTTCGTGAACCTGGCCGCGGGCTACGCCGACCGGCAGGAGCTCTACAACACCACCGTGGAGCTGATTCGGGACGTGCCAGGCCGGGCTTTCACCCCGAACCGGCCCGAAGCGGTAGAATTGCCCCAGGGCACCGGCTTCGGCCGCAGTCAGGCCCTGACGCTGGACTTGGGCCTGACCTGGCAGCCCGGCCAGCAGTACGTTACCCGCCCCGACGGTAAGTTCAACCTCTACAACTCCCGCTACCCGCGCCTGTCATTGGGCCTGCGCCAGGCCTTCCGGGGCGTGCTGGGTGCCGACGTGCGCTTTACCCGCCTGGAGCTGGGCGCCCAGAAAGAATTGGGCTTTGGCCTGTTTGGGGAAACCCGCCTGAGCGCCACGGCCGGAGCCTACCTCGGCTCCCCCGACCTCACTTTCGTCGATTACCGCCACTTCGCCGGCAACCGCACTATTTTCGCCATCGACTTCGAGCGGCAGTTTCAGCTCCTCGACTACTACCGCTACAGCACGGCCGAGCGCTACGTCATTGCCCGCGGCAGTCACCACTTCAACGGGTTCTTCTTCAATAAGCTCCCGGCTTTCCGCCAGCTCAAGTGGCAGGAAGTGGTTACCATGAATTACCTCTACACGCCCACCGTCGGGAGTTACGCCGAACTAGGCCTGGGCGTAGAGCACATTTTCAAAGTGCTGCGCGTCGACTTCTTTACCTCATTACAGTCCCGGGAGAAAGCCGGGTCGGGCATCCGGATTGGGATTGGCTTCTAGAGGCTCGTTATTCACGAAAAAGGCCCGCGGTAATGCTACCGCGGGCCTTTTTTGAGCTTGAGTTATTCTTATTTCACTTCTTCAAAGTCAACGTACTCGCCGCCCTTGAAGTCCTGAGGCCGGCCCTGAGCCTGCTTGGGCGGCACAAAGTCGACGCGGACGTTGCCGCCGGCGGGTGGTGGGTTGGGCGCGGCGGGCCGGCCGCCAAAGGCTCCATCGAAGGGGGAAGCGCCGCCAAACTGCTGGCCGTAGCGCCGGGCCTGTTTCTGCACAAACCGGCCCACGAGTAGCCGCAGAATAACCGGCATCACGAACCGGAAAACCAGGGAAATGATGAGGAAAATGAGCAGAAACTTAACCATCAGGAAGCTAGCGGAGCAGCGGGGTTGGTGGGTTGAAAGTAAAAATCGGCGGTGACCGGGCTGGTGAGCTGCTCGGGCGGGCAAGGTACAAGCTCCAAACGCTCGGACAGCACAAATGGTTTATAGCCCAGCTGAGCCAGCAAATTGACCACAGTCTGACGGTTTTCCAAGCCGTTGAGCTCGGTCTGAATCAGGGGCCGGAAGCGGCGCAGCGTGGCCTGCATATTCCGAAACACCTCTGATTCGAAGCCTTCCACGTCGCACTTCACGAAATCGAGGCGGGGCAAATCGGCCAGCAGCTCGTCGGGGATGCGCATGGGCACTTCGTAGGTGCGGGCGTAGGTTTCGGCCGGGTTGCTGGCCGCTACTTTGGTCATGCCGTGGTGCAGCAGGCCGTTGCGCTCGGGTGTGCCCATGCGCACGGTCATGTTTTCGCCGCCCAGGGCATAGGGCAGCAGCGTCACGTTGTCGTGGCCGCTGAGGCGCACATTGTCGCGCCAGATTTCCTGAAACAGCGGAATGGGCTCGACGGCCAGCACCTTGCCCTGGGGCCCGGTCAGGCGCGACAACGCCACGGAGTAGTAGCCCAGGTTGGCGCCAATGTCGAGGCACACGAAGCCAGGCTGGATGAGCTTTTCCAGAAAAAACAGCTCCGGATATTTCTCCTTGCCCCAGCCGGCGCCCACCATGCGCAAATACACGCGACTCACCAGCCGGATATACCGCTCGAAGCCCAGGGCCCGAACCAGAAGTTTACGGAGTTCTTTCATCAGGCTGCAAAGATGCCGGAAAGCGCGGAATTAGACTTGCTCATGCTCCGGTTCGGCCCGGGTATCATACCGCCGCTGATTCAGCCAGATGGCCAGCGCCCCCACTGCCCAGCCCAGCACGGTACCCGTTAGCAGAGAAACAAAATACTGCCCCAGGTCTGCCAGGCGGGCCCCAGATTCCAGAATCAGCAGTACCGAACCAAGGCTGTACACCAGGCCAAATCCTGCCTCCAAAGCCGGGGCCAACAGCCGGGGACGTAGCGCCTGCCAGCCCAGCTGCCATTGCTGCTGCACCTGCTCCAGCACCGCCCACCAGCAGGCAAAGGACACGAGCAAATTCACGACCCGACCCAGCCAGAAAACTCCGCCGCTGATATAAGCCTGCCGGTCTACAGTTGACCAAACCAGGTGCTGCACCAGCGGATTCAGCAGCAGCTGCGTTGCAAATACTGCCACACTTACCCACAGCAAGCGGCGTAGGGGTTTTTCCTCGCGGCGGGCCAGCCGAACGGCTCCTAACCATACCGCCAGTGGCACTGCCAGGCTCAGGAAAGGATTAAACTCCCCAAAAATCGGGATATCCGAAGACCGGCTGAACAGTTGCTCCCAAAGAAGTCCCAGTAGCAGGTTCAACCCAACCAGCACGTAGTTTAGGATCTGCAGCCCGCGGGACTGTGGCCGGAAATATGCCAGCAGCGTCACCACGAAGCCCGCTAAGGCAATGCCCGCCACGATGGCCAGCAGCTGAAAGAATATTTCTAACCCGCTCAGCGCATCGGCCCGGGCCAGCAGGGGTATTGTTAGCAGAAAAACCACCAAGCTGAAGCGGCGCGCGTAACCGGAAGGAATGAGCATGTCCCTAAAGTAAGGGTTCTGCTTTTCCAGTGGCTATTTGCGGCTCTTGCTCCACAGCCGCGACGCGCCGGCCGCCGCTAAGCCACCCAACAGGTACCAGGCCACGGTCATGAGCTGGGTTTGGCGGGTGCGGTTGCTGGGCGCCTCGCCTAGCCCCAGTGGACCGGGCAGCACCACGCCGCCCACGCCAGCGGCCAGCCCCAGTAGGGCGCCCCGCCGCCACACCTTTTTGCCCCGACCTACCAGACTATAGTAGAGCCCGTTGGAAAGAATGTCGCCGGCCATGGTCAGGTTGAACAGCGTGTCATGGTCGGGCTGGGGAGCGTCGGTTTGGTTCAGGATTTTGCGCAGACCGCGCATTCCCAGCACATCCATGCGGGGTGCGTCGGGGGAGATGCGGCGGGCTGTTTCGTGAATAGCGGTAAGTACTAGGGCCCCAGCCAGGCCACTACCCAGGGCCTGAGGCAGGCGGGCGGATTTCTTTTTTTTCATAGCTCAGAAACAGAAAGCGCGGCCCGGAGCCGCCGGATGAAGCTGTTTTTCACTGCCAACGACAAACGTTGCCAGCGGGTTGTAGACGTAAAACGCAGCTTCCCCATAAATTTTTATGCCCGGCACTTGCGCCTTGTTTCTCCGGTTGCCTATCTTTGCCACCCCAACCCGCCAGGTTCTTTGGGAAATGCCTCTTTAGCTCAGTTGGTAGAGCAGCTCATTCGTAATGAGCAGGTCGTTGGTTCGAGTCCAATAAGAGGCTCACAAAAAAGCCCGCAAAGTCAGCATGACCTTGCGGGCTTTTTTTATTGCGCCTGCTGCTCTTTTCCGCCCCTAACTGCCGCATTAAGCCAAGCTTAGCTGGGCTGCCACCGCAGGCTCAGGCCGGTACCGCCGCCGGGCTGCCACGTCGGGGCCACGCGCCACTGCCGGCAAAACGGGCTCGGCTTGCGGCCCCACCGGTTGCGGTGACTCAGGTAGGCCAGGTGAGCCGACAGAATACCGAACCCAGCCCCAGCCAGCACATCCGACTCCCAGTGCCGGTTGTTGAGCATACGGAGCGTGCCCACGCCAGCAGCAATGGTATACGCCCCGACGCCGTACCACTGGCTTTTCTGCCGCAGCTCCTCGTGCACGATGGTAGCCGCCAAAAACGCCTGGGCCGTATGGCCCGAGGGAAAGGAGTTGTGAGCCGAGGCATCGGGGCGTAGCACACGGGTGCTGTACTTCACGGTCGTCACGGCCAGACTCATGAGCAGCTCCGATTTGGCAATGACTAGCAGCGTATTGAGCCGGTCGTCGTGGGCTTCTATGCCAAACATGGTCGTGGCGCCCAGTTCCAGGTAGGGCATATACTGCAGGTAGTCGTCGACGCGGGTGTGGAAGGCCGGGAAATGCTCCTGCAGCTGCTGGCGCATGGCGTAATTGCCCATCCCCGAATGGTTATCCAAACAAGCTACACCACTACCAATAAGCACGAGCGGCACGGCTGTGGCCTCCACCAGTTTTTTTTGGTACCAGGCCCGCACGGGTGGCTCCCCGCTGCGTCGCAGCTCCTCATATTTGTGCAGCGTGTCTGCGGGGTGTAGCGGAGCTTGGCCCCGGCCCAGCGTTGCCGATTTTAAGATTACCAGCAGAGCCAGTAGAAAGCGAAGGCGAAAAAACAGCATAAACCGGCAGACGTGCCCAACCCCTGAGCTACGAAAGAAGCAAGTAACCAGTGCTTTCTGGGTAAATCCTGAAGCTGTACTCAGGCCGCCCGATTTGCCTTCGTATGGCTCGAGCACCCCGCGGAGGTTAGTGCCAGAACATAAAAAAAGCCGGAGGCTATTGCCCCCGGCTTTCTTACTTAAGTAACAGCCCCGATTTACAGGTTGCCGCTGTAGTCATCATCACCCAGGCTCGACGAAGCGCTGGTGTTGGCGCTGCCGCTACGGTAGCCTGAGTCTTTGCTCGAAGATGAGGAAGAACGGTAATCAGAATTGGAGCCCGACGAGCGGTAGTCCGAAGAAGCACCCGAGCCGTAGCTCGAATCAGAGCCCGAGCGGCCCGAGCGGCTGGAGGCGCTGTTGCGGCCGTCTGAGCCATAGCTGTTCAGATAATCTTTGTTACCGGAGCTGTACGACTTGCCTGAGCTATAGTCCGAGCCCGATTTTGAGCGGTAGCTGTCCCGGCTCGACGACGATTTGCCGCCCGAGCGCAGCGAGAGCCAGCCGATACCGCCCAGCAGCAGGGCACCGCCTACTACTTTCTGGGTGGTGCTGAGCTTGTTTACTTGGTCGAGGGCTTTAGTGCCGAAGTCTTTCACCGACTGCGGAATCTCCTTGCTGCCATCGAGCCAGGATGAAATGTTCGTCCACGACTGAGCGCCTTGCTGGTTGCTCTGGCTGCGGTTCTGGTCTTGTTCTTGGTTGCGCGACTGGTCGGTCATGCTGGCGCTTGTGCGGTTAGCTGATGATTCCGAAGTAGCGGTGCGGGTATTTTGCGAGCCACCTACCGACGAGCTGGAGCTGGAGGTAGAAGCGGCAGTATTTTGGGAGTCAGCAGCGCCTTGCGAAGCGGAGTTGCTGGACTGCTGAGAAGAGGCATTGGCAGATTTGCTGGTACCGGTAGCGTTGGCACCCGAGGTGGGTTGATTCTGCTTGTTTTCCATGACAAATACGTGGGTTAGTACGGCAAAAATTCGCTTAGCCGTCAGGCTAAGTGTGTCTCTATTCGTAAACCCTGGCCCAGAGGTTTCATAAAAAACCTCTTTTTATTCCTAATCTACCCTTGACTTGGCTTACAGTTGCGCACCACGGTTGAGTTTTACCGCAGTCTGCTGCAACCCTAACACTGCCAGCAGCTTCAGCCATTTTCCGGCGGTACTTTAGAGTAAATGCCAGACCGAAACGAGCCCTTACGGCTCAGCTTGCTCTAACAACACAACCAAATACCGGGCTACCCGTCTTTGCAAAGCGGTCCGCCGTAAGTTGTTCGTATCAGCTAATTAGAAAATCACGATGGAAAAGCGTTTTCAGGATAAGGTATGCTTTGTAACCGGTGCTACTTCCGGCATTGGCCGCGCCACGGCCATGCAGCTAGCCCGCGAAGGGGGGAAGGTGGCCGTGCTGGGCCGCAACGCCGAAGAAGGCCGCGAGGTAGTGCGCGACATCAAGGCGGAGCAGGGCGAGGCTATTTTTATTCGTACCGACGTTGGCAAGGATGCCCAGCTGCGGCGGGCCGTGGAACGCACCCTGGCCACCTGGCAGCGCATCGACGTGCTTGTGAATGACGCGGCTATGATGACCTTCGAGCCCATTCTAAAGCTCGACCCCAAACAGTGGGACACTCTAATGACGGTGAACCTACGGGCATTTTTCCGCCTTTGTCAGCTCTGCCTGCCCCACATGAAGGGCGGCAGCATCGTCGTCATTAGCTCGGTGCACGCGCACCAGACTACTCCCAACGTGGTGCCCTACGCGGCCAGCAAAGGTGCCATTGAGGCCTTTGTGCGCGGCCTGAGCCTAGAAATACCGCACACCCAGGCCCGTATCAACGCCATTGCGCCCGGCGCCGTGGATACGCCCATGCTGTGGAGCAACCCCAATGTGAAGAGCGGCAAAGAGCAGATTACCGGCCAAGTGGGCACGCCCGAAGAGCTGTCGGCCGCCATCTGCTTCCTGGCTTCCCCCGAGGCCAACTTCATCAACGGCTCTACGCTGGCCGTCGACGGCGGCCGCTTGGCGGCTTTGTAAATGGCGAGATGGTGAGATAGTGAGTTGCCGTTCTATGACGTGTAACTCAGCACTGCTCGCCCTTAATTGTGCTGAGTATCCTTGAAGTGACAAGCCCTTTCCTGTTTGATACGGGAAAGGGCTTTCTATTTATACAGCCGGAACTAGCTGCGCATAGGAAGACTTGATGCTGCTTAGCGCGGGGAGTGGAGCTCCTGCCCGCAATGACAGAACTTCAAAAACTCACCATTTCGCCATTTCACTATTTCACCTTCGGCGTGGGGTGGCGCTGCTCGGGGCCGGGCAAGGGGCGGCCGGCGGCGTAGAGCACTGCGTCCCGCTCTCCGGCTTCGCGGGCCTGCACTTCGAAGGGAATGTTGTAGTAGCCGTGCTTGGCCCAGTCGCGCAGGTAGCGCCACAGAAAACCCAGGCGGCCATACTCCTGAAACTGGCGGATGTGTTCCATCTCGTGGGCCACCCAGTATGGGTCACTCAGGAACTGCTCCCGAGTGGCTCCGCTCAGGTGAATGCTGTTGCCCAGCACCATAGCCACGCTACCTGCTTTGAGCTTGAGCCGGGCGATGCGCGCCCAGGGCGAATTCTCAACAATATGGGGCAATTCCATAGGGCAAAAACTGAGGGCCGAGTATACGCCTATTCTAGATGAGCAGTTGCATCGAGCTCAACTATTATTCTGATATAATATTATACTTTATAAAGAACTTTTGGCGACTTTGGGGTAAAAACTAGGACGTTTAAAATTTATTGGCTTAGCTTTAACAAACGGGGAAGGCAGAAACCGTCTGTTTTCAACCCGGATTACCTCTTCAATCGATTTCCTTTTCGGTGGTTTAAGGAACCCAAACCTCACGAAAAAACAAAGTGCTTCGGCTTCCCTGCTGCCTCGGAAACGGAGATTTTGCCACCCTACGACGGACAATGAAAAACAGTATCCTGTATTGCCTCGCCGCTGCCTCGCTGGCCCTCTCTTTTTTCTTCGAATACGCTCCCGAATCTTCTAATACCCTTGGCGGTGCCTCTGTAGTAGCCACTGCTTCCCTCCTACCCGACTTTTCGGGCGACAATGGGGATGAAAACCACCCCCTGGCTACTTCCAGCGACTCCGTTGCTTATAGCCACTACTCCCAGGCCCTGGGCCTGAAGCTCACCTACAACGAAGACCAGAACCTGCTCCGTACCGTCGCCGATTGGATCGGGACGCCCTACCGCTACGGCAGCAACTCCAAGTCGGGCACCGACTGCTCCGGCTTCGTAACCCGCGTTTTTAAAGAAGTATACGGCATCACCCTGCAGCGCAGCTCCCGCTCGATGTTTGAGAAGGTAAAGCGCGTGGGCAAAGATGAAATGCAGAGCGGCGACCTGGTATTCTTCCGCCGTGGGCCCGGTCAGCCCATTTACCACGTCGGTATCTACCTGCAGGATGGCAAGTTTGCTCACTCGGCCACCAACGGGGGCGTGATGATCAGCTCGCTGAACCAGCCTTACTACCACCGCAACTTCTACGCCGCCGGCCGCGTAGACCTCAACTAACCGGCCGCCGACCGTACCTCAGTAGCAAAGCCCCGTTCCTCGAACGGGGCTTTTGTCGTTTTCAGCCTGGCTAGCGGTAGCAATAACCATTTTGCGCCGAACCAGTATTAGGGCGTATATAGTGAAACGCCCACAGTCAGGCGCTCATTTTGTAGCTTGGCCCCAAATTTACCCCTCTCCCCATGGATAAGAATAACCCCAAAGGCTCCGACATTGCCGGCTCCCTACTCTTCAAGAAGTTCCTTGGCAAAGCCGAGGACTATATCAAACGGCCCACGCGCGTGAAGCAGTTGCTGAACGATGCCTACCAGAAAGCCAGTGAAAAGAACGACGTGGGCACCATGGCTCATGAGGCCTGGGAAAACCTGCAAATCCTGTTCCGCCTGATCAAAACGTCGGTTTCGGGCGAATATACCGGCTTGCCTACGCCCACCATCGTGGCCGCTATTGCCGTGGTCATCTACTTTCTGAGCCCAATTGACTTGATTCCGGACTTCATCCCGGTGCTGGGCCTGCTCGACGACGTAGCTCTGGTAGCGTGGTTTACCAGCACCCTGACCGGCGAAATGGACAAGTTTAAGGAATGGGAACGGAGCCGCCCCATCGTGGTAACCGAAGCTACCGACATCAAGCCCGGCCCGGCTACTACTATGCAGTCGTCGGACGGCACTACGGCCAACTCCGGGCCCAAGCCCGAGCACTCGTTTCATCAGACCTCGGACGGCGCCCTGATGGGCACTGGTCCGGCTGTCGAAACCAAGGAGTCCACGAAGCGCGCCGGCAAGGTTGATCTGGGTCAGCCCACCAACAGCCGGGTTTCGGACACGGATTCGGGCATCTCCTCCCCCGACAGCAGCAACCCCAACCCCAGCCTGACCGGCCCCACGGACCCAGCCCCGAACGAAGACGTGAAGCCCCACGCTGATGACATTGCCAACCGCGGCGACAGCAGCCGTCAAGGCAACGACGGAGCCCTGGACAACGGCGGCAACGTGCGTTAAGCAACTTTAGCAACTAGCCATAAAAAAGGCTCCCAACCTGCGTTGGGAGCCTTTTTATGTGTAATACGGAGCGAAGTGGTTACGCGGCCCAATCGTGGGAGGGCGTGTGGGTAGCCACATAGGTCACAAAGTCGCCGACGGTGCTCAACGGCACTTCATCGGGGATGGTGATGTGAAAGTTACGCTCAATCTCGAGGATGATATCCACGACATCTACCGTATCGAAGCCCAATTCCTGGCTCAGGTTGCTGCTCACGCGCAAGCGAGTTGGTTTAATGGCTTTACGCTTGCTGATAATTCGCAGCACCTGCTGCTGAATGGATTTGGGGGCGGAAGTCGTTGAAGAACGCATAATGAACGACGTTGAACCAAGGGGTTAAAGGGGCGGAGAATGGAGGTTACGCTTCGGCCAACACTTCTCTCCGAACTGGAGAGTCAGTTTTAGTCGAATCGGTTGCAAAGTGGTCTGCCGAGCGACCAGTTATTTTTTCCCGCAGCTTTTCGCTGATCAGGTACATAACGGGCACTACCAGAAGGGTGATACCGGTGGCAAACACCAAGCCGAAAATGATGGTCCAGGCCAGGGGGCCCCAGAACGTTACCGACTCGCCACCAATGAAGAAGTGGGGCTCGAAGGAGTTGAACAGCTCGTAGAAGTCAATGTTCAGACCGATAGCCAGCGGAATCAAACCCAACGTGGCGGCCGTAGCCGTCAGGATTACCGGGTTCAGACGCGTACGGCCGGCCAGGATGATGGCTTCGCGCAGCGGCATACCCTGAGAGCGGAGCATATCGGTGAATTCAACCAGCAGAATACCGTTTTTCACCACGATACCCGCCAGGGCGATGATACCCACCCCGGTCATTACGATACTGATGTTCATGCCCGTAATGGCCAGGCCCAACATTACCCCGATAACCGAGAAGATGATTTCGGAGAGAATGATGAGCGGCTTGCTCACCGAGTTGAACTGCGTTACCAGGATCAGGAAGATCAGGGCAATGGCACCCAGGGCGGCTACGCCGAGGAAGTCGCTGGTTTCCTGCTGGTCTTCCTGGGCGCCACCCATCTTGATAGTGTAACCGGGAGGCGTAGGATAGGCCTTCAGGGCTCTTTCCACCTGCGCCACCACGTCGGGGCCAGTGAAGCCGTTCAGCACGTTCGAGGAGATAGTGATTACCCGCTTCACGTCTTTGCGCTTGATGCCGCCGTAGGTGGTGCTGTACTTCACATCGGCCACCGACGAAATCGGCACCTGGCGCATCTGGCCCGTCGCGTCGCGGAAGGTCAGCGGCGAGTTCATGATGGCGTCCACGTCTTCGCGGTAGGGTTTGGCGTAGCGCACCTGAATCGGATAGTCGTCGTCGGAAGTCTTGAATTTGCTGGCTTCCGAGCCGTAGATGGCCGTCCGAACCTCCACCCCGATCTGGGCGGTGCTAATGCCTTCGCGGTTGGCGCGAGTCCGATCGATGTTCACGGCAATTTCGGGGTTGCGGTCCTCCAGGTTGGAGCGCAGCTGCTCGATACCACCGATGTTCTTCGAGTTGATGTAGCGGGTCACGTCTTTCGACAGCTTAGCCAGTTCCTGGTAATCGTCGCCGACAACCTCAATGGCAATTGGTTTGCCCTGGGGCGGACCGCTCGATTCCTGGTCAACCGAAATTTCGGCGCCGGGAATACCTTTTACCACCTCCCGGATTTTGTCCATGTAGATGCTGGTAGCCTGGCCCTTCCGCTCGCTGAGCTCTTTGAAGGCGACGCCTACCTTCGCCAGGTTCGACTGCGAGGTACCGGCAGCCGAGGCTTCGCCGGGGTCGGCGGCACCAATGGCTACGTTGGTAATCACCGATTCTACGTCGGGGTTGTTGTTGCCAATTACGCCGTAGATGCGCTTTTCAAGGATTTGGGCAATTGAGTCGGTTACTTCAACCCGCGTACCCACCGGCATTTTCAGATAGGTATAGATGAACTTGGGGTCACCTTTGGGGAAGAAGTCGACTTTAGGCTTACGCACTCCTACGGCCACAATCGAGAGGAAGAAGAGCACAATCAGGCTGGCGACGATGCCGATCTGCCGCCAGATAGAGCCGCCGATGACCATGCGCACTAGGCTGGCGTAGCCGTCCATGAAGCGGGGTAACACCTTGGTCTGGAACCCGGCAATCATGTGTACAAACACAAACTTGTCGAGGAAGCAGAAGATGATGATGGTAATGAACAGGTTGCCGATGAAGGGCGAACTGGCTACGTAGCCAAGCAGGGCAATAACCAGCAGCACGCCCATGGCAATCAGGAAGTTCTTGGTCAGCTTAGGCTTTTCGCCGGTATGGTGGTCTTCGCGCTCCATGAACGACACGGCAAACACCGGGTTCATGATGAAAGCCACGACCAGGGACGACATCAGGGTGATGATGAGCGTCACGGGGAGGTAGAACATGAAGCTACCCACGATGCCCGGCCAGAACAGCAGCGGTACGAAAGGTGCTACCGTAGTCAAAGTACCAGCCAGTACTGGCACGAATACTTCGCCGGCGGCGTACTTGGCGGCCTGGGCCGTGGTCAGCTCGGGGTGCTCGTGGAGCAGGCGGTGGGTGTTTTCAATCACCACAATGGCGTCATCCACCACAATACCCAGGGCCAGCAGGAAGGCGAAGAGCACAATCATGTTCAGCGAGAAGTCGAACACGGGAATGAGCAGGAACGCCAGGAACATCGAAATCGGCACCGACAAGCCCACGAACAGGGCGTTGGTGGTACCCATGAAGAACATCAGAATCAGCGTTACCAGCAGGAAGCCGATGATGATGGTGTTGATCAGGTCGTGCAGGGTGACGCGGGTATCGTTGGAGGTGTCGCCGGTGATGGTGATTTTGAGCTCCTTGGGCAGAGTCTGCTTGGCGTCGTCTACGATTTCCTTGATTTTGTCGGAGGCGTCAATCAGGTTTTCGCCCTGGCGCTTCACCACGTTCAGGGTAATGGCGTTTTTACCGTCGAGGCGGGCAAAGGATTCCCGGTCCTTGAAGGCATCTTCCACGTTGGCAATGTCGCCGAGGCGCACGGCCGAGCCGCTCAGGTTCTTGATCTGAATGTCGGCAATGTCGGCGGCCCGCACGTACTGACCGGCCACGCGCACGGCGCGCTTCTGGGCTCCTACGTCGATGGAGCCACCCGAAATGGTGATGTTTTCGCGGGCAATGGCATTCTGAATGTCGGCGAAGCCCAGACGAGCGGCGCGCAGCTTATAGAGGTCCACGTCCACGTTTACCTGCTGCTCCAGAGCGCCGATGATGTCCACGCGGGTGATTTCGGGCAGGGCCTCAATCTTGTCCTGGAAGTCGTCGGCCAGCTTTTTGAGCTGAGCGGCGGGCAGGTTACCGGCCAGGTTGACGTTCATAATCGGCAGCTCCGACAGGTTTACTTCCTGCACGGTGGGCGGCGTGGGCAGGTCGTTGGGCAGCTCGGAGCTGGCCTTGTCCACGGCGTCCTTGATGAGCTGCTTGGCGTACTGCACGTCGACACCGGAGTTAAACTCCACGTCCACGATGCAATAGTCCTGGTTCGAGGTGGAGTTGATTTTCTTCACCCCGTTGACGCTCTTGATTTCCTTTTCGAGCTGGCGCGTCACCAGGTTCTCGATGTCGGCCGGCGAGGTGCCGGGGTAAATGGTGGCCACGATGATGCGCGGAATCACGATGTCGGGGAATTTCTCCTTGCCCAGCTTGATGTAGGCAAAAATCCCCGCCACGCACAGCAGCAGCGTGATGATGTAAATACTCGTTTTATTATTGATGGACCAACTGGTCGGTCCAAACTCTTTTTCCACGTCCTGCATGGCGTATGGGCAGTCTAAGTGTGGGAGATAATGCTAGGCGCAAGCGGCGGGCGGCCGGCCCGCCGGCTCACGCTACAGGGTTACTACCTGTCCTTCATTGAGATTCTGATACCCGGCGGAAATCACCTGGTCGTTGGCCGCGAGGCCCTGGGTCACTTCTACTTTACCGTTATAAGTAGCACCGGTCTTGATAATGCGCTTGCCGGCTATTTTCTGGCCGCCTTTCTGCTCAACCACGAATACGTAGCTGTTCTGCTCATCCTTTTGCACCAGGTCCACCGGAATTACCACGGCGTTGGAGCGGGTGTAGTTCTGGATGCGCACGGTAGCTACCATGTTGGGGCGCAGCTCGGGCACGGCCTTATTCAACCGAAACTCAACGGAGAAGGTGCGGCTGGCGGGGTTAATCGTGCGGCTTACCACGCGCACCGTAGCCGGCACTTCCTGTCCACCCAAATCAGCAATGCTGATCAGGGCCTGGTCGCCGACTTTGATCTGGCTGGCGTAGGCTTCCGACACGTCGGCAATGATTTTGCCGCCGCCGCCGCTCAGCAGGCGCACCACCGGCACGCCGGGGCCGCCGTTTTCACCCACTTTGGCTGGTACATCGTCTACAACACCGCTAAAGGGCGCAATGACGTTGTACTGGGCCCGCTGCCGCTGCTGGGTGGCCAGGCTGCGCTGCAACGCTTCGTAGTTATTCTTGGCCTGCAGGTACTGTATTTCAGTGCCGATCTGCTGTTTCCAGAGACGGTCCTGCTTTTCATATACCACTTTGGCCAGTTCCAGGCGGGTGCGCAGCTCAGCAATACCCGATTCGAGTACGGCCGCGTCCTGGGTAGCCAGCACCTGGCCTTTGCTGACCCGGTCGCCGCGCTGCACCCGAATGCTGGTCAGCACGCCCGGTACACGGGGCGAAACGTTGGCATTTTCGTCGAAATCAGCGCGGCCCTGCACTTCCAGGTAGCTCTTGAAGCTCTCGGGCTGCACGTTCATCACGCTTACGGGAGTGGTCAGAACTGGGGCCTCCGCACCAGCGGCGCCGCCGGCACTTCCTACCTTCGATTCCAGCTCCGCAATTTTGGCCTGGTTGTCGGCCTGTTCTTGTTTCAGCTTAGCCAGCTCGGCGGCCGGGTCTTGCTTGCCGCCCCCGCAGGAAGCCAGAAAAGCCATTGCCAGAACCGCCGCAGAAGTAGTGTATTTCATAGTAGTGAAGCTATTGGCAAGCCCGCCACGCAGGCTAACCGAAAAGGAAGGAAGTTTCTTAAGAGAGGAGTACATCGACACAAGCAATTAGCGGCGGCCCAGGGTGCCGGCAGCTTTGCCGTAGTCGACTTTGGCCACCAGCGCGTCGTAGAGGGCGCTGTAGTAGTTGGTCTGGGCTTGGCGCAGGTCGGTTTCGGCCGTAATAACTTCCAGGTTGGAACCGACACCCTCCTGGAACTTGATTTTGGCAACACGAGCCACGTTGGTAGCCAGCTCCAGGTTGGCTTTCTGGTTGCCGAGCACGGCCAGCGTGTTCTGCAGAGTCGTGGTGGTTTGGGCCCGCTCCAGGTCAATGCCCTGCTGCAGGGTGGTAAAGCCTTTGTTTACTTGCTCCACGGCCAGCTTGCCCTGCTCAATGTTGTACTTCTTGCGGAAGCCATCGAACACCGGAATGTTAAGCTGCAGGCCCACGTTGCCGAAGCCAAACCAGTTCTGGTTGATAAAGCCGGCTTCGCTGCGTGAGTTAGGGCCGCGGAACTCCATCAGGCCGCCGAAGCGGTTATCGGAGCCGGTGAAGCCGTACTGGGCCACTAGGTTCAGGGTGGGCAGGTAACCTGAGCGGCGGTTGCGCACGTCGAGTACGGCCAGGTCGCGCTGGGTTTCCAATACCGAGTACTCGATGCGGTTACCGTAGTTGAAGGCGTCGCTGAGGTTGATCAGGCTGCCCCGTTCGGCTTCGATTACGGCCTCATCGAGGCGGTCGGTGAGCTCCACGGGCTGGCGCTGGTCGAGACCCATCTGGAACTTGAGCAAAGCCACGCTCAGGTCAATAAGGCGGGCGGCGTTCTGCTGCTCGATCTTGAGGTTGTTGACCTGCACCTGCAGGCGGTCCACGTCGAGCTTCTCGACGAAGCCCTCCTTATAGGTCTGGGTGGTCTGGTATAATAAGGTGTCGAGGCGCTGCACGTTGCGGGCCAGCAAATCAAGCCGCTCC
Source organism: Hymenobacter cellulosivorans (assembly GCF_022919135.1). Classification (NCBI taxonomy): domain Bacteria; kingdom Pseudomonadati; phylum Bacteroidota; class Cytophagia; order Cytophagales; family Hymenobacteraceae; genus Hymenobacter; species Hymenobacter cellulosivorans. The sequence continues at coordinate 1,617,782 of NZ_CP095049.1, read as the reverse complement.
CGGGCAACGAGCGTGCTGTAGTAGGCTTTCGACACCTGCTCTACCACCTCGATTTCGCTTTGCTGGGTTTGCTTGATGGAAAGCTGCTCGTATACTTTGGCCGCTTTCAGACCCAGCAGGTAGGAGCCGTTGAACAGCATCTGCGAAGCCGAAGCCGCGGCGTTGCCGGCGTACTGCAAGCCGAAAGCCAGGGGCTGGGGGCCGGTAGCGGGCAGGGGCGTGTAGGCCGGAGCCAAAGTCACGGTTTCACCGCGCTGCACCCGGGCCAGCTGCTCCTGGGTCAGCGTGGTACCATTTAATTGGCCCGCACCGCCGGCGAAGGCGCCGAAGTCAACCAGGGACTTCTGCAGCTTCAGGTTGTCGGTCAGGGCGGCACCGATGTTGACCTGGGGCAGGCCGGCCGAGCGAATTTCACCCACGCGGGCTACGGCAATCTGCTCGTTGATGCGCGTGGCCTGCAGGGTCGACTTATTCTTTAACGCATAGTCAATGGCCTGCTGCAGCGAGAACTGCACGGGCGTGGAAGTGGCCACGGGCTGTCCCGTGGAAGGCGTTTGGGCCAGAAGCTGCTGGATACCGATGAAGGCCAGGGCCGCCAACAGAAACAGGAAGCGAAGCGTATTTTTCATAAGAGCGAAAAACGATAAGCGGAAGGAGTAGAAGGCTAGTGCGGGGAGGCGTTATTCGGCCGGTTCGGTTACGTTGCGGTACTGATTGATGAGCCGGTGACCTTTCAGCGTGGAGATGCCCGTCAGGTAGTGCTCAATCATGGCCACATTGACGCGCTGCAGGCCAAACTGCTTGGGCGGAAACACCGTGTTGTTGAACATCAGCTCGATTTCAGACAGGTGCAGGCGGGCCATTACCTCCACGTCCAGGTCGGGCCGGTACAAGCCCTCCGCCATGCCCTGGCGCAGGTTGGTCAGGATTTTCTCCAGGATGAAGGTGTTCTTGTGCTGCTCGAACAGCAGCCAGGCCTGGGGGTAGTATTTCTGCAGGTCGTGGAAGATGCTGGGGTGAATGCTGGCCAGCATTTCCTTGTGCCAGGTTACGAGGTTAAACATGGCCTCAATGGCATTGGAGCCGGTGGCAAACGCCTGCTCGCAATCCACTTCCTCCCGGTTCAGCCGGCCCTGCATCACGGCCAGCACGATCTGGTCTTTGTTCTCAAACCATTTGTAGAGAGTCTTTTTAGACATGGCCAGGTGGGTGGCAATGTCGTCCATTGAAACGCTGCGGATGCCGTTACGCATGAACAGCTCGATGGCAGCTACTAAGATCCGGTCCTTGATTTCCATACTCACGCTGCAAAGGTACGTCGGAAACTTTTAACGACTCCAAAGTTTCCATTAATTTTTTACTAATCATTTGCAGTGTGTTGCGGAGTCCGCCTCAAGGCAGACGAATGACCGGCGGGAATACTTTATGCACCGGCAACTATATTTCTAAAGTGCTGAGATGGTGAACTGGTGAGGTAGTGAGTTTGGCGAGCAAACGGCAGCATCTGGATGAAAACTCACTGATTCACCACCTCACCATCTCACTGCTTCCCCGTACCTTGGGCTTCGTTTTTCTGATTCTCCATCTCCCCTACCCTATGAAAATCCGCACTGGCTTCGGCTACGACGTGCATCAGCTCCAGGAGGGTCTGCCCTTCTGGCTCGGCGGCATTCAGGTACCGCACACCCACGGCGCCATAGGCCACTCCGACGCCGATGTGCTCATCCACGTTATCTGCGACGCGCTGCTGGGCGCGGCCAACCTGCGCGACATCGGCTTCCACTTCCCCGACACCGACCCGCAGTACAAGGGCATCGACAGCAAGCGGCTGCTGGCCGAGGTAATGCGCCTGCTGCGCGAGCGGGGCTACAGCATCGGCAACATCGACTCCACTATCTGCCTGGAGGCGCCCAAGGTGAATCCCCACATTGCCCAGATGCAGCAAGTGCTGGCCGAGGTAATGCAGATTCCGGTCGAAGACATTTCCATCAAAGCCACCACCACCGAAAAGCTCGGCTTCGTGGGCAAGCGCGAGGGCGTGGCCGCCTACGCCAGCGTCCTGATCATGCAACCCTAGTGGTGAATTGGTGAGATTGTGAGATGGTGAGCTTTAAGTTCGACTTGCGCGAGCTGCCCATCAGAACAACAACTCACCATTTCACTATCTCACCACCTCACCATAGTATGAACAAAACCTCCCTCTACACGCTGCTCCTGGCTGCGTGCTGCGCTACGACTGCCGTGGCCCAGCAGGCGCCGGAGAAAGTGAAAGTGAAGCACAAGCGCGGCAAAACCGAAGCCCCAGCCGGCTCTTCGACCCCGGACATCCTGCCGCCCGCTCCCAAGCTGCCCCCGCAGGACGCCGACTGGTCGCACGTGTATGGCACCAGCATCACCCAGGCCGACCTGCGCGAGCACCTGACCATCCTGGCTTCGGACGCCTACGAAGGCCGCGAAACCGGTGAGAAAGGCCAGAAAATGGCTGCCGACTACATTGCCAAGCAGTTTCAGAGCCTGGGTCTGACCGGCCCGGTGCAAGGCTCCGACAACCCCTACCTGCAGCACTTCACGATGGAACGCTCCGTGTGGGCCGGTGACGCCACGCTGAAAGTGGGCGGGCAGACCTATAAGTGGCTGACCGATTTCTACGCTTACGGCAGCTCCCCTTTCCAGACCGAAACGACCATCCAGCCTGTGTTTGCCGGCTACGGCATCGAGCAAGACGGCTACTCCGACTACGCCGGCCTCGACGTGAAAGGCAAGGACGTCATTGTGTTGCTGGGTGAGCCCATGAACGGCGCGGGCAAGTCCCTGCTGGGCAAGGACGGGCAAGGCAGCAAGTGGGGCATGGATTTCCGGGCCAAGGCCAGCAAGGCCGCCGAGAAAGGCGCCCGCAGCGTGTTTTTTGTGGATACTACCCCGGGTGGCTTTGCTAAGTCGGCAGCCCGCATGACGCCCTACATGAGCCGGCCTACTGTCACGTTCGTCGACAGCAAGGAAACGCCCCGCGCGGCCTTCTTCGTGTCGCCGGCGGTGGCTTACAAGATGCTGGGCACCACGGCCGCCAACCTGACCAAGTATGAAAGCAGCGTAAGCAAAGCCGGCAAGCCGGTGGCCAGCCCGCTCAAGCCGGTCAAGGCCATGATTAAGGCGCCCAAGAAAAAAGACCAGTTTACGACCGAAAACGTGCTGGGCTTTCTGGAAGGCACCGACAAGAAAGATGAAATCCTGGTGGTATCGGCCCACTTCGACCATATCGGCATCATTGGCGGGCAGGTCCACAACGGGGCCGACGACGACGGCTCGGGCACGGTATCGGTGCTGGAGCTGGCCCAGGCCTTCACCAAGGCCAAGGCCGAAGGCCACCCGCAGCGCCGCAGCATCCTGTTTCTGACCGTAACGGGTGAGGAAAAGGGCCTGCTGGGCTCGGAGTACTACACCGACCACCCCGTATTCCCACTGGCGCAAACCATTGCCGACCTCAACATCGACATGGTGGGCCGCACCGACAAGGACCACGAAGGCAAGGGCGACTATATCTACGTCATCGGCTCCGACAAGCTTTCCTCCGAGCTGCACCGCATCAACGAGGAAGCCAACCAGAAGTACACCCAGATTGACCTGGACTACCGCTTCAACGACCCCGAGGACCCGAACCGCTTCTATTACCGCTCCGACCACTATAACTTCGCCAAGCACAAGATTCCGGTGGCGTTTTTCTTCAACGGCGTGCACGACGACTACCACGGCCCGGGCGACGAAGTAGAGAAGATTGAGTTTCCGAAAATGGAAAAGCGCGCCCGTCTCGTGTTCCATACGGCCTGGGAACTGGCCAACCGCGACAACCGCATCGTGGTAGACTCCAACAAGCCCTAACCGGCCACCGGCGCTTAGCCGGGTTACCCTGCGCCCGGTCCGGCCCTTGCCCAGCCTTTGAGCAAGGACCAGACCGGGCGCAGGCTTTTTTTGCCCCTTCCTACCGCAACTTTTTCAGTGAAAACACTCCTATTCTCCCTTGTACTAACGGCCAGCGCAGCAAGTAAAATCCTGGCCCAGCCGAACGCACCCACCGCTCAGCCGGCCTCCGGGGCGGCGCTTACCTATTCGGCCGCCATTACGCCCGAGCTGCTGCGGGAACACCTGGCCGAGCTGGCTGCGGATGCCTACGAAGGGCGCGAAACCGGACACCCAGGCCAGGTGAAGGCCGCTCAGTACCTCACCCGGCAATTTGAGTTGCTCGGCCTGCGCGGGCCGGTAAGTGGGGCCGCCAGTGCGTATCAGCAGCTGTTTGGCCTGGTGGGCACCACCCCGACGGGCCCCGGCACGTTTCGAGTGGGCACTACCACGTTTGTGGGCGGCCGGGACTTTGTCAGCTTTGGCTCGGCCAGTTTTCCGGAACCAGCCGCCCCGGCCGACCCTGTCTTTCGGGGCTTTGGCATTGAAACCGACTCCTACAACGACTACGCCGGCCAGCCCGACGTGCGGGGCCGCGACGTGGTGGTACTGCAGGGTGAACCCAACAACGGCCTGGGCCGCTACCTGCTTTCGGGCACCAAGCAGGACAGCGACTGGAGCTCCATCTTCCGCAAAGCGGCCCTGGCCCGCGACAAAGGCGCCCGCAGCCTGACGGTTATTACCTATTCATCCGTAGCCAGCTTCGCGAAAATGACCAAGTCCCTGACTCCGGATTTGGCCGAAGCCACGTACTCGCTCACCACGCCCGTGCCCCAGCCCACCGACTACGAGCTGCTGGTGCAAACGCCCCCGCCCTACATCAACCTGCTGCTGACCAACGGCCCCCTGGGCGCGGCACTGCTGGGCACTACCCTGTCGGCCCTGTGGCGCTACGATGTAGACTGCTACAAGCTCAAGAAGCCCGCCACCGCATTTCGGCCGGTGGCCTGCACGGTAGAGCTACCCCAGAAGCGCGAGGAACTGACTTCTGCCAACGTGCTGGGCTTTCTGGAAGGCACCGACAAAAAGGACGAAGTGCTGGTCATCTCGGCCCATTACGACCATATCGGCGTGCAGCACGACACGATTTACAACGGGGCCGACGACGACGGCTCAGGCACGTCGGCGGTGCTGGCTTTGGCCCGGGCCTTTACCAAGGCCAAAGCCGAAGGCCACGGCCCACGGCGCAGCATTCTGTTTTTGCTTAACTCGGGTGAGGAAAAAGGCCTGCTGGGCTCGGAGTACTACGCCGGCCACCCGGTTTTTTCGCTTAGCCAAACCATTGCCGACCTCAACATCGACATGATAGGCCGGACCGATAAAGCCCACCTTGGCAAGCCCAATTACCTCTACCTGATTGGGGCCAGCCGGCTGAGCACCGAGCTGCACCTTATCAATGAAGAGGCCAACACCCAATACGCCCACCTGCGCCTCGATTACAAATACAACGATAAGAAGGACCCCGAGCACCTCTACTACCGCTCCGACCACTACAACTTCGCCCGCCACGGCATCCCGATTATCTTTTACACCAGCGGCCTGCACCAAGACTATCATAAGGCTACCGACGACGTGGACAAGATTGAGTTTGGTCGGCTGGCCGAACGCGCTAAGCTGGTGTTCTTTACGGCCTGGGAGCTGGTCAATCGTGACAGCCGCCCCCAACTGGACGTCGCCAAGCCCTGAGCAACCGAAACTCTCGGCTGGCGGCCGTAGTTGGAAAAGGAAACCAAGCATGCCCAGCCGCTACGCGTTATATTTGTTTACATCCCGCTCCTTCAACTGCCTACTGCTATGACCAAAGTTGCCCAATTCCTGACCGACTCCGAGCACAAAGCCTTTGACTTGGAGCACCGGCGCAAGATTCGCTTCAACATCGGCAAGTACAACGCCGCGGTGCAAACCGGCCTGGGCTGGTACCACGACCATGAGCTGGCGCGGGAGCGGGCTTCCTACCTCAAGGCTACCGCCATCAACAACCTGGACCACTACCTGCTGGAGTTCGAAAAGAACTTCACCAAGCGCGGCGGCAAGGTTATCTGGGCCCAGAATGCAGAGGAGGCCTTGAGCGAAATCGGCAAGATTATGCAGCGCAAAAAGGCCCGCACCGTGGTGAAGGCCAAGAGCATGACCACCGAGGAAATCCACCTCAACAAGTACCTGGGCAAAAACGGCATTGACTCGGTCGAAACCGACCTGGGCGAGTTCATCGTGCAGCTCAATGGGGAGCGGCCCTACCACATTGTAACGCCGGCCATGCACCTTTCCAAAAAGGACATTGCCGATATCTTCGTCAAGCACCTCAAAATCGAGCCCACCGACGACGCCCAGAAGCTGGTGCTCACGGCCCGTCACCTGCTGCGCAGCAAGTACACCTCGGCTGAAGTCGGCGTCACGGGCGGCAACTTCCTGCTGGCCGACATCGGCGGCATTGCCGTGACCGAAAACGAGGGCAACGCCCGCCTCTCGGCCACGTTTCCCAAAACCCACATTGCCATTGTGGGCATCGAAAAAGTCATTCCCAGCGTCCACGACCTGGATTTGTTCTGGCCCCTGCTCAGCACCAGCGGCACCGGGCAGCAGGTCACGGTCTACAACACCATCTATACCGGTCCGCGCCAACCCCTGGAAAAGGACGGGCCCGAGGAAATGTACGTGGTGCTCCTCGACAACGGCCGCACCAACCTATTGGCCCAGCCCGATAAGCGCGAAGCCCTGCACTGCATCCGCTGCGGAGCCTGCCTCAATGTGTGCCCGGTCTACAAGAACATCGGCGGCCACACCTACGAGGCCACCTACTCCGGCCCCATCGGCTCGGTGATTACGCCCCATTTGTCGGGCTTGCAGGAAAACAAGCACCTGAGCTTTGCCTCGTCCTTGTGCGGGGCCTGCTCGTCGGTGTGCCCGGTCAAGATCAACATCCACAACATCCTGCTCAAAAACCGCCAGCAAAGCGTGCAGGCCGGCTACTCTGATAAAGAAGAGCAGCGGGCCATCAAGCTCTGGCTCTACGGCATGAAGCACCGCTGGCTCTGGGACATGGCCCCGGTGAGCGGCAAGAACTGGGTGCTGAGCCGCCTGCTGGGCCAAACCGGCTGGAGCAAGCGCCGCGAAGCCGTGCAGGTAGCACCCAAGACCTTCCGCCAGCTCTGGAAGGAGCGTAAATAGCTCCTCTGTTTCTTCTTGCCTCCTGTAAGCACCCCATAGGGCAGGCAGGGGGAAGTAGGATATTTCCTCTATACTGGTTTCGGTCTGCTTCTAGAGTGGCTCTAGACTGCTTCTAGGCTACCCGGTAGGAAGGCCGCTTCTGGCTCGGTAGCTGAAATAGAATAATATCTAGGCAAGCCCGGTCTGCAAAAAGCCAGGGAAGCTTGCTGCTAGCGGCAGCGGCAGTACCCGCGCCGACGGGCGCTAACTATTCCGGCGGAAAACAGTAGAAGATGCAGCGGGCACGAAGCCACGCGGTTGCGTATTCTTTATGCTTGATTTGCTCCTGCGGGTTGCCGCCTTTCTGGGTGGTGCCTTTCTCATCGTTACGGTTGTCTTATCCGCTATCCGCTCGTTTGTATTGCCCCGCAACGAGTCGGTGCTGATCAACAACTGGGTGTTTACGGGCATCCGGCATCTGTTTAGCTTCCTGGCGGCGCGCTACACAACGTATGCCAAGCGGGACCGAATAATGGCCCTGTATGCGCCGGTGGGTCTGGTAGCGCTGCCTATCATTTGGCTTCTGATTCTCTCCGCAGCTTACGCTTTCATCTATTGGGCTTTGGGCGAAGGCGACTTCACCAAAAGCTACCTGCTCAGCTCTTCTTCCCTGCTCACGCTGGGCTCGGTAGAAGCCACCACCGTACTGATCAGCATCGTGACGTACTCTGAGGCCACCTTCGGCCTGCTGCTTATCACCCTGCTGATTTCCTACCTACCCACCATGTACCAAGCCTTTACCCGGCGCGAGCTGGTAGTGGCCCGTGTGGAGCTGCGCTGCGGCACCAACCGCACGGCCACTGAGCTGCTGCTGTGGCTCAACCGCAGCGGCAACCTGACCGACGACGGGGCGCAGTGGAAAACCTGGGAGGAGTGGTTTATTGAAATCGAGGAAACGCACACCTCGCTGCCCATCCTGTCGTTTTTCCGCTCGCCCCAGCCCGGCCGCTCCTGGGTCACGACGGCCGACCTGATCCTGGAAACGGCCGCCGTGATTATCAGCACCGTCGACCAGAAGCGCGACCCGGAAATGGAGCTGTGTTTCAAAGCCGGGTGCGTGGCTATCAACCGGGTGTCGCGCTACTTCGAGGAGCGCGCCCAGGCCGAGCCAGCCGAGGCTATAACCGACGAAGACCCGATAGAAGACCCCACCCGGCGGGATTTTTTCCAGACCTACGACCTGCTCGGCGAGGAAGGCGTGGCCCTGCGCCCCGACCGCGAAGAGGCTTGGCAGAAGTATAAGGAGCTACGCACGCGCTACAGCAACGCCGTGCAGTTTCTGGGCAAGCTGACCATGGCCCCCGAGTCGAAGCCGGTAGGCGGCAACCGCCAATAGACTAGCTGAATACCAACAAATGAAAAAGCACAAGCCCCGCCAGCATAGCTGGCGGGGCTTGTTGATTAGGCAGAAGCAGAGGTTACTCATGGTCTTCGTCGGGCAGAATGTTCACGTCCTGCACCAGCACCATTTTCTCGATTTCCCGGCCCCGGGTCGTGTTGGCCAGGCCGCCGAGGGCTGTTTCCTTGTAGCGGGTTTCCATGCTCTGCCCCACTTCGCCCAAGGCCGCCACGCACTGGTCCACCGGAATTACGGGGTCGACGCCGGCAATGGCAATCTGGGCGGAGGAAAAGGCAATGGCAGCCGCTGAGGCGTTGCGCACCACGCAGGGCACTTCTACCAGGCCCGCCACCGGGTCGCAAACCAGGCCCAGCATGCACTGAATGGTAATGGCCACGGCGGCGAATACCTGGTCGATGGTACCGCCCAGGCAGTAGACGATGGCGCCCGAGCCCATGGCGGCGGCACTGCCGGTTTCGGCCTGACAGCCGCCCACGGCCCCGGCCAGGGAGGCATTCTGCTCGATAATGAGGGCAATGCCGGCTGCTATCAGCAGGCCTTCCAGAATCTTATGGTCGTCGAGGCGGTGCAGGTCCTGAATGGTAACCAGCACGCCGGGCAAAATACCCGAGGCTCCGGCGGTAGGCGCAGCTACTACGCGGCCCATGCACGAGTTGACTTCCTTGGCCCCTAAGGCGCGGGTGATAAGCTGCTTAAACTCCGGCGACAAGACCGTCACGGGTGAGGCCGCAATTTTCTTGGCCCCGTTGTTTATCATGCCCGAACGGGAGGTCATGTCTTCGGTCAGGCCCGTTTTTACTGCGTCGCGCATCACGTCGTAGGCGCGCTGCAGGCCGGGCCAGATATCGGCTTCGACCCGCCCCTTCTGCTCGACTTCGTAGTCGAGTACGGGTTGGTAAAGCGGCTGCCCGGTGGCCTCGCAATGAGCTTTCCAGGAAGCAAAATCAGTGAATAACAAGGACATGATGGGTGGGAGAATGGGCGGGTGAGAAAAGGCGTATGCAGTAGTCAACGCAACCGGTAGGGCGCAGGTGCGAAATTCGGAATATTTCGGCCGTGTTTAGGGGCAACCCCCAAAAAGAACGTCATGCCGCGGCTCGTGCGGCATGACGTTCTTTGTATACGCAGTCGGCAGCTCTGCTTAGGCTTCCTGCTGCTCGGTTACCAGCTTAATAGCGGCCGAGTTGATGCACAGGCGCAGGCCGCTGGGGGCGGGGCCATCCGGAAACACGTGCCCCTGGTGGGCGTCGCACACGTTGCAGAGCACTTCCACGCGGGTCATGCCGTAGCTGGTGTCTTTCTTGTAACGGATGGCGTTTTCCTGCACCGGCTGGGTGAAGCTGGGCCAGCCCGTACCCGACTCGAACTTGGTGCGCGAGTCGTAGAGCGGGGTGCCGCAACACACGCAGGCGTAGAGGCCGGCTTCGTGGGCTTCGCAGTATTCGCCGGTGAAGGCCCGCTCGGTGCCGTGCTGGCGCGTGACGTGGTATTGCTCGGCGGTCAGCTGCTGCTTCCACTCGGCGTCGGTTTTCTCTACCCGCCGCTCGGGGGCCGGACTGCCGTGGTTGGCCAGCCGGATAACGTCGTTCCAGGTTTGCATATCGGAGTTGGTTTGGTTCGTCAGAGGTTGAAACAGTTCAGATGCTTTGCAAACGCACTGGGCCTGCCGGAAGTTTTTACCCGGCCAACTTGCGGTAGCCCTGCCCCGGCTTCAGGACTGCCACTGCTGGCTTACCTCAGGTGCCACGTGCAGGTGTCCGGCCGGGACCTGGGCCTGCAGAAACGCCAGTAGCCGGCCCAGGCGCCCGTTTTTCTCGACTGCGCGCAACGACACGGTCCGGCTGGACCCACCCACCTGCTGCACCCGCAGCGTAGGTCCGCGCCGCAGGGCCATGACCACTGCAAAGACGCCCAGCAGCACCGGAATGACGGGCACGACGATTTCTTCAATGTAGATCCGGCCACCTTCCCCGGATCGAAAAAAGTCTAGCACCAGCCCGCCATACCACAGCCCAAACCCAATCAGGCCCACTCCGAAGGCCAGCATCAAGCGCCAGTTGCGGATGTCGGCTCCGCGCTGCACAAAGAAGGTAGCCTCTGCTAGGGGCAGACTGGCGTAGCGGAAGCGGTTGCGCAGGAAATAAATGGTGTGCTCATCAAGGCCGAACTCATCGGTGTAAAACTGGTAGGGAAGCATGGCAGGCAGCGTTGGGGCTACAACAATAAGCGTATTGAAGCCGGGCGCCAACGGTTTTGCTTTTGTATCGTTGGGTTTATTGTTCTTGCCTGCCGCTTCCTCCTGCTTTCCGTTACACTATGCGCATTCTCTCCGCCGCCCAAACCCGCCAGGCCGACCAGGCCACTATTCAGGAAGAAGGTATCAGCTCCGTCGCCCTGATGGAGCGAGCCGCCACGGCCTTCACCCAGTGGCTGCTGGCCCGCCTGAGCCCCACCGAAGCCGGCGACACCCTGATTTTTTGCGGCCCCGGCAACAACGGCGGCGACGGGCTGGTAATAGCCCGGCAGCTGCACCTGGCCGGGTTTGTGGTACAGGTATTCGGGCTTCCCGCCGACACGTACTCCGCCGATTTTGAAACCAACCGCCAGCGCCTGCCCGCCGGCCTGGCGCTGCAAACGCTGGCTCTCGACGCGCTGCCGCCCATTGCCCCGGGCAGCCTGGTCGTTGATGCGCTGTTTGGCACGGGTTTGTCGCGCCCGTTGGCGGGGCTGGCGGCCGCGGTAGTCGAGCACCTAAACCAGGCCCGGGCCCGCATCGTGGCCGTGGATATGCCCTCCGGTTTGTTTGCCGACATGCCCCAGCCCGCCGACAGCCCCATCGTGCGGGCCCGGCACACGGTAAGCTTCGAGCTGCCCAAGCTGGCATTTCTGCTGCCCCAGAATGCCCAATACGTCGGTCAGTGGCACACTGTCCCGATTGGGTTGAGCCGGCAGTTTCAGGCCCAGGCGGAAGGGAAGCTATACTTCGTGGACGCTACGCTGTTGGCAGGTCGCCTACCCAAACGGGCCCAGTTCGGACACAAGGGCACCTATGGACACGCCCTGCTGCTGGCCGGAAGCCGGGGCAAAATAGGCGCCGCCCTACTAGCTACCCAAGCCTGTCTGCGCAGTGGCGTCGGGCTGCTCACGGTGCGCACCCCGGCCGTGGGCTACGACATTCTGCAAACCGCCGCGCCCGAGGCTATGGCCCTCACCGACCCGGCTTCCGACTTCATCAGCGAGCTGCCCGAACTAAGCCCGTACTCGGCCATCGGTATCGGCCCGGGCCTGGATAAAGCGGACGAGACCAAACTGGTGCTGGAGCAGCTGCTGCGCGAGACCAAAGTACCCTTGGTCGTTGACGCCGACGCCTTGAACATGCTCAGGGCCAACCCGGGACTGCTCCAGCTGTTGCCCCCCGATTCTATCCTGACGCCCCACCCCAAGGAGTTTGAGCGCCTGGCCGGCCCGGCCCGGGATGACTACCACCGCCTGGAGTTGCTGCGTGAGTTTTGCCAGCAGCACCGCTGCTACACCGTGCTCAAAGGGGCCCACACCTGCCTGGGCACGCCCACCGGGGAGCTGTACTTCAACAGCACTGGTAACCCCGGCATGGCCACCGGCGGCAGCGGCGACGTGCTGACCGGCATCCTGACGGCCCTGCGCGCCCAGCATCTGCCGCCCCTGGATACGGCCTTGCTCGGGGTGTACGCCCACGGCCGGGCCGGCGACTTGGCCGCCCGCCATACCGGAGAAGCGGGCCTAATTGCCGGCGACCTGACGCGCTTTATCGGTCCTGCCTTGCAGGAGCTGACCACACCGGACGCGTTTTAGCACCCCTCACGCTATCCAGTAGACGGCCAGAAACTGCACCACCATAATGCCGTCGGCCAGCAGGGCGAAGTAATAGTCGGGGCGGGTTTCGTCGGCAAACCACACAATCAGGCTGGTGAGCAACGTGGGCACGGTGAGTACCAGCAAGTGGGCCGACGTGATGCCCTGCGGGATGAGCAGGCTGGAGGCAGCCAGGCAGAGCAGCGCCAGGATTTTGGCAGCCCGGATACCGAAAATACCCGGGAAGGTGCGCGTGCCGCTAAGGAGGTCCTTGGTATAGTCGCGAATGTCGAAGACGAAGGCCAGGGCCAGAATAAACAGGAAGCGGCGGCCGAACAGTACCAGCACCACTGGGGCCGTCAGGGCCTTGTTCAGATACAGGGCCGGTACCCACACGGTAATGGCGGCCCAGACGTAGGCAATCAGAAAAACCTTGAGCAGGGGAAAGTCGCGCAGGGCCCGCCACCGGCCGCGCAGCTTCACAATTGGGAAGGAGTAAAGCAGGGAAATAGCTGCCAGGTGGCCCAGAAAAAGCGTCAGGTGTCGCCACCCATCCACCCAAAATAGCACAGCGGCCACCGCCAACGACACCAGGGCCAGCCCAAACAGCTCCCGGCGGTGCTGAATCATCCAGAGCTTGCGCCCGGAAAGCACCGCCTGCTGCCGAAACTTATAGGGCAGCACGCTGTCGATGTTGTAGAGAAAGAGCGTGGCCGTGAAAATCAGCAAAGCCAGCCGGAAAGGGATGTGCACCTGCCAGAACAGGAAGGTGGCCCAGGTCAGACTAGTAGCGGCGGCCGCCACCAGGCCGCTGCTATAGAGCAGCGCATCCAGCCAGCGCTTCAGGCCGGTGGAGGAGGCAGAAACGGCGGCCGCTGATTTTTCGCTGACGTGGCGCATGACTCCGGACGGAAGAGAGAACAGGAACCTCTACTAACGTCCCGGCACAAAGATAGGGTTCCGCCCAGTTACTCGCCGGTTTCGTCGTTGCCGGCATCCACCGGTTTCGACTGCGGGGAGCCGTGCTGCCGCAGATAAATGGACAGCCCTACGATGGACACGATGGAGAGAAACTCGCTCTGCCAGTTCTGAAACGACTGAAACCAGAACCGGGAGGTAGCCATAAACTCCAGCAGGCCCACCGTGGGCTCGCCATGCTGCTGCTGCTCGATGTTGTAGACCGACAGGCCGCCGCGGGCGTGCAGCCACACCGAGGTAAAAAACAGCAGAAAGAAGGCCAGGCTCAAAGACTTTTTGTAGAGCGCCAACTGCCAGCCGCCGCGCTTCACCGGGCCCGGCGCATCTTCCTTAGAAGGGTCGGGCTGCCGGTCTACTTCCTCTTCTTCGTACAGTTTTTTCGATTCGGAAGAGCCTTTCTGCCGAAGCCAGATGGTGAGCATCACGTATACGCCCATCTGCAGAAACTCACTTTCCCAGTTCTCGAAGGTGGCCTCCATGAAATGGCCCGAGGTCAGGTACTGGCCCAGCGTCAGAGCTGGCAGGTGCAGGTCTTCCAGGTCCTTGTTGTACTCGTGCCAGCCGGTCAGGGCCTGCCCTACCATAGTGACCAGCACCAGGGCAAAGCCCACCAGCAACAGGCTGTTTTCGTAGAGGAAGCGTAAAAACGGTGACGAGGAAGGTTGCTTGGGCATGTTCGGCCTACGTAAGCATCCCCATAAGAGGTATAGTCGAGCTGTTGATTCGCCTAGCCCTCAACGCTCTACATGCAAAAGCCCCGCCGGCCTGCTGGGCCAACGGGGCTTTTCGTACGAAACCGAAGTCGAATTCTTACAGTTCGACGCCGGTAGAACGTTTCACGCCCGAGGCGTCGAACGTCTCGTTGTAGAGCTTGATGCTGTCCTCGATGATGCGGTAAGCATCTTCGCGGCCCATGAAACGCTCTACGGTTACTTGCTTGTGCTCCAAGGCTTTGTAGTCCTCGAAAAAGCGGCGCATTTCCAGCAGCGTGTGCGGGGGCAGGTCGGCAATATCGTTGTAATGATTCACGGAAATATCGTGAGCGGCCACGGCAATGATTTTGTCGTCCTCTTCGTCGCCGTCAATCATCTGCATCACCCCGATTACCTTGGCATCGACCAGGCACATGGGTACGATGTCGACGGAGCAGATAACCAGAATGTCGAGTGGGTCTTTGTCGTCGCAGTAGGTCTGCGGAATGAAGCCGTAGGCGGCCGGGTAGTGCACGGCCGAGAACAGGACCCGGTCCAGCTTCAGCATGCCGCTGTCTTTGTCGAGCTCGTACTTGCCTTTCGAGCCTTTGGGAATTTCAATGATGCCGTTCACAACTGCGGGGGCGTTTTCGCCGCGCTCCACATCGTGCCAAGGGTTAAAGTGAGCCATAGAAAGATGGACGCGTCACGCGCCCGGGCTGTAGGGGCGCATTGCAGGCGCCCGGTTCGTTAAGAAGAAGTACAAAGTTCACTGGGGTGCGTTATACGCGCCCGGCGGGCCGGCAGCCGACGGAAAACAGACTGGCCGGACCCAAATTTACAGACGGATTGAATAGGCCGGGCAAAAAAGCTTGCACAATTGCCAGTTTCTGTTGCCAAAAGGTGCTAAACCTGCCCCGCTCCTACCGCAGAACTTCCAGCAGCGGAGTGCCGGTGCTGCCGTTGGGCTCCTGAATGTGCAGCCAGCGGGCCAGCGTGGCGGCAATATCGGTAATCTTGGCCGGAGTGCTCGACTCGCCGCGTTTCACGTGCCAGCCCCAGAACACGAGCGGCACGTGCGTGTCGTAGTTGTTCAGGGAGCCGTGGGTCGTGCCCTTGCTCACGGGGAAAGAGTACGACTCCAGCCAGCCGGGCTCCAGCACCACCATCACGTCGCCGCTGCGCTTGGGGAAGTAGCCGTTTTCCAGGTACATCAACATCCCACTTTCCCAGTGCGACTTCTGCAAATCGTCGGCCGTAATGGCGCGGGTTACGCCAGCCAGAGTCACGGCAATGTCGACTACCTCATCCTGCACCGTGCGCAGGTTGAGCTGCTTCTGGGCAATGAGCGGGCGGTTGAGGTACACCTGCTGGTTTTCGTAGCTCAGCACCCAGTTGCCGGCCCCGTGCCGTTTCACCAGAGCCTGCTGAATAGAGTCGCGCATGAGGCGGGGACCCACCGAGCCGGCCGGCAGGTGGTGCTCCACCATAAAGTTAGGCGACTGGGCCGCGGCGTGGTCGGCCGACAGGAACACGAGCACCTGACCTTTGCCCACGGTTTTGTCGAGGGAGCTCAGCAGGCGGGCAATGTCCTGGTCGAGGCGCAGGTAGGTGTCCTCGGTTTCAATGGCGGTGGTGCCGAACTGGTGCCCCACGTAGTCGGTCGAACTGAAGCTCAATGCCAGGAAGTCGGTCTGGCCGCGCTGGCCCAGCTGCTCGGCCCGCACGGCTTCCAGGGCAAAGTCCAGGGTGAGCGAGTTGCCGAAGGGCGTGGACCGAATCAAGTCCAGGTTGCGGGGCGTGGCTACCGGCGCCTTTTCGCCTTCGGCCTTCAGGGCACCCTGCACGGCCTTGGGGGCCTGGGCGCTCAGCGTCGGCAAATCATGGGGGAATACGGGCTTGACTTCGCCCTTAAATGCCGATTCCCAGGCCACGTCGTCGGGGGTGCTTTCAGTGTACTGGCCGATGGGCAGCAGCGTCGTCCAGGGCTTGTCGAGGTACTGAGCGGCCCGCTGCTGGCTATTGAACTGCGCTACCCAGGCCGGCAGCTGCTGGGCGTAGAAGGTGCTGGTAATAAAGGCCCCGTTGGAGCCGTCGTACCAGTAAGCGGCGTTAGCGGCGTGGCCGGCCGGCAGAATGGAGCCCCGGTCCTTGATGCAGACGCCAATCACCTTGCTCTCGAAGTTGGTCGCCAGGCGCAGCTCATCGGTGATGGTGGTGGTTTTCATGTGGCGCGGCGACATTTGCCCTTCCGGCCCGCTGCCGCCCACGCCCTGCACCGTCTTGTCTTCGGTTACATACGTGCCCTTGCCGGTTTCGCGCTCAAACCAGTTGTTGCCCACGATGCCGTGCATGGAGGGCGTAGTGCCGGTATAGATGCTGGCGTGACCCGGCCCGGTATAGGTCGGCACATAGTTGTAGTGGGTGTTTTCGTAGCTGAACCCCTCGCCCAGCAGGCGCTTGAAACCATCGGTGCCGTATTTGTTCCAGTACCGGTAGAGGTAGTCGTAGCGCATCTGGTCCACCACGATGCCGACCACCAGCTTGGGGCGGGCAAGGGGCTTGGTTTTTTTCTGGGCAAAGGCGGGGGCCGCCAGCAGGGCAGCACCCAATAAGAACAGGCTCTTTTTCAAATCCGTAACGCGTTGGTTCGGCTGCGCCACCGTCTTAGAGAATCGGGCGGCTGCAGCGGCCGCAAAGGTAAGGCCCGGCGGCCGTAACACGGCGCTAGCGGCCAAAATAGCAGCCCGCGCGTACACCCAAGCACCATTCCCGGCTTATAGTATCCGCTTCCGACCTATGACTTCGCAACCTCCCTACGCCCTGATCTTCGATATGGACGGTGTCCTCGTTGACAATACGCCCTACCAGGCCAAGGCCTTCCAGCTGCTCTTCCGGGAGCATGGCCTGACCACCAACGCCCGCCAGCTGCTCAAGCGCCTGAACGGAATGCCGGCCACCAATATTCTCAAAACCGTGTTTCGCCATCCAGTGCCAGACAAGCAGCTCAAAGAGTACGCCAGCCAGCGCGAGTTCCTGTACCGGGTGCTCTACTGGGACAAGCGTCGGGAAATGCCTGGCCTCTCGGAGTTTCTGCAAGCGGCCCGGGCGGCAGGCTTCAATATCGGGCTGGGCACCGGCTCCCCACCCGAAACCATCAGCTACATCATCGACCACCTGGATTTGCGCCAGTACTTCGACGTGGTGACCGGCAAGGACGACGTGGAGAAGGGCAAGCCCCACGCCGACACGTTCAGCGTAGTGGCCCAGAAGCTGGGCGTGCCACCGGAGCGTTGCGTGGTCTTCGAAGACGCCCTGCTGGGCGAGCAGGCGGCCTACAAGGCTAAGATGCGCTGCATCGGGGTCAGCAGCGGCCTGAAGCCCGAGCAGTTTCAGGCCCCGCTGCGAGTTATCAGGGACTTCCGCGACATCACGCCCGAGCAGGTGCGCGAGCTGCTCGACCAGAATCCGACCGTGCCCAAGCCGAGCAAGGAACTGGCCAAGCGCCAGTACATGCACCTGTAGAGGCGCAATCGTGCGGCCCAGCACTGAACGACGATGCCAGGTCGGCATGGGCAGGACGCCGGGCCGCAAGGGGGCGTCATTGTAATCATTCGACAATACTGCAAATAGCAAAGGCCGGCTGCTCACGCAGCCGGCCTTTGTAGTAACTCTCTATAGAGAACTGGTTACTCGCGCACCAGGCGCACAGCTTGCTGGCCGGCACGCACCACATACACGCCCGCCGACAGCGCGGCTGGCAGCGCGAGCCGCGCCGCGCCCGTAGCATCGGCCGTGGTGCTCAGCACTACCCGGCCGCGTACGTCCAGCACCTGCACCGAAGCGCCGGGCTGCACACCGCTAAGCAGAACCGCGCCCGTGGTCGGGTTGGGGTAAAGCTGCGGCACCGAAGTCATACGACCCGCCGTGGTGGCTAGCGCCGTGGCGCTCACGCTCAGGTAGAAACGGTCGGTGAGCAAAGCCGTAGCCTGGGTTGCCGTTACACTGAAGGTGTAGCCGGCGGCTGGCAGTGTAGCCAGGTCCGTACGCGTATTCAGTTCTGTGTCGACCAGCATCACGGCAGTACCGGCGGGCAGGTTGAGCAGCTGGTTTACGAGCAGGGCATACGTGCCGGCGACGGGCACGCCTACGGCTAGCGGTACAACCGTACCCGGCCCGAAGGCTGGTACCCCATTCAGAGCCAGGCGCGGACCCACAGTAGTCTGCGAGAGGTTCAGTCCGTGTGGGTTGGCTAGCTTCACGGCATCGTAGGAGGCATCCAGGCCCGTGGTGGCGCGGGCATCGGCATAGAGCGTGGTTCGGTCACGCAGGGTGCCGGCGGCATTGGTCAGGGCCAGTTCCAGCAGCGGGCGCGTCTTGGCTTCAGCCCGGTGGAAGGTCGAGTTCGTGGTGAAGTCTACGCGCCGCCCGCTCACGGCGAAGGTGAGCGTAGGCGTAGTACCCGGCGTGCTGGTGCGGACAAAAAAGCCTTGGCCCACGGCTAATAATGGTTGCCCGCTCAGGCCGGTGAGGTAAGTGTCGTAGCCGCCAGCGTAGGGGCCGGTGCTCTGGAATACGTACTTCGCATTGTCTACACCGGCCGTGCTGTCGAGGCTAGACAGGGCGAAGCTGCTGGCGAAGGGGTTACCCAGCAAGTGCCAGCCCCGGCTGTCGTCGGGGGTGGCAGTGCCGGCGGCCCGGGGCAGGACCACAGATACAGCAGCTTGGTTGAGCGCGCCTACGAAGTCCACCATCTGGTTAGCGGCCAGGTTCACGGTGTAGCCCCGGCCAGCAAGGAAGTTGTCGGGACCATTGCCAGCGGCCGGCGAGTACCAGCCTTGGTCGAAGCCGGTATAGCTGCTGGCGGCCGTGCCGATGCGGGCCGGGTCGAAGCCGAACACCGTGGGGAAGGGCGTAATCAGGCCCGAAGTGGCGCTGCTGTTGTAGCCCGCGTTGAAAACGGGCTGGAAGCCACCCGCCACGGTTAAGTCTGCCAGGGAGTTACCGCTCACTGGCGAGGCAAGATGGCGGTAGCCCAGGCCGGCGTTGCCATTGGCCGGCACAAAGCGCTGTACCGTGACGTTGCCGCCGGTCACCGTACCTGTGGTGGTGCGGCCGTCCTGGTTTACCTGGGCCGTGGTAGTCGCGTCGCTGAGCAACGTTAAGGCTTGGGCGTTCAGGTTCAGGGTGCCAGTGGTAAGGCGTAGCTCACGGCTGATGCTCGTCGGCTGGCTTAGCTGAACAGGGCCACCGCCGTTGGCATTGTCGAGGGTACCTACTATGGCTGGCAGGGCCGTGCCGGTCACCTGCGCCTGCAGCCCGTTATAGATATAGGTGGCTTCGGGCGAGAAGCTGCGTGTTCCGGTGGTTTGCACAGCTCCGGCTCCGGGGGTAGTGCTCAACCCAGCTGGGTCGCAAATGCCAAGGGTGGCTCTGGCGGCCAGCGTGAAGGTGGCCGCCCCGGTCAGGGGTTGGCAATTGGTGAGCAGTACGCCCCCACTCTGCACGTTCACCGCAGCCGAGACGCTAATACCGCCCGTCAGTACGGCTACGCCGATACCCGTTACGGTAACGCTAGTGTAGGTGCCAGCCGGCACGACTGTAGGATTAGCCAGCGTGCCGGTGCTCACAACAAGGCTGTTGGTAGCGGCGGCGGTGTAGATGCCGAAGTGCGCCGTTTGCTTCGTATTGTCGCCTACGGCCAGAAACAGGCCTCCAGCCGTTATCTGCTTTCCACTCACTGCCAGGGCTCTTACGGAACCGTTCACTCCTGCACCTAGCGTACTCCAGGCCGTGCCATTCCAGATGGCTACATTGTTTGCCGCTACTGTGCTGGTGCTGCTGGTGCGAGCCTGCGTGAATATGCCGCCCACGTAGAGCTCTCCCGCATCACCGAAGACGAGGGCAAAGGCTGCGCCATTTACCCCATTGCCATCAACGGAACTGCCGTCGCCCAGGGCGCTCCAGACCGTGCCATTCCAACGAGCAATTCCTTTCGCAGCCACTCTACTGCCGGTACTAGTGCGAACCTGACTAAAGTTGCCGCCCACGTAGAGTTCTCCGGTGGTGGCTACCGCCAGCGTATATACATGGCTATTGGTCCCGTTGTTATTTATGTTACTACCGTCGCCGAGCGCGCTCCAGGCTCCGTTGCTCCACTTGGCGATGTTGCTAACGGGTAAGGTGCTGGTGCTGCTGCTACGTGCCTGATTGAATTCACCACCCACGTAAAGTTCTCCGGCGCTGCCTAATGCCAGTGTACTCACTGTGCCAGTTACCCCATTGTTGTTCACGCTGCTACCGTCGCCAAGCGTGCTCCAGGTTCCGTTGCTCCACTTGGCTACACGGCTGGCGGGTAAAGTGCTCGTGCTGCTGGTGCGGACCTGGCTGAAGACGCCACCCACGTAGACTTCCCCGGTGTTACTCACGGCCAAGGCACTCACTTGATTATTAGCACCGTTGCCGGTAGCAGTGCCGCCGTCGCCGAGCGCGCTCCAAGCCCCGTTGCTCCACTTGGCCACGTAGCTGACAGGTATACTATTACTGAGACTGGTGCGAGCCCGCGTAAACAGGCCGCCCACGTAGAGCTCCCCCGCGCTGCCTAGGGCCAGCGCGTTCACCTCGCTGTTTACCCCGTTGCTGCCTAGGGCACTGCCGTCGCCGAGCGCACTCCAAGCCGTGCCGTTCCACTTAGCTATATAGCTGGCCGGAACCGTACCTACGCCGGTAAATTGCCCGCCTATGTACACGTCGCCGTTGGCCATCCGTACCACGGCCTGAATGTTACCATTCACTCCATTATGATCCGCGCCCAGCGCATTCCAGGTTGCTCCACTCCACTGGGCCACGTTGTTAACTGGTACGGTGCTGGTGCTGCTAGTGCGAGCCTGGCTGAAGCTACCACCCATGTAGAGTTCACCCGTGCTGCCTACAGCTATGGCATTTACCTGGCCCACTTCTACTCCGTTGTTGTCCACGCTAGTACTCTCGCCGAGCACAGTCCAGGCGCCGTTGCTCCACTTGGCTACGCGGCTGGCGGGCACCGTGGCGCTACTGCTGGTGCGGGCATGCGTGAAGACGCCGCTTACATACACTTCGCCCGCATTGCCCAAGGCCAAGCTAAAGACCGTACCACTGCCCGTAGGGCCAATTCCCACGCCGTTGTAGTTCAGGCTATTTCTCTGGCCAAGCACGGTCCAAGCTCCATTGCTCCACTTCGCTACAGCGCTGGCTGGCACCGTGTTGAAGGCACTCGTGCGAGCCTCCGAGAAGTTGCCTCCCACATACAATTCGCCCGCACTGCTCACGGCCAAGCTAGAGACCATGGTGTTGACACCGTTGTTATTTATGTTACTGCCGTCGCCGAGCGCGCTCCAGGCTCCATTGCTCCACTTGGCTATATTACTGACGGGCACTGTATTACCAGCACCATTGCGGGCCTGGGTAAATATTCCTCCTACGTAAAGCTCGCCCGTGCTGCTTACCGCCAGAGCTAAAACTCTGTTGTCTATTCCATTGCCGGTTATGGTACTGCCGTCGCCGAGCGCGCTCCAGGCTCCATTGCTCCATTTGGCCACACGGCTGGCCGCTACCGTATTTGTGCTGCTGGTGCGGGCTTGCGTAAAGATGCCGCCCGCGTAGAGCTCACCGGTGGTGGCTACCGCCAGCACATCGACCTGATTATTTATGCCGTCGCCGAGCGCGCTCCAGGCTCCATTGCTCCATTTGGCTATATTACTGACGGGCACCGTATTGCCAGCACCATTGCGGGCCTGAGTAAAGTAACCACCTGCATAGAGCTCGCCCGTGCTGCTTACCGCCAGAGCTAAAACTCTACCGTTCAACCCATTATTTTCCAAGGAACTGCCGTCACCGAGCGCACTCCAGGCTGTACCATTCCAGCGGGCTATTCTACTAGCTGCTACCGCGCCTGCGCCCGTGAACTCACCGCCCACATACACGTCACCATTGGTGGCCCGCGCCACGGCATAGATAGTGCCGTTGGTACCAGGCAGTCCGAAGCCGTCCTGCCAGTTCTCATCGCCTGCTCCGGCGGGGCGGAATACCGGCCCCCCGGTCTTGGAGTCGAGGCTCATGCGGTAGCCCCTGGCATCAAACGAGCCCGCTCCACCAGGCCGCAGCGTGCCATCGGGGTTGAGCATGGCGCCTACCGAGGGCGTCGACTGTTTCGGGTCCAGCGTCTGGGCCCGGGCCGCCCAAGGCAGCAGCAGAACCAGCAGCGCTAGCAGGCGGCTGGCCAATAGGCGATGAACAGAGCGGACCACCGGAGCAGCCACGAGGTATAGGTGCGTCATACAATAGGTGGAGTGCCACGTCCGGAGAAAAGGCTCGGATCAGCACGGAGTGCGCTGGTAGTCCGATAGATGGAGATAAAAAAGAATGAAGAGTTTCGGCTAAAGGTATTACGGCTGAGTTACTATAGTATTATGCCGGGGAAATATTTTACAACAGGGCAAGCCCGGCCTCATCTGGCCCATCTGCCCGTGGGGGCCGCTACTGAAATCCTCCTTCTACTGCGCAAGCCAGCAGACCGCCGGGGCCTGAGTTGTGCCTTGCAAATCGGCAGGCCTAATGCAGCCAGCAACCAGACCAGACGCTGAGTATCTAGCATTTACCTTTTGTTGATTCTGAAGCCGCTACTAGCGTACCAAATGCAAATCCTGCTGACCAGCGCCTACCGCGTACATGCCCCTTGGCAACGCCAGTTTGGCTGTGCCAGCGGTGTCAGCCTGAGTAAACACTCGTCGGCTCTCGTCGGACCGGGGCAGGCTCGTAAGAACGTGCTGGCTGCCTACTATTCCGGCCAGGGCAAGCCGCACCAGCGCCTGCTTGGCCGTTGTGTTATCCTTAGTACACCTGATGTACTACATCGAAATGCCCCACCCGGTTTTGTGCCAAGTGGGGCGTTCTGATATTGGCCGGAACTTAACCCGCTCCTGGAGCGGCTTACTCCACTACCAGCCGGCCCACCGTGGCCCCGGCCTGCACCAGGTACACGCCGGCCGACAGCCCAGCCAGGGGCAGCCGCACTTCGGTGGCTCCGGCGGGTACGGCTACCGTACGCAGGCGCTGGCCCAGGGCACTGAGTACTTCTACTTCCAATGTGCCGGCTGGCACGGTTAGGCGTGCTTCGTCGTGGGCGGGGTTGGGCGCGGGCTGCAAGGCCGCGGCGTGCCGAGCTTTCGTGGTGGCCAGCGCCGTCCCTGTGCCGTTGTTGAGCCGGATGCTGACCCGTTCGGTTGACAAACGATTATCGACCACAGCAATGCAGTCCAAGTCGCCGTCACCATCTACGTCGGCCGTCGTCAAGCCACGCATGTGGCCGGCCAGGGTGGTAGTCGGGCCGTTGCTAAACCTCGCTGCGCCGTTGTTGAGCCAAACGCCCAACTTATAGCCGGATGCTAAGGTGTTGGTCGTGGTGAGAATGTCCAGGTCGCCGTCGCTGTCCGCATCGGCGGCTACCAGGGATTCCAGTCCTCCTGCGTCCAGTATATCGGGGGCACTACTGAAATTGCCGTTCCCGTCATTTAGCCTCACCTTGACCTTATCATCGTATGAATCAGATACCAGCAGGTCCAGGTCCCCGTCATTATCCAAGTCACCTAGGGTCAAGGCTGCCACTCCGCCCAACTGTGGATTTTTTGTGGCAATCGAAAAGATACCGTTACCAGTATTGAGCCCCACGTTCAGGGAGTTGTAGCTGGTAGTCGTTACAAAATCCAGGTCGCCGTCATTGTCAATATCCCCTACATCCATGAAGTTGGCCCCGGACGGTAACTGCATATCCGAGCCGCCACTAAACACACCCGCGCCGTTGTTGAGCCGAACCCCTATTGAGGAAGCATTGGCAGCCGTCATCACATCATAAAGCAGATAGTTTAACACGAGCATATCCAGGTCGCCGTCACCATCCACGTCGGCCAAGGTAACTCGCTGCGAGGAATAGCCACCTCCGGATACTATGCCGTTAGTTGCGGGGGCCGTAAAGACTCCGCTGCCGTTGTTTATCCACACGCTCACGCTGCCGCTGCTGCTACCGGCGCTATGAATGCCGGTGTGAGACGTCAGTAAATCGAGGTCACCATCGCCGTCAATGTCGCCTGTTACCATGCCGAGGATCCTAGCGGGCACAGCTATTTCAGTCGTGCCCGTAAACACGCCCGCCCCGTTGTTCAGCCGAACATTTACGATAGAGCGTGCAAGGTAAGACGCCAGCAAGTCGACATCTCCATCATTGTCTATATCGGCCATGACCATGTAAGAGGTAGAGGAGTTATCGATTGCTACCTCGCTACCCCCGCTAAATATTCCTGTACCGCCATAGGTGGCCGCCCTGAACTGGAAAACCTGCGGGGTAGTCAGGGCCGTGCCACCGCTGCTGCGGGCCGCCGTGGTGACGGTAGCCTGCACCAGCTCGCCGGGCGTAAAGTCCTGGGCCGGGTCGAAGGTGAGCGTAGAACCGTTGGCCACTGTGGTACCTGAGAGCAAGCCGCCGCGCTGCTGGCTAAACACTTTTACTGCGCCCAGACTGGCAGCGGTATTGGCTACGGGCTGGGAAAGCGTAAAGCGCACGTTGGTGGCGCGGGGAGCCGCCGCAGCATTGGGGGTGGGCAGCAGACCCGTCACGGCGAAGCTTTGGGACATGCCGGGCGTGGCGGCCAGCAGCCCGACGATAAGTAGTACAGAAGTTTTCATGAAGTAGAGGATAGTAGCTGGCAGAATATAGCAGCCGGGCCAAGCCAGCCCAGTGGGGGAAGATAGCACCTTCTTTTTAGCCCATGCCCTCATAGACTATTCAACACGAAAATCCTTCCCCCGCGCACAGCGCAGCGCAGCCTAAAGTAGCGCACCCACTTAGCCACTTGTCGGGTATACGCGTACACAGTAATGCAACAATTAGCTACCAATGCTTGGTATACAGCTCGCAGCCACTTCATCAACTTGATACCGAAAGGGTATACAGCTGCGTATCGTTGTTTTCACCGGCTACCTACCGAACTCCTCATTTTCCCTTCCTCACTTAGCCCTCAGTTTTTCGAATGCCCGACTCTTCTCTTCCCGCTGCTGCTCCTGATGTAAACCTGGTGGCCACCGTACGCCACCACTTCGGCTTTTCCGTGCGCCAGCTGGCCAGCTACCTGGGCGTGTCGGCCGGCTTTATCACTCACATGGAAACCGGCCGCAAAGGTATGCCCGCCTCCCTGCTGCCCCGCCTGACCGTGCTTAGCCGCCTGTTGCCTCCGCCCCTGGGGCAAGGCCCGCCGGCGGCACCCGAGCCCCCGGAATCGGCCATCTACGACACGCTGGCTCCCCTGCCGGCCCCCGACCCGTTGCTCCAGGATACCGAGCTGCCCGGTGCTACCACGCCCGCCGCCGAGCCCCTGCGCCAGCACCTGCGCGATGTGCGCCAGAAGCTGCTGCAATACGGGCAGCGCCTGGCCCAGCAGCAAAGCCGGGCCGTACTGCTGGCCCGCCGCCGCCGGGGCGTGGCCCAGCTCCAGACGGCCCCCTTCCCTACCGAGCCCGCCGAAACGGCCCGCTACGCCCGCTGGCTGGGCGAGCTGGCCACCGACCTGGCCCGCGACGAGCCCGACCCCACCCAGGCCGCCGCCGACCGCCTACTGCTGGCCGCCCGCGTGGCAGCCCTGCGGGCCGAAGTAGCCTTGCTAGCCGAAATAAATTCGCTGGGTTAAGATTATAGGTAAGACTAGCCCGGCACTTTCCGGTAAAACCGGAAGCCTATTAGCGGGCCTACTGAAAAGGCCGGGCGCTGTTGTGCCCGGCCTTGTTGTTTTACTCACTTTGGATAACTGTACTTTACTCGCGTACCAGGCGCCCGATTTGTGTACCACTCCGGATTATATAAAGCCCGGACGATTGGCCAGCGGGCAGCACCAGCTGCGCCGTTCCTGTAGTATCGGCTTTGACAACCAGCACCACCCGGCCCAGGGCGTCAAGGACCTCTACCGCCGCGCCGGGCTTTACCCCGCGGAGCGTAGCCGTGCTACGAGTTGGGTTGGGGTAGAGATGCAGCACTGGCAACTTGGTAGAACCCTCTCGCGCAGACAGTACCGCGGGAATGTTGTACACACCAAATCTCGCAATGACTTTGGTGCCGTCGCCTACAGTGGAGAAAGCGCCGCCGGCCACTACTCGGCTGCTTGTCACGGCTAGACCACTCACGACTGTCCCCAGACCAGTGCCCAGCGGGCTCCAGGTCGTGCCATTCCACTTGGCTATATTATTGACTAGTACCGGGCTGCTGCCGTTATATACGTCTTTAAACCGGCCGCCCACGTACAGGTCATTATCTAGCACGGCCAGGGAATGGACTTCCCGGAACTCCCCGTTCACGCCGTTGTTGGTGCTGGTAGCCGGGGCCGAGCCATTGCCCAGCGCGCTCCAGCTTGTGCCGTCCCACTTAGCTATACTGTTAGTCAGCACCGTACTGCTGTTGCTACGAGCAGCCGTGAAGCTACCTCCTACGTAGAGGTCGGGGCCCATCACAGCCAGGGCCAATACGACGTTATCCACTCCATTATTGGTGCTAGTAGCCGGGGCCGAGCCATTGCCCAGTGCGCTCCAAGCCGTGCCGTTCCAGCGGACTACATTGTTAGCAGCCACCGCACTACTGCCATTGCGAGCGGAGGTAAAAAAGCCGCCTACGTACAAGTCTGAACCTAGCACAGCGAAGGCCAGGGCATTGTTGTTCAGCCCGTTGTTGGTAGCAGTGGCAGGGGCTGTCCCGTTGCCCAACCCGCTCCACACGGTCCCGTCCCACTTGGCTACTCGGTTGACCAGCACCGGGCTGCTCCCGTTTATGGCGCTGGTGAACTCTCCTCCCACGTACAGGTCGGGGCCCATCACAGCCAGGGCCCGGACCTCCCCGTGCACGCCATTATTGGTGCTGGTAGCCGGGGCCGAGCCATTGCCCAGTGCGCTCCAGCTTGTACCGTCCCACTTGGCTACATAAATAGCGGCCAGTAGGCCGCTGGCACTGTAGGCGCCGGTAAAGCGGCCACCTATATAGAGGTCATTCCCTCGTATAGCCAGGGCATAGACGGTGAAATTCACTCCATTATTGGTGCTGGTGGGCGGGGCCATGCCATTACCCAGCGCGCTCCAGGCGGTACCATCCCACTTAGCTATGCGGTTGGCATGCATTGCACCCACACTTGTAAAATCGCCAGCTACATAAAAGGCACCATTGCTGGTTCGCACCACGGCATCTACCGCGGCATTTACCCCGTTCTGTCCGGTGTGGAGTGCGCTCCAGGTCGTACCGTTCCATTTGGCTATTGCGCTAGCCGCCACTGGGCTACTGCTGGTATAGGCGGCAGAGAAGCCACCGCCCACATACAAATCAGTGCCGATTACAGCCAGGGCATTGACGGTGTAATCCAGGCCATTGGTAGTGCTGGTCGGCGGGGCCGTACCGTTGCCCAGCCCATTCCAGACCGTACCATTCCACTTAGCCACTTGGTTAACCGGCACTATACTGCTGCCATTTTGGGCGGCCGTGAAGCCACCGCCCACGTAGAGGTCGGAGCCTAGCACGGCCAGGGCTCTGACGCTGTTATTCAGGCCGTTGTTGGTGCTAGTGGCCGGAGCCAGCCCGTTACCCAGCCCGCTCCAGGCGGTCCCGTCCCACTTGGCTACTCGGTTGACCAGTAGTGGGCTGTTCCCATTTGGGGCAGCTGTGAAGCCACCGCCCGCGTACAGGTCAGTACCGAGCACGGCCAGGGCTCTGACGCTGTTATCCAGGCCGTTGTTGGTGCTAGTGGCCGGAGCCAGCCCATTACCCAACCCGCTCCAGGCGGTACCGTCCCACTTGGCTATATTCCTGGTATACACTGCGCCGCTGGCGTTGTGGGCAGAGTCAAATTCACCGCCCACGTACAGGTCATTGCCCAGCACGGCCAAAGCATAGATGGAACCAAACACGCCGTTGTTGACACTAGTAACAGGAGCCGTACCATTGCCCAGCCCGCTCCAGGCCGTGCCGTTCCACTTGGCTACGTTGTTAACCAGTACTTCGCCGGTGGTGCTACGGGCAGTACCAAATTGACCGCCCACGTAGAGGACATTACCCAGCACGGCGAGGGCGTGGACGCGGCCACTCACTCCGCTGTTAGATTCGGTGGCCGGGGAGGTGCCGTTGCCCACTGCGCTCCAGGCCGTGCCGTCCCACTTGGCTATGCAGCCGGTATACACTACGTCGCTGGCGTTGTGGGCAGTGCCAAATTGACCGCCCACGTACAGGTCATTGCCCAGCACGGCGAGGGCAAAGATTTGGCCCCTTATCCCATTGTTGGAGAGGGTGACCGGGGCCGTGCCATTGCCTAGTGCGCTCCAGGACGTGCCGTTCCACTTGGCTATATTAAAGGCCGGCACTGTGCCTACGCCCTGAAAGCTACCACCTACGTAAAGGTCTCCATTACCGGCCCGAGCCACGGCGAAAATGAAGCCGTTAACACCGTTTCGGCCGAAGCCGTCCTGCCAGTTCTCATCGCCGGCTCCGGTGGGCCGGAAGCTGGGCTCACCCGATGCCGGGTCTAGTAGCATGCGGTAGCCCGTGGCACTGAAGGAGCCCGCCTCGCCAGGACGCAATGTGCCGTCAGGGTTGAGGATGGTGCTTACGGAAGGAGTCGTACCGCCAGCCGGGGCCTGGGCCCTGGCCGCCCAAGGCAATAACAGTAGCAGAAACAGCAGGGCGAAGAAGAACCCGCCGCCTAAGCGCCCGGCCTGGGCCGTGCGGACGGCCGATAAAGGAAAGTGAATCATATAATAGGCGGTAGGCCCGATGGGCAATAAGACCGGACACGAACAGCGTACGCTGACCGTGCGCTACATAGAAAGTAAAGAGAACCAGCAGGCTAAAAGTACGCGCGGCGAGCCAAGGCTGAACTGTAGCAGGAAAATATTTTCCGCCGGGAAGAAAGTTACTGGCTTTGCCATAGCAGCAAACCAGCCGCCGGGTAGCAACAACGGCTAAGCGGCCCTGCGACGGGGTAGGCTGGCTGGGTAGGCAGTGCCTGGGATATTGGCTGAGGTGCCTACCTGGCTGGGTAGGCAGTGCTTGCAGTATTCGCCGGGGTGCCTACCTTACTGGTATGGCTTCTGCTTTCTATCCCCCTGGCCTTAGCCTGATGGCCGCCGTGCGGGCGCACTTAGGCATTTCGATACGGCAGCTGGCCCGCTACCTAGGCGTGTCGATGGGGTTTGTGACACATATCGAGGCGGGCCGTAAGGGGGTGCCTCCGGCGCTACTGCCGCGCCTGCTCCGGCTGGCCCAGCTGCTACCGGCCCCGTGGGGCCAGGGTCCTCCGGCTCCGCCGCCCCCGCCGGCTCCTTACGACCCGCTGCTGCCACTGCCTGCCCCCACCTCGGCCCAGGTACCCGAGCCGCTACGCCAGCGCCTGCGTGATGTGCGCCTGCGCCTGCTGGTAGTAGGTCGGGAGCTAGCCCGGCAGCAGGTCCTGGCCGCAGCCCTGGCCCACCGCCACGCCGGGCTGCAGCTGCTGCACACTGCCGCCGCTCCGCCGGAGCCCGCCGAAGCCGACCATTTCGCCCACTGGCTCCACGAACTGGCTCTGGACCTGGCCCGCGACGAACCCAACCCGGCCGCCACCGCCACTACCCGTCACTTATTGGCAGCCCGCGTCGCGGGCCTGCGCGCCGAAGCAGCGGCTCTGGCCGAAATAAATACGCTTACCTAGTACCTATCCCGCTGGCAATCTGGCCTTTTCGATTACCTTAAAGCTGGCAACTCCGCCACCTTTATTTATTTTATTATATGCCATTTCCAGTAGCATTACTTACCACTAAAGCCGAGTGCGACGCCGCCCTCACGGCCCTGCAACGCGAGCTGCGCGAGTTCGTCCTCAACGACGAGGTGCTCGATTTGCGCGCCGACAAGTCGGCCGAGCGGGCCGAAGACCGGGCCAAGGCCTTGCAGCAGGCCAAGGATGAGGTAGCGCGCCTCACCCCGCAGGTAGCGGCCATGACGGCCGGCACCCGGGAGCACCGCTACCTCGACCGGCTTCTGACCCAGGCCACGCGTCGGGTGCAGGATTTGAGCCTGCCGCCCGCAGTCGGCACCAAAACGTCCGTGGATGCCTTTCTGCAAGCCGTGGACGGGCGCCAGGTGGCCGTGCAGGTACCCGAGCTGGAGCAGGCCATCCAGGAAGTAACTGCCCACCGGCCCACCCTCACGGCCTAACGGCACCCCGCTATTCACTATACCTATCCGCAACGCCAAACGGCCCGTTTCCTGGTAAGGAAGCGGGCCGTTTTGGGTTTGGGGGCGTTTCGGGTGCGCATGGTGGGTCGTAGCCCGTGGAGCGGCTTGAGTCCTACCCGCTACACCCCCGCATCGAGGCGGAGTTGCTTAATCATCTCCTCCCCCAGCTTCCAGGCCTGGGGCCAGTCCTTTTCGGGACTCTCGAAGAGCAGCAGGTAAAACGTATCCGTGGCGGTGTTGGCAATGGCCCACTGCTGAATGATTTTGGCGCCGGCCGCCCCGTTGTTAACGCGGTAACGCACGCCAAACAGCCGCAAAGGGCCCTGGGTCTTGCTTTCCTGGCCCAGCACCTGCTGTCCGGCCTTCCGCCCACTGCTGGCGCTGAAAGCCTGGGCATACGCCGCCGCCGACTGCTTGGACTTAGCCTTCATCTGCCGTACCACGTTCACCGACATGCCGGTCTGGAACTGGCCGCCGGCCACGATTCGCTCCCGGGTCAGGAAGTAGGCCTGGGCGTCGCGGCTGGTTTCGGCCTTGTAGCTCCACGTGTAGGGTAGCAGCATGGCCGCCTTCACTTCCGGCAGCAGCTGCCATTTAAAGCCCATGGGTGCCGCGACCTGGCCGGTGGCTGGAGCGGGCGGCTTGGGCGTTTGGGCCGCCGCCGGACCCGCCAGCAGCAAACCGTAGAGAACAAGAAAGGAGGAACGGACCATAAGCAGTTGAGCAGTAGTGGATCCATTCTTATACGGACCGCCCGGCAGTAGGAGGGGCTGCCTGTGCATTCTACGGCGGTCTAGGACGTACGAATCAATACCGTACTATCCTGGCACTGTCTCCGCGCCCCAGCACTAGTTGGCCGAGAGGTTTCTCCTAATGAGCAAGGCCCGCCTCCTTCCGGAAGCGGGCCTTCTTAGGTTGGCAGACAGATACCACTAACAGCGGCGGCTTATTCAACCAGCAGCCGGGCCGTGGCTTCTCCAGCCTGCACAACATACACTCCGGGCCGCAAGCCGTTCAGAGACAGTGGAGTTTGCTTGCCATTGGCACTCGCCTGCACCACCCGTACAGTTCGGCCCAACGCATCCAGCACCTGTACTTCGGTGGTACGGTCTGGAACCTGCACGTAAGCCGTACCGGTAGCTGGGTTTGGTAGTACTTCAAGACGTGCTGTAGCCAGCGGCCGGGCTGCTCCTAACGTCACCGATTGGTTTAGCCGCAGACTCATTTTACCAGTATTATGGCAGGTAACCATATCCAGGTCCCCGTCGCCGTCTACGTCACCCAGAGCCAAGTCAGCCCCCGCATTAAGGATGGCTGGCTCTCCGCCGGGGTTGATAAAGCTGGCGCTGTTTACCCCATTATTCAGCCGGAGTTTCACGGTGGTGCTGGAAGCATAGCCAAAGTTGGTGGTCACGAAATCCAAGTCGCCGTCGCCGTCCAGGTCGCCCAGCTTAACACCCAGGGTTCCGCCCCAGATAAACGGGTTGGGGTCGGTGCTGGGCGCTACGAAATTACCACTGTTCAGGCCACTATTCAGGCGGATGCTCACCGTGCCTTCGCCGGCGCTTGAGCCGTTGCCTATGTTGGCAGTGAGCAGGTCCAGGTCGCCGTCCCCATCAATGTCGCCCAGGGCCAGGTCGCGGGGGCCGGGCCCTACGATGACCTCCGCGTTGGCAGCCGGCGCGACAAACACCCCACTGTTCAGGCCGCTGTTCAGGCGCACACTCACCGTATTCCCGGTACCGTTGGTTCCGGGGCTGGTTGCCAGCAGGTCTAGGTCCCCATCGCCATCTACATCACCCAGGGCCATATTCCAGGGAGCAGCCTGTACTGCTACCTCCGCGCCAGTGCCGGGGGCCACGAAATTGCCACTGTTCAGGCCGCTGTTTAGCCGGATACTTACGGTGCCGACTCCCGCACTGCTGCCCGCGCCGGCATTGCCCGTTAGCAGATCCAGGTCCCCGTCGCCATCCACGTCCCCGAGCAGTATCCGGTAAGAGCCACCGCCTACTGCCACTTCGGCATTCGTTGCCGGCGGAACGAAGTCGACTGCCGGGAGTCCATTGTTGAGGCGGATGCTCACCGTGCCAGAGTTATTAGCCAAGGCTACGTCCAGGTCCCCGTCGGCGTCCACATCACCCAATGCCAGGTCACGTACATCAGAGGCTAAGTTGGCACTTGGTGCACTGCCTGGAGCCACAAAATTGCCACTGTTCAGGCCGCTGTTTAGCCGCAGAGCCACCGCTCGGTTCAGTGCCGAAATAGAAACTACATCCAGGTCTCCATCCCCATCCACATCGCCTAGCATGAGCCGGCCGGCATCTTTTCTATCCGTGTCAAAGTCTGCATTGCTGGCCGGGGCCATAAAGCTGGCTGGGCCCGCTCCACGCACGGCAGTCATAAACTCAAACACCTGAGGCGCTACCGCCGCACCGTTGGTGCCCTGCACGGTAGCGGGTACGCTTACCCATAGTTTTTCGCCAGCCCGAAAAGCGGTTGTGGGGGTAAATGTTACCTGATTGGTAGTTACGCTGGTGGTCCCGGCTTTGGCCCCTCCTGCCGTCATCGACTGCACCCGAATGCCCGCCGTAGTAGCAGGATTAATAGGCTGCGTGAACCCTATACCAAGGGCCGTTGACCGAGGTGCCGCTACTGCGTTGCGGGCGGGGCTTAGCGAATTGATAAGAGGCGTTTGGCCCACGGCCGGCACTGACAGCAAGCCGGCTCCTAGAAGTAGAGAATATTTCATTGCAAAACAGGTATGAGTGAGGAATGAACGAGGCATACTTTGATAGAATGCCAAGGTAGCATGAGGATTTGTTTTTGTGTATTTTTCTTTAAACCGCAGGGCAAGGAACGCTAAAAGGCCCGCCTCCTTGCGGAAGCGGGCCTTTTCAGCAAAAATATCAGCAGTCCTAGCCGCGGCTGGCCGCCAGGGCTTCGGCCCCACCCACGATTTCGAGAATCTCGGTGGTAATGGCCGCCTGACGCGTACGGTTGTAGGTAAGCTTGAGCGACTTGAGCAGCTCGCCGGCGTTTTCGGTGGCTTTGTCCATGGCCGTCATGCGGGCGCCGTGCTCCGAAGCGTTGCTCTCCAGCACCGCCTTGTAAAGCTGCACCTTCAGCGACTGGGGAATCAGGGTCTGCACGATTTCCTCTTTCGAGGGCTCGAAGATGTAGTCCACGTTCGAGGTAGCGGCGGCCGTAGCGGGAGCCTCAACCGGTACCAGGGGCAACAACTGCTCGGCCCGAACGATTTGCGTCGCCACGTTCCGGAACTCGTTGTAGACCATCGTTACCTCGTCGAACTGCCCGGTCCGGAAACCTTCCATGGCTTGTTCAGCCGCGGCGCGTACCGTGTCGAACGACAATTGGCCGAAGACGTGGGTGTAGTTGCCCAACACCGGTCCACGCTTCGAGTAGTACTCGTGGGCGCGCTTGCCAATGGCCAGCACCGTAATGTTGCCGGCCGCAGCCTGAGCAGCATAGCGCTCCGCAATCAGGGCATTCACCCCCTTGAAGATGTTGCTGTTGAAAGCACCGGCCAGACCCCGGTCGGAAGTAATGGCGATAATCAGCACGCGGCGCACGTCGCGCTGCTCACCGTATTCGCTCACTACGTCGTCGCCGGCCAGGCTGGTGAGGTTGCTCAGAATGCTGTTGAGCCGCTGGGCGTAGGGGCGCATGCGCAGGATGTTGTCCTGGGCCCGACGCAGCTTAGCCGCCGCCACCATTTTCATGGCTTTGGTGATTTGCTGCGTGCTTTGCACCGATACAATGCGGTTGCGGACTTCTTTTAAGCTAGCCATTCTCGTGAAAATAAGTTGTCAGTTGCTCGTTGTCGGTTGTCAGTTTGGGCAAGACCCTGCGGCCTTCTCCTGACAACTGACAACCAACAACTGACAACCAATGAATTACTTAGAAGCGTAAACCGCCGACAGGTCTTTGGCAACCTGACGGATAGCACCCGTGATGGTGTCATCCAGCTTACCAGCCTTCAGAGCCTTGAGCTCCTCGGGGTGGCGCGACTGCATCACCTGACGGAACTCGGTTTCGAAGGCCCGAACCTTGTCTACGGGCACCTGGTCGAGCAGACCGTTGGTAGCAGCGTAGATAATGGCCACCTGGTCTTCCACCTTTACGGGCGAGAACTGGGGCTGCTTCAGGATTTCGAGGTTACGACGGCCCCGCTCGATGGTGAGCTTGGTCGAGGCGTCGAGGTCGGAGCCGAACTTGGCGAAGGCTTCCAGCTCGCGGAACTGGGCCTGGTCGAGCTTCAGCGTACCGGCCACCTTCTTCATCGACTTGATCTGGGCGTTACCACCTACGCGCGATACCGAGATACCTACGTTGATGGCGGGACGCACACCAGAGTTGAAGAGGTTGGTTTCGAGGAAGATCTGCCCGTCCGTAATCGAAATTACGTTCGTCGGGATGTACGCCGAAACGTCACCAGCCTGGGTTTCGATGATGGGCAGAGCCGTCAGCGAACCGCCACCTTTCACCAGGTGCTTGATGCTCTGGGGCAGGTCGTTCATGTCGGCAGCAATCGAGTCGGAAGAATTGATCTTCGCGGCGCGCTCCAACAGGCGGCTGTGCAGGTAGAATACGTCACCAGGGTAAGCCTCACGTCCGGGAGGACGACGCAGCAGCAGCGACACTTCGCGGTAGGCTACGGCCTGCTTCGACAAGTCGTCGTAGACCACCAGGGCCGGGCGGCCCGTGTCGCGGAAGAATTCGCCGATGGCGGCACCGGTGAAGGGAGCAAAGAACTGCATCGGAGCCGGGTCGGAAGCCGAAGCGGCTACTACTACGGTGTAGTCCATGGCGCCACCGCGCTGCAGGGCGTTTACTACCTGAGCTACGGTCGAAGCTTTCTGGCCTACGGCTACGTAGATGCAGAAAACTGGCTCGCCGCGCTCGAAGAACTCGCGCTGGTTCAGGATGGCGTCAAGCGCTACCGTCGACTTACCCGTCTGACGGTCGCCGATGATGAGCTCCCGCTGACCCCGGCCAATCGGAATCATGGCGTCAATAGCCTTGATACCTGTCTGCATGGGCTCGGTTACGGGCTGCCGGTAGATTACACCGGGAGCCTTACGCTCCAGGGGCATATCGAACGTGTCGCCGGCAATAGGACCGCGGCCGTCGATGGGCTGACCGAGCGTGTTTACTACGCGCCCGATGATGCCTTCGCCAACCTGGATCGAAGCAATCTTATTGGTCCGCTTTACGGTGGCACCTTCCCGGATTCCGCTGTAGTCGCCGAGCATTACGGCACCTACGTTATCTTCTTCCAGGTTGAGAACCAGCGCTTGCAGGCCGTTTTCAAATTCAATCAATTCCCCCGACTGGGCATTGCCCAGCCCGTAGATGCGGGCTACACCGTCACCAACCTGCAGAACCGTACCAACCTCTTCGAGTTCGGCTTCAGTCTTGAAGTTGGACAGCTGCTCCCGCAGAATGGCGGATACTTCATCCGGACGCACGTCTGCCATGTTGTTAATTTATATGGTGTTGGTAGGGGTTCTCTTTAAAGGAATTGCGCAGCTTGCGCAAGCTGTTGCGAACCGACTCGTCGAGCTGACGGTCGCCGACCCGCAGGATGAAGCCACCAATCAGCGACTCATCAACCTTTTCTTCGAGCGTAACGTTCTGCAAACCCGACTGTTCGCGAACAATCGTATTCAGCTGCTCGCGCAGGGCCGGAGCCAGCGGGGCTGCGGTGGTAACCTGGGCTACCTGCATGCCGCGCAGCAGATCGTACTGGCTTTGAAACTCAGTGGCTACCCATTCCAGGGCGCTTTCGCGGTTGTGCTGGGTCACAATGGAGAAAAACTTCTCCGTGATTTCCGACACTTTGCCACCGAAAATAGCCCGCAGAATCGCCAGCTTCTTATCGGATTTCACGATGGGATTGCGCAGCAGCAAGCGCAGGTCACGGTTCTGTTCCAGCGTTTTGCGGAACAAATCCATGTCGAGCTTTACTTGCTCCAGCGTTCCACGCTCCTCGGCCAGATCCAGCAAGGACTTGGCGTAGCGGGAGGCAACTCGTTGTTCTGACATCGTTCTTAGTATTGAGTAGCTGGTAGTTGGCCCTAAGCTAACCGGCATTGAACAGCCGGCTTATTCAGAACCGAGTACTCACTACTAATTCAACTTTACATCCTTCAGGTACGAGTCCACGAGTTGCTGCTGGGAGCCGGCATCAGCCAGCTCGCGGCGCAGGATGCGCTCAGCAATGTCGATGGAAAGCTTGGCAGCCGTGTTTTTCACCTCGGTCAGCGCAGCGTGTTTCTCGTTCTGAATGGCTTCGCGAGCCTGCATGATCATGCGGCTGCCTTCTTCGGTCGCTTTGTCCTTGGCCTGCTCGATAAGCTGGTTAGCCATTTGCGTGGCTTCCTGCATCATCTTGTCGCGCTCTAAGCGAGCTTCGGCAATAAGTTTTTCGTTACCGGCTTTGAGCTGCTGCATCTCCAGCTTGGCTTGTTCGGCCATGCGCAGAGCATTCTCAATCGAATCCTCACGCTCCTTGAGGGAGCCGAGAATTGGTTTCCAGGCAAATTTGGCCAGCAGAAACAGCACGATGAGGAAAATCACCAGCTGCCAGAAGACCAGGCCAATATTAGGGGTTATTAAGTCCATATTCTCAGAGTAGGAAGTGGGTGGATTAAGGAAGAGAAAGGCGGTAAACCAGCCGTTCCAGCAACCCCAAAAAGCCAAGTCAGCCCGCCGCGCCGTGCGCCGAAGCGATGCGCAGCGGGCTGCTTAGGCAATGCCCCTAGCTCTAGAGGGCGAACGAAATCAGCAAGCAGACTACTACGGCGAACAGACCCAGACCTTCGATCAGAGCCGCTACGATCAGCATAGCAGTTTGAATTTTACCGGAAGCTTCTGGCTGGCGGCCGATGGCCTCCATAGCGCTACCACCAATACGACCGATACCCAGGCCTACGCCCAGAGCAACCAGACCGGCACCGATAGCTGCACCAAATACAGCCAGACCCGTCGAATTAGTAACAGCCTGCAACAAGAGAGAAAGAAGCATAAAAAAAGATTAGAGGGGGAGTGAAAAACAAAAAATCTGGGGTGAGGAATACTAGTGACCGTGAGCGTGAGCCGGCTCAGCACCGTCGCCGCCACCCATCTGGTAATCAGCATCGTGGTGTTCTTCAACGGCGCCACCGATATACATAGCGGTGAGTAGGGTGAAGATGTAGGCCTGCAGAATGGCAACCAGCAGCTCCAGCAAGTTGATGAACAGGCCGAAGGCCAGGGTTACGGGGCTGATGAAGACGCTCTGGAAAATGAAGATGAGCGAAATAAAGCTCAGAATTACAATGTGGCCGGCCGTGATGTTGGCAAATAGACGAATCATCAGGGAGAAGGGCTTTACCACTACACCGATGAGTTCTACCGGAATCATGATGGGCAGCAAGGCCTTGGGCACGCCGGGGGTGGCGAAGATGTGAGCCCAGTAGTTCTTGTTAGAGCTAGCCAGCGTGATAATCAGCGTCAGCAGAGCCAGGGTCATCGTCACGGCGATGTTGCCGGTGAGGTTAGCAGCACCTGGCATGAGGCCCAGCAGGTTGTTGAACCAGATAAAGAAGAAGATGGTCAGCAGGTAAGGCATGTAGCGCTCATACTTGGGACCGATGGACTTCTTCGCTACTTCGTCGCGGATGAAAACCACGATGGGTTCGAAGAATGACTGCACACCGCGGGGGGCACCGCCGTGGTTTTTGCGGTAGCCACGGGCTACGGCCGTAAACACGAGCAGCAGAATGATACCGCTTAAAATAAGCGAGGCTACGTTTTTGGTAATCGAGAAATCGTATACCTTGCCGCCGTCTTCGGCTACGAGGTGCTCGTGCTCCAGCTTCAGGCCGTTGTATGACTTACCTTCGGCCAGGTTAGAGGACGAGAAAACACTCAGGCCTTTGGCGGGTTGATAGGCAATAACGGGCAGCGGAATGGTCAGGTGCGTACCGTGTTCCTCGTCGCCGAGGGTGGCGAAATGCCATTCGTGCGCGTCCCCGATGTGGTGCAGAATCATCTCCCCGGGGCTGAAGGCCTCCTTGTCGGTTGCTTCGGCCTGTGTTGCGGTGGGTTCGTTGGCAAACACGGGAAGCGAAAGAATGCAGAAGAGAGCTATCAGTAAACGCTTCATTCAAAGAGGGTTAGGGTGCTGTTCACAAAACCTTCACAATTGGCTTTCACCCGGTTTTGAAAACGGGCGCAAGTTACTCAGGATGCTCCAGATTTCAAACCCGGCAAATAAGAAATACATTAAGAAGAAGCTCCCGAGAAAGGTCCAGGTGCCGTGACCTTCCTTGCCACCGCCTTTGTACAGGAAGACTAATACCAGAGTCAGCGACAGTAGCAGCCGCAGCACCATGCCGCCGAAAAAGGCGACCATGAACCCGTCGGGGTTGGCCCTGAGCAGCACTGCGGTCAGCCAATAAGTGACGCCGGTAAGCACGGCAAAGAAGCCCAGGATGTAGTAGGCTTTGGGGTGAATAACGGCGGCCCCAAACTGCATCTGCAGGCCGTACATGATGGCCCAGATGATGGCGCAGAAAATCAAAAAGTTGCGAAGAAACGTCACGGCTTGGGCTTATTCGTTGCGGGAAAGGGAGCGGATGACCTGGTAGGTGGCCGCAATCAGGCCGAACACCATCAGGCCAATGGTGTACCAGGGCTTGTCGTTGTGAACGTACTCGTCGAGCTTGATGCCGGCCCAGGCACACACTCCTATTATAGCCAGCATCTGAAAGGCCAGGCCGGAGTATTTGGCGAAGGCCCGCAGCCGGTCGGTTTCGTTGGAGTTTTGGGGCTTGGGTGGGACGTCGGCCATGGCAGGAGCAGGTTTGGGGGTGCGAAAGTATTGATTTTCCGGGCACTGACGGCCAGCCGACTTGCCAGATACGCAGGCAAACGGTGGTGGCTACGGAAAAACCGTAATTTTACCCAAAGTGCTGCGTTGTAGAGGCAGCGCGTGCTGCCCGAGCGAACGAATCGGCGGAGGATGCGCGTTTAAATCTGCTACCCCAGGCCTCGACCCTACTATCTGCTTTGACAAAGTATCCGCTTTTCCGCCTGCTTATTGCCCCGGTTGCCCTGCTGCTGGGCGTGGCGGCCTGCTCTTCGGAACGTAAGTCCGTGGTGGGCCGTACCTACGAGAACATCGTGGCCCGCGACAATGGCTTTTTCCTGGCCCGCGAGAAGCTGCGGGCTACCGAGGAGACTTTATATAAGGCCCGCATCAACGACTACAATCGGGTGCTGCCGCTGTTTCCGACCCTGGACGATGCTACCGTGGGCCGCGTAACGGCCGACCTGGACGACATTATTAAAAAAGCTTCGCTGCCGATTCAGCACCGCCCCGGCTCCGACTGGACCGATGACAGCTACCTGGTTATCGGCAAGGCGCGCTATTATAAGAAGGAGTACGAAGACGCAGGCAAGACCTTCAAGTACGTCAACACGACCAGCAAGGACGTCAATGCCAAGCACGAGGCCCTGATCTGGCTGATGCGTACGTTTCTGGCGCTGAAGGAATATGACAACGCTGCCGCCGTTTCGGATATTCTCGACAAAGAGCAAGGCGTAGAGCAGAATGCCCGGGAGCTGTTTTTGACCCGGGCCGAGTATTTTTTGCTGACCGGCGACCAGAAACAAGCCATCGTCAACCTGGAGAAAGCCATTCCTTACATCTCGCCCAAAAACGAGCAGTCACGCACGCGCTACATTCTGGCCCAGCTCTACCAGGCCAACGGGCAGGACAAGGATGCCTATGCGCAACTGAATAAGATTCTGAAGAAGAATCCGCCCTACGAGCTAGACTTTTTCTCGAAGCTGATGCTGGGCCAAGTTTCGGACCTGAACGCCAACGACCGGGCCCGCCTGGATAAATATTTTGCCAAGCTGCTTAAGGACACCAAGAACAAGGAGTATACCGACAAGATATACTACGAAATGGCGCGGCTGGAATATCGGCAGCAGCAGTACGACAAGGCCTTGGCTCTGCTGCGCAAAGCTTCCCGAGCCAATAGCGCCAACCGGGCGCAGAAGTCCTACACCTATCTGCTGTCGGGTCGCATTTACTACGAGAACCTGCAGAAGTACCGGCTGGCCGCCGCCTACTACGACAGCACCGTGCAAAACATGGACCGGGCGGCCCCCGAATACGCCGCTACGGCCGAACGGAGCGACATTCTAAAAGAATTCGCCAAGCAGATTACTACCATCGAAACCCAGGACAGCTTGCAGGCCCTGGCTCGGCTGGACTCGGCCGCGCTGCGCACCCAGCTCCTGACCTTTGCTACGGCCGAAATAACAGCCCGTAAGCAGGAAGCTGACCGCAT
Source organism: Hymenobacter cellulosivorans (assembly GCF_022919135.1). Classification (NCBI taxonomy): domain Bacteria; kingdom Pseudomonadati; phylum Bacteroidota; class Cytophagia; order Cytophagales; family Hymenobacteraceae; genus Hymenobacter; species Hymenobacter cellulosivorans. Next base: position 1,577,129 of record NZ_CP095049.1, on the reverse strand, counting down.
AGCCGCCCAGCAGGAACGTGCGGCCCGGATTGAGCAGCAAGCGGCCAGTGGCGTGAGTGCCCTGCGGCCCGGTGACTCTAATGTGGACCCGCTGGCCTTGGCAAATGGGGCTGGTGGCGCACTTTTCTACTTCGATAACCCCACGGCGCTGAGCACGGCTAAAGCGGAATTCGTCCGGCGCTGGGGTGACCGGCAATTGCAGGACAACTGGCGGACCAGCAGCCAGATTTCCTCGTCGCCGGCTACGGCGCAGGGCGGCAACGTGCCGCTGTCCATTGCGGGCGGAAGTAGCACCCGGGTCAACCCGGTGGAAGGCGCTACGCTGTCGGCCGCCGCTGACCCGGCCGCCCAGGCCCGGCAACTGGCCGCCACCTACCGCCAGAACCTGCCCCTGACCGAGGCCCAGATGCAAGCTTCGCAGAAGCAGGTGGAAGAGGCTCTGTTTGCCTTGGGCGCTATTTACAGCCAGCAACTAAAGGAGCAGGCGCGTGCCGCCGAAACCTACGAGAAGCTGGTGACGCGTTTTCCGCAGAGCAAGCACTCCCCAGAGGTTTTCTACAGTCTCTACCTGATTTATAAGGAACTGAACGACCCCAAAGCGGAGGCATACGCCCAGCGCCTGCGTCAGGAATATCCGAACTCGTCGTACGCCCGCCTGGTAGCCGACCCGGAATATCTGCGGCGTACTTCCCTGGCCAATGAGCAGGTGGCTGTGCAGCTCGACTCGGCATTTGCGTTCTACAAAAAGCAGGAGTTCAAAAAGGCGACGGCCGTATTGGCCCGAAGCAAAAAGCAGAACCCAGTAAGTGACCTGAACGACCGGGTAGCATACCTGAACACCCTGTTGGTTATCCGGACCCAGCCCCCGGCTGCCGCGAAGCTGGCCGTGGAGAAGTTCCAGAAAGATTACCCGGAAAGTCCGCTGGCCGGGCAGGCGCGCGACCTGCTGGCTAGCTACAAACGCTACGAAGAAGGACAGATTGCCGGAGCCCTGGCGTCTACCGACAAGCCGGTAGTTTCTATGTTTCGGCCCGGAGAGGTTGAAAACCGGATGCGCATCCTCTTTGCCCCCGATGAAACTCCGGCCTCCCTGGTAAAGCCCGCTCCGACTATCCCAGCAACTCCGCCCGCCGCCCCCGCTCCCACCGTACCAGTTCCTTCCGTGGTTCCTGCGCCTGCGTCGCAGCCAGTACCAACCCCGACTACAACGCCTGCTACAGTGGCACCCAGTGTAACGCCCGAACCCAAGGCACCAACTAACAAGGATCCTAAGACGAACCGGACGCTCACCAAAAGGGAAATAGCGGCAGCAGCAGCGGCCGCCGCTAAAACGCCAGCGCCTGCACCTGAGCCAACTGCTGCCGCACCCGCAGCGCCTGCACCTGCTACAACAAAGGCACCTGAGCCAACGACTCTGCCCGCGGCCCCGGTTAAACCAGCTACACCTTATGCCGCCAATCTTACAGCTGGGCACGCGGTGGTACTGGCTTTCCCGAAAGGAGCTGCGCCCACCCAGGAACTGCCGGCGCAGCTGGCGACCTACAACAACCGCTTCTACCGCGTCAATAATTTGCAGGTACAGCAGGTAGTGCTCGGCGACAATATGGACCTGGTGGTGGTACAATCATTGCCGGGCGCCAAAGTAGCCCAGAGCTACGCCCTGAAGCTGCGCGGGCCCCAGTCGCCGTTGGCCAAATTGCGGGGTGCGGGTTACCAAACTGTCATTATCGGTATTGATAACCTCCCGCTGCTGCTGCAAAGCAAGGACGTAGAAGAGTATCAGCGCTTCTACGAGAAGACCTATAAATAATTCTGAGTACTGAATTCTGAGTAAAGACTTGTTCGGCGGCGTCGGACGAGCTCAGTTCAGAATTCAGCACTCAAAATTCAACATTCAATAAATGGCTTACCCCGCCACCAAGTCCAAGAATACCCGCAAACCGCAACGCCCAGGCCGTTTTACGGGTCTTACCCGCACTCTCTGGTTTTTATTCGGGGGCGGCGTCTTGGGCCTGATTCTGTATATTCTGGCTGTTAGCGTCAACTTCCTGAACCTGTTTGGGCGCATGCCCAACCTCAAGACGCTGGAAAACCCGAAGAGCGAACTGGCTTCCGAAATCTATTCGGCCGACGGGGTACTGATGGGCAAGTATTTCCGGGAAAACCGCACACCCGCCGATTACGAAGACCTGCCTCAGGCCCTGATAGATGGCCTGATTGCCACCGAGGACGTGCGCTTCGAAGGCCACTCCGGTATCGACTTCAAGGGCTTGGCAGCCATTCCCTACTACATGGTGAAAGGTAACGTACGGCGCGGCTCCAGCACCCTGACGCAGCAGCTGGCCAAGATGCTGTTCCGCACCCGTGAAGACCTCAATGACGGACGCCTGAGCCAGGTCCCGGGCCTGCGCACGCTCATTATTAAGACCAAGGAGTGGATTGTGGCCGTGCAGTTGGAGCGTAACTATACCAAGCGCGAAATCCTGCGCATGTACCTCAATACGGCCGAATTTGGGTCCAATGCCTTCGGTATTAACGTAGCGGCCAAGACGTTCTTCAACAAACAGCCGCGCAAGCTCAACCTAGAAGAATCAGCGCTGCTGGTGGGATTGGTCAACGGCCCGTCCTGGTTTAACCCGGTTCGTAACCCGGAACGCTCCAAGCGCCGCCGCGACTGGGTATTGGGCCAGATGAAGAAATACGCCTTCATTGAGGAGCCTGCCTATGCCGCTGCCGTGGCCAAACCCATTGTGCTACACTACAGCGTCGAAAACTCGAATAAAGGCATTGCGCCATACTTCCGCGCCGAGGTCAGCAAGGCGCTGCTGCAATGGGCCAAGGAAACCGACCACGACCTGTATGCCGACGGCCTGAAAATATATACTACCGTTGATTCTCGGATGCAGAAATACGCCGAATCAGCGGTGGCCGAGCACATGAAGCAACAGCAGAAGATGTTCGACGCGCACTGGAAAGGCCAGCTGCCCTGGCGCGACGAAAACGGCAAAATCATTCCTAACTTTCTGCAAACTGCTATCCGGCGCACCGAGCGGTACCGCTCCCTCGACAACCGTTTTGAGGGCAACAAGGACTCCATCAATTACTATCTGAAGAAGAAGTACAAGATGATGGTCTTCTCCTGGAAGGGTGAAAAGGAAGTCATGATGTCGCCCCTCGACTCCCTAGCCTACTACAAACGCTACCTGCATGCCGGCTTTATGGCCATGAACCCGCTCAACGGGCAAATCAAGGCCTGGGTAGGCGGTACCAACTTCAAGTACTTCAAGTATGACCACGTGAAGCAGGGCAAGCGGCAGCCGGGTTCCACGTTCAAGCCGATTGTGTACACGGCTGCTATCGACCAGGGCTACTCGCCTTGCTACCAGCGCCCCGATATTGCTACCACGTTTCCGCCCGTAGCCGGCCGAGCACCCTACACGCCCAAAAACTTCGAAGGCGGGTTCTCGGGCCGCACCTTTACGCTGCGGCAAGCCCTAGCCCGTTCTATGAACTCCATTACAGCCTGGCTGGTGCAGAAACTAGGACCCGAAACGGTGGTATCGTATGCCAAGCGCCTTGGCATCACCTCCCCCATCGAGGCCGTGCCGGCCGTGGGCTTCGGCTCCAGTGATGTGAGCATCTACGAACTGAGCGGGGCCTACAGCACCTTTGTGAACAAGGGCGTCTGGACGGCTCCGATGATGGTAACGCGCATCGAGGACAAGAACGGCAACGTACTCCGCGAATTCGTGCCCCAAACGCGCGAAGCTCTCAGCGAGGAAACAGCTTACCTGATGACCTATATGCTGCAAGCCTCCACTACGGAGCAGGGCGGTACCTCGGTTATCCTGAAAACCGGCTTCAAGTTTCCGTACGAAATCGGGGCCAAAACCGGTACTACCAGCAACTACTCCGACGCCTGGTTTATGGGCATCACGCCGGATCTGGTATGCGGCATGTGGGTCGGCGGTGAAGACCGGAGCATTCACTTCCGCAACGGCTCCTACGGCCAGGGCGCCCGGGCCGCCTTGCCCATCTACGGCCTGTTTATGCGCAAGGTCTACGCCGATAAGAGCATCGGCGTCAGCACCAGCCCCTTCCCCAAGCCCGAGCAGCCGCTGTCCATCGAAATCGACTGCAGCCGCTACTATGGCGGGCAGCGTGACACGATTCCCTACGACCAGAAGCTTAACCAAACCGACTTACAGGATATCGACGAGGAAGATATTTAACCGCGTCGGAAACTCCTACAAGAGTTCGAATTCAACGTGGCAGGCGGTTTCCGTCTGCCACGTTGCGTTTTGTCGCTCGGCATGCACTATCCTTGCTCAACCGAATTATCCCAACCTCTGCTTTGTTTTAGGAGTTAAATCCGTACTCCGCTCCTGTCCTATTTTCCTATGGCTGCCAAAGACCATCTGCAAGAACAAATCCGGCACCTGCCCCACCGGCCGGGCATCTACAAATTCTTTGACGACGAAGGCATTATCTACGTCGGCAAGGCCATCGATATCCGCAAGCGGGTCAGCAGCTACTTCAATAAGCAGGACCACAACAAGAAGACCCAGCAGCTGGTGCGCAACATCAAGCGTATCGAATTCACTATCGTGGATAGTGAGTCCGACGCATTTCTGCTGGAAAATAACCTTATCAAGCAGAATCAGCCCAAATACAACATTCTGCTGAAGGATGGTAAAACCTATCCCTACCTCTGCCTGACCAACGAGCGTTTTCCGCGTCTGCTGCCCACGCGCAAGAAAATCAACGACGGCTCGCGCTACTATGGTCCGTACGCCAACCTGACGGCGATGAACATCCTGCTGGAGCTGATCCGGGCCCTCTACCCCCTCCGTACCTGCACCTATAACCTCTCGCCCGAAAACGTAGCGGCCGGCAAGTTTAAAGTGTGCCTGGAATATCATTTGGGCAACTGCAAAGGTCCGTGTGAAGGTCTAGTGGATGAGGAATCCTACAACCAGAACATCCAGCAGATACGCAATATTTTGAGCGGTAACCTGAGCGTACCCAAGGCCTACTTCAAGGAGAAGATGATGGCCGCCGCCCAGGACCAGCAGTTCGAACTGGCCCATTCTTTTAAGCAGAAGCTCGACCGACTTGACGAGTTCCAGGCCAAGTCAACAGTGGTCAATGCTTCACTGTCCAATATCGACGTTTTCAGCATTGCTGCTAATGAGAAAAGCGCCTTTATCAACTACCTGAAGGTGATGAACGGGGCCATTATCCTGACCCAATCAGTGGAAGTGCAGAAAAAGCTCGACGAAACCGATCCTGAAATCCTGGCCCCGATGATTATGCAGATGCGGGAGGAGTTCGAAAGTCAGTCGCGCGAAATCCTGGTCAATGTGGCTCTGCCCGAGCTGCCCATTGCCAATGCGACGGTCACCGTCCCTCAAATTGGCGACAAGCGTAAGCTGCTGGAGCTTTCCATTAAGAACGTTATGTACCTGCGTAAGGAGAAGGAAAGTATGAACGACCGGTCCAAAGATCTCAACGAGGTACGCATCATGGAAACCATCAAGAAGGATCTACGCCTCACTGAGCTGCCTAAGCACATTGAATGCTTCGACAACTCCAACTTCCAGGGCGACAATCCGGTGGCTGCCATGGTATGTTTCCGCAATGCTAAGCCTAGTAAGAAAGACTACCGCCACTACCACATCAAAACGGTGGTGGGCCCCAACGACTTTGATTCGATGTACGAAGTCGTCACGCGGCGCTATCGGCGTTTGGTGGACGAAGGTGCCTCCCTACCCCAGCTAGTCATCGTCGATGGTGGCAAAGGCCAGCTTAGCATGGCTGTCAAAGCCCTAAAAGACCTGAACCTTTGGGGTCAGATTCCCGTCATCGGCATTGCCAAGCGCTTGGAGGAGATTTATGTTCCCAACGACCCGCTACCGCTCTATATCGATAAAAAGAGCGAATCATTGCGCCTGTTTCAACGCATGCGCGACGAAGTGCACCGCTTCGGCATCACCTTCCACCGTAGCCGCCGCGACGCCGCCACGCTCAAAACGGAGCTGACGGACGTAAAGGGTCTGGGGCCCGTCACTGCGGAGAAGCTGCTGACCAAGTTTAAGTCGGTAAAGAAGATCAAAGAGCTGACCGAAGCACAACTGATTGAAGAAGTAGGTAAAGCGAAGGCTCGTATTTTGCTCAACTATTTTAGTGAGCAGGAAGCTGCTGAAACCAATTCCTCCGCCGAGTAAATACCCAACCAAGGACAATAAAAAAGCCCCTGCCAGTGAGGCAGGGGCTTTTTTATTCGACCTATGGTTGACTTAGAAGCTCCACAGGTTGTACTCGTACTCAATCAGGTCGGAAGCGGCTTGCTGAGCAGCCAGGATACCCTGCTGCGGCCCGCCATATACTTCATCCAGACGTGAGTCGTTCGGGTTCGAAACCTTTACGATGTAGGAGTTGAACAGCCACAATTCGAAAGCATCAGCCAAGTTCTTGTGCTGGGCATCGTTCTGCGAGTTAAACCAGATAGCCTTATCTGGATTAGCCCGGAATACGCGTACCAAGTCGCTGTATTTAAAAGTCCCAATTGGAGTTTCAATACCGGATACGTTCGAGCTCAGCGTGGAAGGAACCAGCAGCGTGACGGTTTTGATGTCATGATACATCCGTGACCGTTTCTTGTCAAAGATCATATCCTCTTTCAATTCCATCTGATACAAGTCCTTATAGCGGTACTCGTAGCTTGGCGGAGCAGCGGGAGCTTTAGGCTTCGCAGCCGTTTTGCCTTTGCCCTTTTTGGAAGGCTTGGCACCCCAGCCATCATCAGAGGTTTCGTCGGTAAAACCAGCAGCTTTCTCTTCGTCGCTTAGACCGGCGCTAGCCTCTACATACGACATCCGACCTGATACTTCCGAAGCATTAAAGGTAGACGTCAGCGAGTCATTGCGGTAGGCCTGGAGTTCGCCACGCTTCACTGCTTCCAAAATTACCCGGCTGATTTCTTTGCCTTCCGAGAACATGGGCTTGTTCTGCTTTTCGCGAAGGTCAACCGCACGCCAGATCGTTTTCCGGAACATAATGTCCGAATTTGGGATCGGGCGGTACGAGCCGTTGCTGCTGGCGGTCGTAGCTTGTTCCTGAGCCGATGCTGAGACCGACAGCGTCAGGCTGGCCGCCAAAGCGGCGAAGGAGAGGAATTTGTTCATACCGTGGTAATCAAAAAAGCGCTGCGGTTAGTTCAGAAGAATAACGCTTACAGCAACGGAATATTGAACTGCTTCGCTACGTTTACTTCTTCCTGCTGATCCTGGAAGTTCAAACGACGAACTTCTTTCACTTCGATGTAAAGACGGTCGCCTTCGCGGGCCGAGTTTACTACGTCGTTCAAGTTTGCCTCGGGGCCGTTGATGGTGCGGGTCGGAATAGCGGGACGCTTACCACGAACCAGAGTCACTTCGTAACGAGTTACGCGGTAACGAGCATCATCAGGCAGGAAGGTGGCGAAACCAGCGTCCGGTACAGCTTTCAGGCTCATGTTACGGACCGCCGTGATGGGTGTCCCCTGCTTTTCGTTAGCCTCACGGCCACCTACGATGCACTTAATCTCAGGCTTAGGAATCGGACGAACCTGGAAGGTCTGTGAGCCGATGGCGTTGCCGCCGCTGCTCACGCTCAGAGTTACTTCGCGCGAGTTAGGCACCAAGGTTACTTCGCCCGTTTTAGCACCGCTGATAACCGAAGCGCCGGAAGCCGAGAAGCCTGGCTTGTACTGGGCACCCAGAGCGGGTACTTGTACACTTAGCTTATTGCCGCACTTGAAATACAGAGCCTGTACCGAAGCGGACTGAATCTGCATTACAGGCTTGGTCACCGTGTAAGGAACCGTCACTTTAAAGGTCGTGTCGCGGCCATTCTGCTTGAAGCGGATAGTGCCAGTCCACTGGGCTTTGGCATTGCCAGCGGCATCAAACGAGCCAGGACGAGCCGTGAATTCAACTTTGCCTTTGCCATCGGGACCAACTGCCAGCGGGCTGCCGTTCAGGGTCATCGAAGGTTTCAGACCGGTAGCCGAAGCCGTCAGGAACAGCTCTGCTTTGTACTTAGTACCAGCAGCTACTGTATTCGACTCAGCACTGGCAAAAGCACCTACTTTGTCGAACACGATGATATTGCCACCAACTTTAGCCGACTGTGCAGCCAGAGCATCCGACTCGTACTTCAGAACTTCAGCTTCTTTCTGGGCCAGAGTAGCCAGAGCAGCTACTACTGGAGTGTTTTCGAAGTTCAGTTCAGCGAAGTTCTTGTTACGCTGTTCTTTGTCAGTAACCATCGGATCGTCCTTGGCATCGAGTGCCAGAGGAGCAATACCAGGAACGAATTTGCCGATGTACGAAGAATAAGTGTTGAGCTTGTTCTTCATATCGTAAGCCAGACCGTCTCTTTTGCCGCCCAGCATGGTGCTAGCGACTTTATCCTCGGCACTCATATTCTTGAACTCATTCTTGCCCTTGTTTTCAGTGGCAGTCAGGAGCTTTTCGCGAACAGTGCCCAAGTAGGCAATCATGTCCTGGGTCGTCTTGCGAATTTCTTCGCTTTGTTTCAGCACAGCTAGGTCTCCAGCTTGGTTGCGGTTTTTCTCAACCTGCGCCTGGATGCCTTTTACCGTACCATCGTTCGACTTCGAAACCTTATTGTTGATAGCAGAAAGGCTGTCGTCGAGGAACTTGAATTTGAGCAGTATTGCTGAGTTTACTTGAAGGGCTAGAAGAGCAGTCAGTACCAGGTACATCATGCCAATCATCTTCTGCCTTGGAGTTTCTTTTCCTCCCGCCATCGTGGTCGTGCCTAGTCTATATGTATTGGACGGAAACTATTGCTACGCTATGATTAGCTGGTAGCACGCATAGCGTTGAGCATGTTGCCATACACCCGGTTCAATGAACCCAAGTTGCTGGTCAACTGAGTTACTTCCTGCTTGAACTGGTCGGTTTCTTTGCCAGCTTCGGTCAGGTTTTCCATGGCCTGGCTCAGGGTACCATAGAATTTGTTCATGGATTTCAGGTGCGTATTGGCATCCTGCAGCTCCATTTCGTACACTGCATTCAGAGCGCCCAGGTTTTTGGTTACGTTCTGTACCTGCAGGTGGTACTCACGAGCATCAGCCGTAGCACTCGACATAGCGGTGATGGCTTCTACCGTGTTCGAGTAAGCATCGTTGATGCGCTCCAGCGACTGAGCAGCCGAACGAACTTTGGTCGTGTACTCTTCAGTAGCATTCGTAGCATCGCCCAGCGAGGAAAGCTGCTGCGTGGTCGTCGACAGACGATTCAGGCCAGCGCCCAGGGAAGAAATAGCTTCGGGCGTTACGTTGGCGTCCTTCAGCATGTCGTCCAGCTTCTTGGTCAAGCCCTTGCTGTTGTTATCCGTAGCCGCGAAGCTCTTGTTACCCGTTGAAGGATCGTATCCTTCGCTCAACTCGGGGTAAACCAATGACCAATCAGGTTCGTGTGAAGTAGGTTGAAATGCGCTGAGTAGGAAAATCAATGCTTCAGTGCCGAGACCAACGATAAGCATTTCGCTAGCGCCATCCCAGTGCTGAATTTTAAACAAAGCCCCGACGATTACGACTGCGGCCCCGATGCCGTACACCTTGGGCATAACCACGTCATACAGGAAACTACCGCCTTTTGCTGCCATTTGAATTTGAATTGAAAGAATTTGTTGAGTGATGATGTAAAAGCGAGGGAGGGTGTGGGTATTAGTTTCCTTACAAAGCCGATCCAATCTGGATCATAGCAGTGCGGAAACCAATGTAAGAGCGAGCGGAATCTTGGTACTCAAAGTTGCGAGTGCCCGTTTCCAAGAAGTAAGAGATGTCTTTCCAAGAGCCACCACGCACTACTTTGCGAGGCTCGTTGTCATCAGGGTTGGTAGGGTTCATATCCCATACCACCGGCACCGAAGCTTCCATGTAGGCATCATCGCACCACTCGGATACGTTGCCTGACATGTCATACAGGCCGAAGTCATTAGGGAAGAAAGCGCCTACTGGAGCCGTGTAAGCATAACCGTCGCTGGCGTAGTCACCGCGGCCGGGCTTGAAGTTAGCCAGCATGCAGCCCTTCGAGTTGCGCAGGTAAGGTCCACCCCAAGGATAGGTAGCAAGGTCACGACCACCGCGGGCAGCGTATTCCCACTCAGCCTCAGAAGGCAGGCGGAAGTTAGGCGTAGGAGCCAAACCAGCTTCAGCGTTAGCAGCATTCTTGTTCTTGGTGCGCCAATTGCAGAAATACTTGGCAGCGAACCAATCCACTCCTACTACGGGATAATCGTCGAAAGCAGGGTGGGTGTAGTAATACTCCATCAGCGGGTCACCCATGTGGTAAGTGAAGTCCCGAACCCAGACGGTCGTATCAGGATAAAGCTCCGTCATCACATATTCCTCGCCCAGCACGTCAATAGAGTCCTGACGGATGGCGTTCATGAATTGACGGTACTCATTGTTAGTAATCTCCGTCTCATCCATGTAGAAGCCGGCGATAGTCACCTGCTTGTTCATGTTGACCATGGAAGCTGAAATGTCCTGGTCTGTTTGTCCCATGTGGAAGGTTCCACCCGGGCAGGGTACCATGCCAAAAGGAACTTCCTGCGGATTGAACTCGGGGCGGTCCTCCGCTCCGACCAAATCGCCTTGCGGTCCTTTGCCGAAACCACAGCCTCCCAGAAACAGCGCCGACAGGGCTACGAGAGGCAATACGAGAAACTTGTTCATGTTAAGGAAAAAAAGACTGTACAGGCGGCGATACCCTAAGATTACAATTTAATGAGCCGGCAAATCTAGCGAATATTACATTCGTTCGCAAGCCTGTCGCTCAATGCTTACCTTTTGTCTACGAACCGGGGTAGATACCGGTTAAACGATGGAAAGCAGCGAGTTAGTGTAAAAGCCCTACAAATTAACCACTCCCACACCCAACAACCCAACAATCTTGAAAGATTCCCCTAAAATCAGAAGCTGTATCGGGGAGTGCGGATAGCTGGACGGGTAGCCAAGCCAGGCTTAGGCAACCGGTAAGAAAGCATGATTTCGTGGGAGCTGAATGCACGCGCGTCTTGGTTAAATGCAATAAGATCAAATGCGTAGCCGAAGCGTAAAGCATTATCCTTAGCAAAGCTCATGCCCAACATCCCCGTAATCGACTCGTCGTACCGATAACCCACTCCACCCCAGAACTTATCGTTGAGCGTAGCACGCACACCACCTTCATACGAGTTGTTCTTCAAACTGAATTTATTGTTGTCGCCAAACTTCCCGGGCAATACCATCTTCACAAGGACTGTGGGGGTAACAACAACGGACGACGACGCTTCAATATTGTAACCAGCCGTCAGATAAGCGTGATTTTCACCGATTACCGTGGCGCTGTTCGTTCCTCCTTCACTTTTAAAGCGGTACTCAGAGCGTAGCAGATTATTTGTACTGAGACCTGCATACAGCTTATCTGACTCATACCATACCCCAACCCCAGCATCAAACTTTTGGTCAGAACCTTCCCGTGGTACGCTACCATCCGGGCGTTCATCAGCGGGACGATACACCCCTTTGCTGAGATGGTTGAAAATACCTTGAACCCCAATCCCCAATCGGCCCTCTCCTACCTTCAAGTGCTTGGAATAGGACAGCTGCACGTTAGTGATGTTCGACTGAGCTATTTTGTCACGAAATACACTAACCCCAACCCCGCCACCAATTGCCGCTACGGGCAAAGAGGCGCTCAGTGAGTAGGTCTGTGGAGAGCCCCCATCGTCGAACGTAGCGTTGTAACCTAAGTACTGATAACGACCTAACGTAGTAACCTCTCCCTGTCCCTTGATACCAGCATAGGCGGGATTCAGATACATCCCATTAAAGCCGTAATGGCTAAACTGAGGCTGTTGCTGAGCAAGCGCCATAGAAGATACTACCGAGGCCAGCAGTATTGTAAGTAAAGTTCTCTTCATAGAACTGATTGATTTATGGCCTGTTAAGACTTGGATGGGCCAACGTAGGTATTTCCAAATGTATGCAAAAAACCCTCTGCAACAAACCTCTGAAAAAAAACAAGCGGAAGGACTTTTTAGTGCCCTTCCGCTTGTTTTACGTGCTAAACGTTTTGTTTGCCGCTTTTACTTTTTTCTTTTCCAACATCCGGCCCATGATGCAGGCGGATGTAAGCTTCGATAGCCCCAGTCATTGAGGGAGCATTAGGCTGAGGAGCCTCGATATCCAGCTCTAAGCCAGCGTCCAACACAGCCTTGGCGGTCGTGGGTCCAAAAGCAGCGATACGCGTGCCATTCTGCTCGAAATCGGGAAAGTTGATGAACAGAGAACTGATTCCGGAAGGACTGAAGAACGCAATACAGTCGTACTTCACATCCGACAGGTCGGACAGGTCGCTGGCTACGGTGTGGTAAATAACCGCCTCCGTGAACTTGAAGTTATTGGCCCGCATGAACTCTGGAATATCGTCTTTGCGGATATCCGAGCAAGGATACAGGAACTTCTCGCTCTTGTGCTTCTTGATAACGTCGAATAGGTCGGCAGCAGTGCGCTGGCCCACAAATAGCTTACGCTTACGAAGCACAATGTACTTCTGTAGGTAGTTAGCCGTCTGCTCCGAAATGCAGAAGTACTTCATTTCGGCAGGCATTTCCAGCTTGGCCTCCTGGCAGATACGGAAGAAGTGGTCTACCGCGTTCCGGCTGGTGAAAATAACAGCCGTATGCTCGGCGATGTTAATTTTCTCCTTGCGGAAATCCTTGTAGGAGACTGGGTCTACCTGGATAAACTCGCGGAAGTCGACTTTGATACCGTACTTCTCAGCAATGCTGAAGTAAGGGGAGACGTCGTTTGTGGGCTTAGGCTGGGTAACCAGGATGCTGGAAATACGCTTTGCGTGACGGCCCGTCCCCGGTTTGTCTGTGCTCTCGGCCATAGGGTAAAAGAAAGAGTAAATCTAAGGCAATAAGGCGGCGTTGGAGGAGTAGAAGAGCTTCTGCGACAGAGAGATTAGTAAGTAAACACAATCAATTTGAGCAGAATGATCAAGGGAATCACTTCTGTGGCGCAAAGGTACGAAAACAAATGCAGATTTAGTAAAGACGCGCGCCGGTGCAACGTCCGCCCGATGCGGATGACAGTACCAATCAACATCAAGGAAACCACCCCGTTGGATACCCACAAGACAGTTTCGGGCAATGTCTGGTTCAGTCCGAGGTAGAGCAGCATAACACCAGGCAGGAAAAGCCCCATGAAGAGGATGGTGCGCATAAACTCGCGGTACTGCACTATAACCAGCTGAGTCACGTCGAAGATGTAGCCCATTACTTCCAGGAACAGGTACTTGCCGAGTACGAAAGCGGCAATCAACGCGGCGTAGAACAGCACGCGCACGACAATGGCTGATTCAGGTACATCGAACAGCCGCCGCAGAATGATGATGCTCTGAATATTGGTGTGAATGGCAACCAGTAGCAGGGCGAAAGACAGAGAAAATACCATCACCAGCAGCAGATTCAACCAGGTCACAGTGGGCTTAGTCAAAAAGTCCTGGTCGTTGGTGGCTTTACCCCAGAGTCCTTCGAAGTGGTAGATACGGGCAAAACCGGGCTGGTAAGCCGACCGGATACCGCCATACAGCAAGCCGATGAGCAGCAGAAAGCAGAGGAACACATTTTGCCCCTGATGACCACGCGGCAGTGGTTGCACAGCAACTGGTGACACCACGCTCTTATCGGCAGCGGTACGCACGGTGGGCAAAGCGTTGGTAAACGTAGTCAGCTTGGGAGGCGTTTCGGGGTGCCACACGCAAAGCAAGTGCGGCCCTGGAACGGAGCCTGATGGCAGCAGTTTGGCAAGGTCGAGGGTGTAGGACGCGGAAGTGGCTGCAGAAAAAACCAGCCGGTTATCCAGAAAAACGCTCAGGCCTTTGGGCGCGGCAAAGCTAATGGTGAACGGGCGGTTGGGCCGAATAGAAACCCACTGGTAATACGCCAGCGCGGGGTTGTGGTAGTCGGGCAGATAGAGCACCAAGCGGTTGCGGGCCGCGTCGTGGATAAGCCAATCGGAGGACAGGCCACCTCGGGCCGCGGGCGGCAAGGGACGGTACTCGGCGGCGAAGGCCGCCGACCAGCTCAGAGCCAGCAGCAGCCCCAGCAGCCAACGCGAAAATCGAGACAAACTCGGCCGAGCCATTCCCGCTGGCATTGGGTGGTTAGGAAGCAACGCGCTGCTGGGCGCTCCGGCTCTGGTAAACGCCCAAAAAGATGCTAATCAGCACCGAAAAACCCACGAGGCAGCCGATGAGCAGCATATTGCCCAGGGCCGCAAAGTTGATGACAAACAGAATCACAACCAGGTTGAGCAAGCCGAGCAGCATCACGGTACTGATCTGCTGAAAGCCCATGGCCAAAATCCGGTGGTGCACGTGGTTTTTATCCGGGGAGAAGGGCGAACGGCCGGCCATCATACGAACAATGAATACCCGCAGCGTATCGAACAAGGGTACGAACAGGATGCCAATGGCCACGGCCGGTGAGGAAGTAGCGAAGGGGCCTCCCACCTTCAGACCCATCTCGATAAACTGGATGGTGAGAATGGACACGATAAAGCCGCAGACCAACGAACCGGTGTCGCCCATGAAGATACTGGCGCGGTGGAAGTTGTAGCGCAAAAAACCCAGCATGCCTCCAATCAGGCAGATGGATACAAACACGTAATTGCCGTAGCCAGCTCCGCCATAGCGGGCAAAGTAGTAACCGTAGGTACTGGTAATAATCAGGACGATGGTACCAGCCAGCCCGTCGAGGCCGTCAATGAGGTTGATGGCATTGGTGATGCCGACAATGGCCAGGAAGGTAAACGCGTAGCTGATGCCGATAGGCAGCTCATGAATCCCGAGAATGCCCTGAAAACTGGTAACGCGGATATCGGCCATAATCATGACTACGCCGGTGGCCAACAGCTGACCCACAAACTTCTTCGATACGGAGATACTGACCAGATCATCTTTCAGGCCCACGAAGAACAGCACGATGCAGCCCGCCAGCAGCTGCTGAATCCCGTTGCTGAGGTCGGCGAAGATGGTGAGGGCCGACATAAAGCCCGCAAAAACGGCTACGCCGCCGAGGCGGGGCGTCAGGGATTCGTGCACGGTACGCACGTTGGGCGTATCGAGCATATTTTTCAGGTGGGCAATGTAAATGATGGACGGCACTGCAAATAGTGCTACCAAAAACGCCCATAGAAAGGACAACCCCAACTGAATTCCGAGTGCATTCATCACGTATCGGCTCAAAATTAAGCAAATAGCCAGGACTTTTTACTCCCGCTATCTGCAAATAGAAGTTAGCTATGCAGCACGCCTTCGCGGTCTAACAGAGCAATATGAATCAGATTGGCGGCAACAATAGAATCGGGGACGAAGATGAACTTCTTGTCGAATATCTGGGAGCCCCGGTAGTAGCTCACCCAATACTGGTTGTTGAGATGAAACAACGCAGGGTCGATGGGCTCGATGGGCACGGCCGTGTGCGGCTCCACTTCCAGAATAACGTGACGCAGCGTGGAGGTACGTACGCTTTCCCCGTCGCTCTGAGTGCCGTAGCCGTTGGAGCTGACGATGACGTTGCTCAGCGGGTAAGGATTATGATTGAGCAGGTACACCTGCCAAGTGCTGAGACTTTCATCAAGGGCCCCCACCTGGTCAGGAACAATGGCAATGGAAACACCCTCTACCGGGTCGAAGGAAATATGCTCTTTCATGGATTAGGCAACAATAAATTCGGCCCCGAAAACATGCGCCAAGTGGGCGACGAGGCGTTCTTCGACTTCGGGCAACGGCACAGCCCGGCCCAGCTCCTGCTGCAGTGAGGTCACAGCCTTATCGGTGATGCCGCAGGGCACGATATGGCCGAAGTACGAGAGGTCGGAGTTAATGTTGAAGGCAAAGCCATGCATGGTTACCCAGCGGCTGCACTTGACGCCCATAGCGCAGATTTTACGCGGATTGACAGCTCCTTCCTCGAAATCGAGCCAGACGCCGGTGAGCCCGGCAATGCGGCCCGCGGCCAGTCCGTAGTCGGCCAGGGTCAGGATAACGGCTTCTTCGAGCAGGCGCAGGTAGCGGTGAATGTCGGTGAAGAAGTTTTCCAGGTCCAGAATGGGATACCCTACCAGTTGGCCAGGGCCGTGGTAGGTAATGTCGCCGCCCCGGTTGATGCGGTGAAACGTGGCACCGTGCTGAGCCAGTCCTTCGGCATCGAGCAGCAGGTGTTCGGGCTTGCCGCTTTTGCCCAACGTGTAGACGTGCGGGTGTTGGCACAGCAGCAAGTAGTTGGGCGTCGGCTCAGGGGCGCGGCCTTCTTCCTGGGCCTGACGGTTGCGGGTTTTGATGGCCAGCGTCGAAGCCAGCAACTCTTCCTGATATGCCCAGGTTGTTTCGTAGTCGGCCAAGCCCAGGTTGCGGACTTCCACCTGCCGGCCAGCTACTACGGGAGTAGCCGTTATGGAAGCCAGATGGGGAGCTGATGTAGTGCAGGAACTGGATTGGGACATAATCAACTCGGGAAATGACCAAACAACGGACTGCATCTGCGGTACTTCCGGCAGCTGAAAAGGAGGGGCTTTTTGGCTCTAAGCCAAGCTCAACCATTTACACTACATTCTGCCGGGAACTACTACAGAAAGCGCGCAAAGGTACTAGATTTAGACCCAACCCCAATCGACCGACTTTACCAGCTACCCCATGACCCACACGGCGCATGAACTCGGACAGGCCGGTGAAACCGCCACCAGCACCTTTCTGACAAGCCTGGGCTACACCGTGCTTCGGCAGGGCTACCGCTACCGCCGGGCCGAGGTAGATCTGATTGCCCAGTTAGGACCCGGCTTGCTGGTGTTCGTGGAAGTCAAGACTCGCTCCTCCACGCAATTTGGGTTTCCGGAAGAATTCGTGACGGAACGCAAGCGCCAACTGTTCCGCCTGGCCGCCGAGCAGTACCAGCTGGAAACCGACTGGCACGGCGACATCCGCTTCGATATCGTGGCCCTGACGCCCTCTAGCACCGGGTTTCGGATTGAGCACTTCGAAGACGCTTTCTACTAGCTGCGGCGGCTATGAAAAAGGCTCATCCTTTGCAGGATGAGCCCTTCCACTCCTATAGTATATATACTATATAAAAATCAGGGTATTAGCGCTTGGCGCCGGGCCGGTCCGTTACGGCGTCGCGCTTGTCGAGGCCTTTTTCCTTGTCGTACACCAGCACCGCGTTACGGTTATATTCCCTCACCATCTCCGGCTCGGCTACTTCCGGGTCGTAGCCCGACTCGCCGTATTGATACTCATAGTGTCGGCGGTTGCGGAAGCCCCAATATTTGGTCCAGACGCCGACTTTCTTGCCGTTCTCAAACTGTCCGTCCCAGTCACGCTGGCCGTTTTCGAGGTAACGCACGTAGTCACCTTCCACTTTGCCGGCTACGTAGGGAATGACCTCCTTTATCTTTTTCTTCTCGGCGTCATAGTAAGTCACGGCCGCGTCGCGCGGAAAACCCATTTCGTAATGGGTCTTGGTGAGCAGGGTATTCTCTTTGTTGTATCTCTCCCAGCGGAGGTGGCGGGTGCCTAAAGCAAAGTAGCCGGTTTCGATAACCTTGCCGCCCTGCAGCTTCTTGTAGGGCCCGTGCAGCACCTTATCGGTGGCCGGATTCAACTCGGCCGTCGATTTGAAAATCTTGCGCTTCTTGGGGTTGAAGTAGTACAGCGACGGCGCGTATTCATTGGGCTGCTGGAAGGTCTTGAGGTAGTAAAACTGCTCAATGATCTGGTTACGGCCCTTCGGCCCCGACTTGGTGAAGCTCTTCTTGATTTTCTCTCCCAGGAAGACGTTCTTTTTCTTCTTAGGCTTGCGCTGGGCGGCCTTTTCCTTCTCTTTGGCGGCTCGCTCCTGCTCCTTGGTCATGGCCAGGCGCTTGGTATCCAGCGACGGGCCTTGGTCGTGTCGCTGCTGCTGGTCAGCGAGTCGGGCGTAAGGGTAGCCAGCCCCAGCTGCTCAGGCTTGCTGTTAAAGGAAACCGTCTTTTTGCTGCAGGCCCCAACTGCAAGCAGGACCAAAACAAGCAAAAGCGGGAAGAAGGAAAACCGAAGTAGGCGCATCAACGAAGCTGACAGAATTCGTAGGGTCGAACGTAAAGATAAACGGAATTAGTGCCCTAGCAGTGAGATGGTGAAATAGGGAACTGGTGAGTTTGATATTCTGGAGCCTATCCAAAACAAAACGGCTCCGGTAGCAGTGCCACCGGAGCCGTTTCGTTTTCTTAAAGCGTAAGGTGTGGATGGCGCCATTTGAATGACAGCTCACCAGTTCACCACCTCACTATCTCACCGCTACGCCGTCAGCAGGTCGGCGCTGCGCTTGACGAAGGCAGTCAGGGCTTCGCCTTTCAGCAGGCCCTGGGCCAGCAACGCCAAGTCAAAGGCTTGGCGGGCCAGCTTCTGGCTAGCTTCGTCATCGGTGCTGAGCACGCGCTGGGCCACGGGGTGGTTGGCGTTTACGCTCACGGTGTAGGTATCGGGCAAGGAACCAAACATCTGCATACCGCCTCCCCCACCGGCGCGCTGCATGTCCTTCATGCGGCGCATAAACTCGGGTACGGTGATGATAACCGGGGCATCCTGGGGCGACAGGGCCTCAACCTGCACGTTCATCTGCGGGTTGCTGATGGCCGTAGTAAAGAGTTGCTGCAGCTTAGTCTTGTCGTCGTCGCTGAGTACGCTCTCGGTAGCCTCATCCTTTTCGATGAGCTTGCCAATGGTATCAGCGTCGACGCGCTTGAAGGTGACCTTCTCCAGCTTCTGCTCCAGCTGCCCGATAAAGTGGGAGTCGAGCACAGTGTCGAGCTTGAGCACGTCGTAGCCCCGGTCGAGGGCGGCCTGCACGAAGCTGTGCTGGGTTTCGGGGTCGGTGGTGTAAAGCACCACAGTTTGCTCATTCTTGTCCTTCTGGTTGGCCTGCACAAATTCCTGGTACTCGCTCAGAGTAAAGAACTTGCCAGCCGTGTTCTGCAGCAGTACGAAATCCTTGGCCTTCTCGTAGAACTTGTCGTCGGAGAGCATGCCGTACTTCACGAACAGCCCAATGTCGGACCACTTTTCCTCGAAGCCCGTGCGGTCCTTGCGGTAGAGCTCAGCCAGCTTGTCGGCGACCTTCTTGGTGATGTACGTATTGATTTTCTTCACCGCCGCATCGGCCTGCAGGAAGCTGCGCGACACGTTCAGCGGAATATCGGGCGAGTCAATCACGCCGTGGAGCAGCATCAGGAACTCGGGCACCACGTCCTTCACCTCATCGGTAATAAACACCTGCCGCGAGTAGAGCTGGATCTTATTACGCGAGAACTGTAGCTCGTCCTTTACCTTGGGGAAGTAGAGAATACCGGTCAGGTTGAACGGATAGTCCACGTTCAGGTGAATCCAGAACAGCGGGGGCTCGGAGAAAGGATACAGCTCCTGGTAGAACTTGGTGTAGTCCTCATCGGTCAGCTCGGAGGGCTGTTTGGCCCAGATCGGCTGAGTCTGGTTGATGGCCTCACCCTCAAACTCGATTTCGATGGGCAAGAACTTGCAGTACTTGGTCAGGATGGTGCGCAGGCGGGCCGCTTCCAGAAACTCATCCGAATCGGCGGCTACATGCAACACGACGTCGGTACCCCGGTCGGTTTTGTCAGTTGTTTCGAGGCTGAACTCAGTGCTGCCGTCGCAGGTCCAGTGGGCGCCTTCCGTATCGTCTTTGTAGCTCTTGGAAAAGATTTCGACGTTGTCGGCCACCATGAAGGCCGAGTAGAAACCCAGACCAAACTGCCCGATAATCTGATCCTTAGCGGCGGTGTCCTTCTCCTTGTACTGCTCCACAAACTCGGTGGCGCCGGAGAAGGCAATCTGGTTGATATACTTTTTGATTTCCTCGGCCGTCATGCCCAGGCCGCGGTCCGAAATGGTGATGGTACGGGCTTCCTTGTCCACACTCACCTTTACTTTCAGCTCGCCCAGCTCCCCTTTGAACTCTCCCAGCTGCCCCAGGCTCTTGAGCTTCTGGGTGGCGTCTACGGCGTTGGAAACCAGCTCCCGCAGGAAGATTTCGTGGTCGGAGTAGAGAAACTTCTTAATGATGGGGAAGATATTCTCGGTATGAATCGAGATGCTACCTTTCTCTTGCATAGCGCGTTGGCAAAAGGGTTTGAAATAAGAATCCGGACGAAACGCCAGCCTCGCCAGCCCGCGTTCCGTACCAGCCGGCCGTCACAAAACCTGTTCCATGACTCCCCTCCTGCCAGTTTGACAGCGCAAACTGATTCTACCCAAAAAGAAAAATCGTCCGGGGCCGGGACGATTCTCACTGCTTTTACTTCCTAACTGACTAGAACGTATCGGGGAAACGGCTAACCGGAACTGGCAATCTACCGGGCGTTGGCTTATTTAACTTTTCTATTTCCGCCCGGTGCTCCTGCAGCCACTCCAGTTCCAGCTCCGGCCCACGCCCGGAGGAGTTCGTCAGCCAGTCGAGGGCCGAGGTAACGTCGGAGAAGAATTGAATTTCTCCACAGTCGTAGCGCTGGCCGTCGGCCAGTATGGTTTCAACTACCAGCTGATTGTGCAAACTGGACGGCAGAATAATGGCAATGTCGGTTACCTGAAGCTTGGCAAAAAGTGGCAACCACGTTTCACTCAGCCACGCCTGTTCGTCAATGCCTACCACGGGCATGTCGGTAGTATCTATCAGCCAGCGCCTAACCCTCTCTTTGTTTGATAGTTCTGTCAGATAGTAAAAAGCAGCTTGGAATTCAGCCGCGTGAATAGGACCGTGCCACTGCCAGCGCAACAAGCGCAAGCCATTGTCATAGTGCAGAAGGAGAGAATCGGGCTTGGTCATACGAGGCAATTCCAGCTGCTACCCAGCAGCTGGCAATACAACAAAGATACGGCAGGCAAAAGTCAGTTTTATAACTTTTCGGCTACGCCTCCATTCAACTGGCTCAAGCAGGCTTTATAACCGTTCAGCTACTTAACAGTTTAAAAATACGAGCGGGAATAGAGTCAGCAACTTAATAAAAGTTGTACTTAATGTCAAGCACCCCTCAAGACAATGCTTATTATAGCTCTTATTACAAAATCGTTTTATTGCATTTATCATATACCAACTTGTTGTTAACACGTAAGCACCCTGTTGCTTTGCCTTCTCCTTCCTTCTGCAGTCGGATCATCAATGCTGATAGGAATAAAGTAAGCCATGGGGCTGCCAGCTTATGTTGCGGATGACTGATATGCCGCACTTAAAATATTCATGCACAAGTCACTATATTCAAGCTAACCAGGACTACCATTGGCTGCCGTACAGGAAATTCATCATGTTTTGCTGATTCGTAATTTGTTTTACCTTTGAGCCGACTCCTGACACATTGTTGCAAATGCACGCACTTCGGTCCCGGTTAGCTATTCTGTTGCTGCTCTGCTTTACGCGGGTGCTGCTGCCGGATACGTGGGTCTTGGCCATGCACGCACACCAGCACACGACGGAGGAAGCCACTCAGCAGCCCGGAGCCCCCAAAGGCAAGGCCCTGCTCACGGCTAAGCACCAGCACTGTGCCGTCGACCATTTCTACGACGTGCCTTTCCAGGCGGCTTCGCTCCTGGAGTTTACGCTGTTTACGAGCTATGGCGTGCCTGCCGCCGAGCAGGGCACCTCCGTGTGGTTAGCCGCCACCCGATTGACTGCCGACCTGCGCGGCCCTCCGAGCCAGGGGTAATAACTCACGTAATGAGCTGCTGCTAGCCTGCAATTCGTGCCTTCGCACCCGATTGGGCTGGTGCTCAGCGTAGTCTTAGGCCGCTGAGCTACTGTGCGCAGCAGTGGTTTTACCCACTGGCTTCCCCTTTTTTATGACTTTTCGCTTCCTGGCAGCCGCTAGGGCAGCGTGTGCACTGTGGCTGGGGCTGATGGCCGCTACCACCGTAGCGCAGGCTAGCCAGCAGTTGCCCGAATGCACGCTCTCCGTGAGTGGCCGCGTCTTCGACCATGAGTCGCGACAGGGGCTGCCGGGCGCTACAGTGGTGGTACTGGAAACCCAGCAGGCCACCCAAACGGACGCGGCTGGCAACTACCACTTTCACCTGTGCGCGGGCCTGTATCACCTGCAAGTGTCCTACCTCGGCTACAGCGGCGAGGCAGCCGAAGTGCGCGTGGTTGAAGCCATTATCCGGGACTTTCGGCTGCATCCCGATGCTATTCTGCTGAAGAGCGCGGTAGTGCAGGGCCAGCGGACCGCCGCGCCCACGACTCAGCCCACAGCCGAATTAGCGGGTCAGGCGCTACAGCAGACCCGAGGCCAAGCGTTGGGCGAGGCCCTGCGGCAGCTGGCGGGCGTAACGGCCATCCAGACCGGGCCAGGCATCTTTAAGCCCATGGTGCATGGTCTGCATTCCAACCGCGTCACGATTCTCAACAATGGCGTGCGTCAGGAAGGTCAGCAGTGGGGCGTGGAGCACGGACCGGAAATTGACCCCTTCATTGCCTCTCGCCTGACAGTGGTAAAAGGCGCGGCCAGTGTGCGCTACGGCTCCGATGCCATTGGCGGCGTGGTGCTGGTAGAGCCCAAGGCCCTGCGTGACTCGGCTGGCACCAGTGCCGACCTCAGCTTAGTAGGTATGAGTAACAACGGCCTGGGTGCCGCCTCGGGCACGCTCGATGGCAACCTGCGCCAGCTGCCGGCCCTAAGCTGGCGGGCTCAGGGTACCTTGCGGCGCGCCGGCACTATGCGTACTCCCGACTATTACCTGAAGAACTCGGGCTTTTCTGAACGGAACTTCTCCGGGGCTGTGGGCTGGCGCAAGCCGACCTACGGGCTGGAAGTTTTCTACAGCCAGTTCAACACCCGTATCGGCATTCTACCGGCCTCGCACGCCGAAAGCAAAACTGACCTGCTGCTGGCCATTGCCCGGACTGAGCCCCTGGAAACTACGGGCTTTAGTTACGCCATTGACCGGGCGTATCAGCACGTGCGTCACGACGTAGCCAAGCTCACGGGCTTTGTGCAAACCGGCACGGCGGGGCAGTTGCAGCTCACGTTGGCCCAACAAACGGACCTTCGAGACGAGTATGATAAATTCCGGCCCCGCAACGACAACTTAGCCAGCCTCAATAAGCCCGAGCTGAGCTACACCAACCGCACCAGTACCGGCGAGCTGCTGTGGGAACATAAGCCCTGGCACCATTTCCGCGGCAGTGTGGGCGTAGCCGGCACCTACCAAGCCAACCGTTACGCCAACGGCAGCCGGCAGTTTATTCCCTACTACACCAACCTGGTGGGCGGGGCCTTTTGGATTGAAAAATGGCAACACGGCCCCTGGCTGCTCGAAGGCGGCCTGCGCCTCGACCGGCGCGACCTGGCCGTGAAGCGCGGCGACCGGAACGCTACTGGCGCCTTCTTCGTGGACCGCAGCCGGTTTCAGTACACTACGCCAGCGGCCTCGGTGGGCGCTACCTACGACCCATCGGCCCACTTCACCTTTAGCCTGAACACGGGCCTGACACGGCGGGCCCCGGCAGCCAATGAGCGGTTTAGCGAAGGCGTGCACAACGGCATGTATGAACTGGGCAACGACCTGGTGCCCGGTGCCACACCGCTAATGCCCGAAACGGCCCTGAATACCGGCCTGACCGTTAACTGGCACGCCAATCCGCGCTTCAACGGCGAGGTGACAGTGTACCAGAACCGTATTTTAGACTTTATCTACCAGGTGCCGCTGACCGAGCCGGTGCAAACCGTGCGCGGCAGCCACATCAGCTGGCAGTACCTACAAACCGACGCCACCTTCCGCGGCCTGGATTTGAGCAGCAGCTACCAGCTCACCGCCGACTGGCTGCTGTCGGCCAAGGGCTCGGTGGTGCGCACCCGCGACACCCGCGCCGACGAGTGGCAGATTCTGATGCCTGCCGACCGGCTAGAAACCACGCTACGCTACACCTGGGGCCACGACCAAGGCCGGCTCTCGGGCCGCTACGCCCAGGCCGGCGTGTACGCCGTAGGCCGCCAGACCCGGGTGCCCGATAACTACGAAACCCGCGACCTGCTAGCCCCGCCGGCTGGCTACGCTCTGCTCAACGCGGAAATCGGCACCACTATTCGCTGGGGCCGCCTGCCGCTGGAAGTGAGCTTGGCCGGTTCCAACCTGCTCAACCAGCGCTACCGCGACTACCTGAACCGCTACCGCTACTTCACCGACGAAATGGGCCGCAACGTGAGCCTGCGGGTGCATATACCGCTGGAGCTGAGCCACAAAACGAATTAATCCTTCCTTTCCTCTTTTCCTTTTTCACCCATGACACATCCTTTGATCAAGAAATCCTGGTTAGCCCTGCTGTTGGTTGCTCCCTTACTCGGAGCCTGCAAAAAAGACGATGACGACCCGCAGCCCGACGACGACAACGAGCAAATCACGACGGTGCGCTACGAACTGACCCCGGTGGGCGGCGGCACGCCCATAACGGTGCAGTACCGCGACCCGGACGGCGACGGTGGCGCCGCCCCGGTTATCGGCACGCTCACGCTGGCTGCTGGTACGACTTATACCGGCAAGCTGGTCCTGCTCGACGAAACCAAGAACCCGGTGGTCAATACCTCTGACGAAATCAAGGAGGAGGCCGATGAGCACATCTTCTTCTTCGAGCCCAGCGGCGTGAACCTCACTATTACCCCAACCGATAAGGATGCTAAAGGCCTGGCAGTGGGCCTCGAAACCAGCGTGGCAGCTGGCGCGGCTAATGCTACAGGCA
Source organism: Hymenobacter cellulosivorans (assembly GCF_022919135.1). Classification (NCBI taxonomy): domain Bacteria; kingdom Pseudomonadati; phylum Bacteroidota; class Cytophagia; order Cytophagales; family Hymenobacteraceae; genus Hymenobacter; species Hymenobacter cellulosivorans. The sequence continues at coordinate 1,552,283 of NZ_CP095049.1, read as the reverse complement.
CTACGGGCAACCTCAAAATCACGCTGCGGCACCAGCCCGGCTCTAAAAATGGCACGTTTGCCCCCGGCGACACCGACGTGGAAGTGACTTTCCCGACGGCCGTCCGCTAGGGCAAATTTTGATAGTAAGGTCCGGTTTCGGCCGGGCCCGACGTCTCCAATTGGTTTGGTTTTGGAGAGCTTAACGAAGACATCGGCCTATGGTCGATGTTTTCTTGTTTGCGGGCTGCATCTTCTCTCCTCATTTCCCGTTCATGCGCTACGGCGTTTTTGTAGTCATTATGCATCCTTCCTCCTGGGCCCCCGGCCTGCTCCTGTTTGCTGTTTCGGGCACCGTATTGGCCCAAACACCCCAGCCGCCCGCTCCTACCCTATCTACTCCTGCTCCCCGCACCGCCCGCGTGGCGGCCGTGCCCACCACCGGCCGGATACTCGATGCCACGACTAAAGAGCCGCTGCCCGGGGCCACCATCGTATTTCCGGACCTGCGCCAGGCCACCACCAGCGGCCCCGACGGCTCTTTCCGATTTGCCAATCTGCCTCAGGGCCGCTTTCTGATGCAGGTACGCTTTATCGGCTATAATACCTTCGTCAAAACCGTGGATACCGGCACCGGGCAGCCGCTAGAAGTAGCGCTGGCTACGGCCGCTACCGAAATTGGACAGGTGGTGGTAACGGGTGTATCGGCGTCTACCGAAATGCGCCGTTCCCCAGTCCCTACGTCCGTCGTGGACCATAACCAACTCAACCAGGCCGCTTCCACCAACGCCATTGACGCCATTGCCCACACGCCTGGCCTGGCCCAAATTACCACTGGGGCGGCCATCAGCAAGCCCGTTATCCGGGGCCTGGGCTCCAACCGCGTCATTACCCTGAACAATGGGGCCAAGCAGGAAGGCCAGCAGTGGGGCGACGAGCACGGCATCGAAATCGACGAGTACGCCATTGACCGGGCAGAGATTATCAAGGGGCCGGGCAGCTTGCTCTATGGCTCCGACGGTATGGCCGGAGTGGTCAACTTCCTGGCGCCCGACCCGGTGGAGGAAGGCAAAGTATTGGGCTCTGTGGCAGCTAATTACCAAACAAACAACCACCTACAGGGCTATTCATTGATGAACGCCGGCAACCTAAATGGCTTCAACTGGCTGGTGCGGGGCAGCGGCAAAATAGCCGGCAGCTACCGCAACCGCTACGATGGCCGCGTTTACAACTCCGGTTTTCGGGAGCTGGATGGCAACGGCTACGTAGGCCTGAACAAAAGCTGGGGCTATTCCCACCTGACGTTTAACTCGTTTAATCAGCAGCTGGGTTTGGTGGAAGGGGAACGGGACGAGGAAACCGGCCAGTTTCTGAAGCTGGTGAACGTGGGCGGCGACGCGGTGGCCGAAGTCCCTGTAACCGACCAGGACCTGCGCGGCTATGACCTGGACGTGCCCCAGCAGCAGGTTAACCACTTGCGCATCGGTACCGACAACAACTTCATCCTGGGCCAGAGCCGGCTGACGGTGAACGTGGGTTGGCAGCAGAACCTGCGCCGGGAGTTTGGCGACGTGCTGGCTCCCAAGGACCCCTCGTTGTTTTTTCAGCTCCGCACCCTGGACTACGCCGCCCGCTACTTTCTGCCTGAGATGAGCGGCTGGAGCACCACGTTTGGCCTGAGCGGCATGCGGCAGGAAAACGTGAACAAGGGCGTCGAATTTCTGATTCCGGCCTACCGATTGTTCGACGGCGGCGTGTTTGCTGTGACCAAGAAAACCTTCGGCAACCTCGACCTCAGCGGCGGTCTGCGCTACGACCTGCGCCGCATCACGGCCGACGCGCTTTACCTGGACCCTGACACCGAGCAACCAGTAGGCAGCGGGGAAGGCGAGCAGAAATTTGGGGGCTTTACCAGCAACTTCCGCAACGTATCGGGCAGCCTGGGCGGGGCTTACAACCTGACCGAGAAGCTGCTACTCAAGGCCAACGTGTCGCGCGGGTTTCGGGCCCCTAATATTGCCGAGCTGGGCTCCAATGGCATTCACGAAGGCACCATCCGCTACGAGCTCGGCGACCCGGGCCTCAAGGCCGAGACCAGCCTACAGTTCGACGGCGGTGTAAGCTACAGCACCGACCACATCAGCCTGAGCCTGGACGCCTTCCGCAACCAGATTCAGAACTACGTGTTTCCCGAGCGGCTGGAAGACGCCGTGAGTGAGGAAGGTGACCCGATATTCAAGTATACCCAAGGCACGGCCCGGCTGGCTGGCGGCGAGGCCACGCTCGACATTCACCCCCACCCGCTCGACTGGCTGCACTTCGAAAACTCGTTTTCCATGGTACGAGCCCAGCAACTCAACCAGCCTGAAGGTCAGCAGTATCTGCCCTTTATTCCCGCCGACCGGCTTCAGTCAACCGTGCGGGTGAATTTTCGCAAGGTGGGCAATTCCCGGCTGGGCAACCTCTACGCCCGGGCCGGCGTGGAGCACACCTTCGCCCAAAACCGCTTTTTCTCCGCCTTCGAAACCGAAACCCGCACGCCGGGCTACACGCTCGTCAACCTGGGTCTGGGCTCCGACGTGGTGAATGCCCAGGCGAAAACCCTGTTTTCGCTCTACCTGACGGCCAATAACCTCTTCGACGTGGGTTACCAAAGCCACCTGAGCCGCCTGAAGTACGCGGCTTACAACGTGAGCAACGGCCGCCGGGGCGTGTTCAACATGGGCCGCAACGTGAGCCTGAAGCTGGTGGTACCGCTGGCGTTTAACTAAAGCCCGCCGCTGGCTTTAAGCGTCGGATAACTTTGAATCCGGCTCTGAAAGGCACTTTCCCGAATACCCCGCAGTTGGCAGCAAGCAGGTAACTTGCTGCCAACTGCTTTTAAGACTTCCCGCACTGTATGGCTCACTCGCACGACCACCACAGCCACGACCATCACCACTCGCACGCGCCGGCAGAGTTTGGCCGGGCCTTCGCAGTGGGCATTGCGCTCAATATTGTATTCGTCGTCGCCGAGGTTATCGGTGGGCTCTGGGCCAATTCTTCGGCGCTGCTCTCCGACGCGGGCCACAACCTGAGCGACGTGCTGAGTCTGGCACTGGCTTGGGGCGCGGCCACGCTGGCCAAGCGGCGCAGCTCAGCCCGTTACACTTACGGCTACAAGGGCGCCACTATTCAGGCTGCTCTAATCAATGCGGCCTTGCTGTACGGGGCCCTGGGCGCTATTCTGTGGGAAACTATTGAACATTTGCGCCACCCGGAGCCCGTGAATGGCAAACTGGTCATGCTGCTGGCCGGCCTGGGTATTGTCGTCAATGGTTTTACGGCTTGGCTGTTCAGCAGCGGGCAAAAGGGCGACGTAAACGTGCGCGGGGCCTACCTGCACATGCTCACCGACGCGCTGGTATCGGCGGGGGTAGTGGTGGGCGGCGGCCTAGTGTTCTGGACCGGCTGGCTCTGGCTCGACCCGGCCATCAGCTTCGTTATCCTGGGCTTGATTGCCTACAGCTCCTGGGGGTTGTTGCGCGAAACGGTACAGCTCAGCCTGCAGGCCGTACCCGCCGGCATCGACCTGAATCAGGTGCGCACGTTTCTGCTGGCCCAGCCCGGCGTCACGGAAGTCCACGACCTGCACGTATGGCCCCTGAGCACCCAAGACACCGCCCTGACAGCCCACGTAGTGCGGCCCACCGGCAGCTCCGACGCTAACCTTTTTCTCAAAAACCTGCAGCACGACCTAATTCACGAGTTCAACATCGGCCACTGCACCGTCCAGATTGAACAGGACACAGCCGTAGCCGGTCACCACGGCTGCTGCGACGCCGAGGAAGACAGCATCGTCACCACAAAACAATCCGCGTGATACCCAAAGAGCACTTCCGCCAAATTGACGCCGTCGCGCTAAAGCTTGTGGGCGCAATTGAGGGGTACTGCCCGGTACAGGCGGAAGGCACAGTAAATACTTATCCGTTTTACTTCCGGGCCCGCTGGGAGGAATGGGCTTTTTCCATTGCGGAAACTAGTCTTATGGACGTCGTAGACATGCAGTCTTTCGAGGGTGGTGAAGATTATGGCTTCCTAGTTTCTGGCTTGGTTCCAGGTAAGTACGATGCCAGTTGGATGGATTACGACGTAGCCGAAGCCATAATCAAAGACTGTTGCCGCCAGTATCATGAGTTGCGGAGCGCGTAAATCTTTGTAATCTGCATTTCCAATCCTGCTCACTCCGCCCCGTTCCTGCATGGCCATTACGTCCCCCCGCCCCGATTCGGCCCCCAAAACAGCTTCTCTATTCAGCGCCATTGTCATCGTGGCCTCGCTGGGTTACTTCGTCGATATCTACGACCTGATTTTGTTCAGCATCGTGCGGGTGCAGAGCCTCAACGAGCTGGGCATCACCAAAGCCGCCGATGTTACCAACCAGGGCCTGTTTCTGATTAACATGCAGATGGGCGGCATGCTGCTCGGCGGCATCCTGTGGGGTATCCTGGGCGACAAAAGGGGCCGGCTCTCGGTGCTCTTCGGCTCAATTTTGCTATACTCCCTGGCCAACCTAGCCAACGGCTTCGTCCAGACCATCGACCAGTATGCCTGGCTGCGCCTTATTGCCGGCATAGGTTTGGCCGGGGAGCTCGGCGCGGGTATCACGCTGGTGTCCGAAACCCTGCCCAAGGAAAAGCGCGGCTACGGCACCATGATAGTGGCCACCGTGGGTGTATCCGGCGCCATGCTGGCCTACTGGGTAGCCACCTACGGTTGGCGCCCGGCTTATTTCGTGGGCGGCGGCCTGGGCTTGGCCTTGCTGGCGCTGCGGGTGGGCGTGTACGAGTCGGGCATGTTTGAGCAGGTCAAGCAGTCTGAAGCCTCGCGGGGCAACTTCCTGAGTTTGTTTACCAACGGTCCGCGCCTGGCCCGCTACCTCAAGTGCCTGCTCATCGGCGTGCCGCTATGGTTTGTAGTCGGGATTCTGATTACCCTGGCTCCCGAGTTTGGCAAGGCCCTGGGCATTACGGGCGAGGTGACGGCCGGTCTGGGCGTGTTCTGGTGCTACTTTGGCTTGGTCTTCGGCGACTTTGCCAGCGGCACGCTCAGCCAGGTGCTGCATAGCCGCAACCGAGCGCTACAAGTGTTTCTAGTGCTTTGCGGGCTGCTTTGCGCGGTATATCTATTTGCCATCCGCGGCGCTTCGCCTACGGCTTTTTACGGGGTGTGCTTCGTGCTGGGCTTCACCGTAGGCTTCTGGGCGTTGTTTGTGACGGTAGCCGCCGAGCAGTTTGGCACCAACCTGCGGGCCACGGTGGCTACCACGGCCCCTAACTTTGCTCGGGGCTCGGTGGTGTTGCTGGTGCCCATCTTTAAGGCTCTTTCGGGGCTGCAGGTAGGTGGGCAGCCGCTGGGCATTATTGGCAGCGCGGCTATTATCGGGGTCATTTCGTTGCTGGTGGCTTTCTGGGCCGTCAGCACCCTGCCCGAGAGCTACGGCAAAGACCTGGACTACCTGGAAGAATAACCTGCCGGCGCTAACCCAGAGCGGGGCGGGCCGTTAAGCAAGTCAGTACTACACTCCGGCTTTCTGGCCGGAGTGTTTTTTATAACCCTTTCTCTAACCTCTATTCTTCTGCATCATGGCCGATAAGCCTACCAAAAACAAGCCCATGTATTACTCCTGGCACCATTTCGTGCTGGTGCCGGCCGCCCTGGTACTGGCCGGCTACGGGATTCGGCGCTATCTGAACGTGGCCGGCAACGACGACGAAATTTCCCGTCTGTGGTTTACGGTCATGCTGCTGGGCGTCGTTACACTGGGCGGGCTCATCATGCTGCGCCAGCATTATGCGCTGAGTTTGCAAGACCGCCTGATTCGGCTCGAAGTGCGGCAGCGCTACTTTGAGCTGACCGGTCAGAGCCTGCGCCCCTACGAAGCTCGGCTCCAGATAAAGCAGATTCTGTCTCTGCGCTTTGCCGGCGACGCCGAGCTTCCGGCTCTGGTAGCCGCCGCAGCCCAGGAAAACCTGAGCCCAAAAGACATTCAGGCCCGGATTCAGGACTTCCAGTTCGACTACCTACGGGTGTGATTTCGGGGAAGCTGGTGGGGTAAATATTCAAGCAGTTGGATTTTTCCGCCGACTTTTGTGTTAGTCTGTTTCGCCGTGGCTCCGGCTGCGGCTTCCCATTGCCTGAACCTCCGAATCTGCGCTTCTTAGTACCCCAATAACTCATATGATTCTTTACAACGTCACGACCAGCCTGGACCCGGAAATTGCCGAGGAGTGGCTGGTATACATGCGCGACACGCACATGCCCGAAGTAATGGCCACCGGCTTTTTCCTGAGAAGTCAGCTGTGCCGCATGCTCAACGAAGAAGACAACGGCGTCACGTATGCTTCCCAGTACTACTGCGTTAGCATGGAACAGCTCGAAGAATACCAGCAGGTAGCTGCTCCGGCCCTGATTCGGGAGATGGAAAAGCACTTCGGAGGTCGTTACGCGTCTTTCCGCACCATGCTGGAAATAGTAGATTAAGTCCAGCTTGCTGCTAATCAGCCTAGTGAAAGGGGCCGTTCCTGTCAGGAGCGGCCCCTTTTTAGTATATTTCTTTTCCAACCTGCTTCCTCCCACCCTAACTATTCCCACCCATGAGTATCAACCCTATCGTCTTATCCATTCCCATTTATTTCACGCTAATCGGGGTAGAACTGCTCGTCGAGCGGCTGCAGCACACCGAGCGGTACCGGTTTCACGACGCCATTACCAACATCAGCTGCGGGATGACCTCCCAGATTACGGGCGTGCTGCTCAAGGTCGGGGTCATCGGCATGTACGAGCTGCTCTACACTCACTTTGCCCTGTTTCACATTCCGCAGACCTGGGTCTGGGGCATCGTGCTCTTCATCTTGGCCGATTTGTGCTACTACTTTGCCCACCGCTACTCCCACGAAATCAACTTCTTCTGGGGCGGCCACGTGGTGCACCACCAGAGTGAAGATTATAACCTATCGGTAGCCCTGCGCCAAAGCTCGTTGCAGGGCTTTTTCACCTTCTTGTTTTACCTGCCCCTGGCCGTGCTGGGCTTCGAAACTGAGTTTTTTGTCTACGTTTCGGCCCTGGTTACACTCTATCAGTTCTGGATTCACACCGAGTTTATCGGCAAGCTGGGCCCGCTGGAATGGGTTTTCAACACTCCCTCTCACCACCGCGTCCATCACGGCCGCAACCCCAAGTACATCGACAAAAACTACGCGGGCACCTTCATTGTCTGGGACCGGATGTTTGGCACCTTTCAGCAGGAGGAGGAAACGCCGGTCTACGGCATCACTACGCCGGCCCGGTCCTGGAACCCGCTGTGGGTTAATTTCAACCACTATTTCCAGATGCGGGAGCAGCTGCGCGAAACGCCTGGCTTCTGGAATAAGGTGCGCGTCATGTTTGGCCGGCCCGGCTGGCGTCCTGCCGCGTTGGGCGGCCCCTACCAGATTCCGGAAGTCGATGCGGCCACGGTGCAGAAGTACACTACCAGCGCGCCCCGCACCGTCAATTTCTACGTGCTGCTCCAGTACGTAGTGCTGCTGGGTGTGGCAGCCGTGTTCATGTTCACCCAGAAAGATATGGAGCCCGCCGTGCGCTACTCGGTAGCCGCTTGGTGCATGTGGACGGCCGTAGCCTGCGGAGCCCTCTTCGAAGCCAAACGAACCGGCTACTTGCTGGAGCCGGTTCGTGTTGTTGTTTCGTTGGCTTTGCTGTTGTTTGCGTTGCGCAGCTCGGCCTTATTCATGTCCGCCGCAGCCGTCGGCACGGCCTGGCTGGCAGTTTCACTGCTCTGGGCTTACTCGTTCCGCAAGGTGTTTGCCTCCACGGCTGCTACCACAGCCGCGTCGCACGCGTATGCCTGAAGCTGCTCGGCCGAGAGGTTGCCGTTGAACCACTCCGGGTCGAGGTTGGCCCCGATGTGCTTGTAGAAGCCAATGGCGGGCTCGTTCCACTCCAGCACCTGCCACTTCAGGCGGTGGGCCCCGGTGCGCCGGGCTTCGGCCACCACGGCATCAAAGAGCTTCTTGCCGATGCCCGTACCGCGGGCCGCCTCAGTCACGACGAGGTCTTCTAGGAACAGCATCCGTCCTTTCCAGGTTGAGTAGGCGGTGTAAAACAACGCTATGCCCAGAATGCCCTGCTCGGGAGTTTCGGCCACGAAAAAACCGAAGATGGACTCGGGCCCGAACCCGTCGCGGTGCATATCGACCAGCGTGTTGGTGACTTCCTCGGGGGCCCGCTCATAAATAGCCAGCTCCACGATAAGCTCGTGCACGCGGGCCAGGTCGTCGGGCGTACCGCGCCGAATGGTGATGTTTGCCATGAATCAGAAGAGGGTGAACTGGAGTGGAATTATAAAAGAACGTCATTCCGAGCTTGCCGAGGAATGACGGGCAACTGTAAAGCAAAAGCCCTTTACACACCAACGCCCACCTGCTCAGACGAAAGGGCAAGTGGGCGTTGGCTGAAAAGCCCGAAGGCTGAAATTACATCTGAGGCTGCATTTTCTTGATGTCCTCGGTAGCGTTTACCGAGTTGATTTCGCGGGTAGCAGCGTTTTGAGGAGCCGTTTTGCCGCCCGTCGTGTCGGGAGCTGCCGGAATGGGAGGCAACGCTTGGGTGGTTACATCCTCATTGGTTTCGTTATCGGGGTTTTTGCACGAGGTAACGGACAGCGTCAGCAGCGAAGCGCCGGTCAGCAGACCGAGCAGGAACTTTTTGTTCATAGTAAGCCGAAATAAGACAGGCGTTTGGGACTTTGGGGCCGCAAGATACGAAGCGACTCCCGCGAAACCTACCTACGGCTTACCGCCCCATTGGATACGGATTGACGCCCATGTTCTGGAAAGCAAACGACCACACATCGGCCCACTCCTGAATCTGCAGGGCCGTGCTCTTGCCCGCGCCGTGCCCGGCATTCACATCGACGCGAATCAGCTGGGGGTTGGGGCCGGCATTCATTTCCTGCAGCGTGGCCGCAAATTTAAACGAGTGCGCCGGCACTACCCGGTCGTCGTGGTCGGCGGTGGTAATCATCGTGGCCGGGTAAGTGGTACCGGCCCGCAGATTGTGCAGCGGGGAGAATTTGTAGAGGTTCTTGAACTGCTCGAAGTTGTCGGAAGTGCCGTACTCGGGCGCCCAGTTCCAGCCGATGGTAAACTTCTGGTAGCGCAGCATGTCCATCACGCCCACGGCCGGGAAAGCCACGTGGGCCAGCTCGGGCCGCTGGGTCATGATAGCGCCGACCAGCAGGCCGCCGTTGGAGCCACCGGCAATGGCCAAGTGCTTGGCGTCGGTGTAGCTCTGTACGGTGAGGTATTCGGCGGCGGCAATGAAGTCGTCGAATACGTTCTGCTTGTTGGGCGTCATACCGGCCTGGTGCCAGGCTTCGCCGTATTCGCCGCCGCCGCGCAGGTTAGGAATAGCCAGGATGCCGCCGTTTTCGAGCCACAGCATGCGGGCCACGCTAAAGCCGGGCGTCAGGGAAATGTTGAAGCCGCCGTAAGCGTACAGATACGTTGGGTTTTGGCCGTTGAGCTTGATACCCTTCTTGTGCACGATAAACATGGGCACTTTCGTGCCGTCCTTGCTGGTGTAGAATACCTGGGTGGTCACGTAATCCTCGGGCTTCACATCCACCGTCGGGGCCCGGAATACGGTGCTTTGCTTCGAGTCGAGGTCGTAGCGGTAGATGGTGGTCGGGTAGGCAAAGGAGGTGAAGGCGTAGTACACGCTCTTCACGTCGCGGCGGCCACCGAAGCCCGAGGCCGTGCCAATGGCGGGCAGCTCCACATCGTTCTGAAATTCGCCCTTCTCGGAGTAAACCTTGATCTGGCTGCTGGCGTCCTTGAGGTAGGTCACGATGAGGCGGCCGCCCACATGCTCCACGTTTTCGAGCTTATTTTCTCCTTGCTTGATTACCTCTTTCCAGTTGGCCTCCTGGGGCTTTTTGGGGTCAATCAGCACAATGCGGTAGCGCGGCGCCTTATAGTTAGTCAGCACCAGCAGCTGCCCGCCCACGTTGCCAATCACCGAGTTGTTGTGCTCGTAGCTCGAAATCAGCGTCGTAAATTTGGTGGCCTGCTTCGGGTCAGTCAGGTCGCGCACGGCCAGGCGGTTGCCGTCATTCTTGCCGTCGGTGGTGTAGAGCACCAAAAACCGTTCGTCTTCGGTAGTGCCCACCGTGCGGAAGCCCAGGGGCATGGTCTTGTCTTCGTACACCAGCTTATCGGTGCTCTGCGCGGTGCCCAGCTTGTGGTAGTAGACCTTGTGAAACTCGTTTTTGCCCGAGAGCTGGTTCTGACCGGCTTTGGGCGCGTCGTAGCGGCTGTAGTAGAAGCCGTCCTTGCTCCAGGCCGCCCCCGATACTTTCACCCACTGCAGCTCGTCCTTGAGCGGCTGCCGGGTTTTGAGGTCCAGCACCTTAAGCTTTTGCCAGTCGGAGCCGCCGCCCGAGGTGGCGTAGGCCATGTAGCGGTGGTCGTTGGAGAAGTAGGTTCCGGCCAAAGCCGTGGTGCCGTCGGCCGAAAACTTGTTGGGGTCCAGCAGCAGGTCAGGTTGGCCTTCCTGCCCATTTTTCTGCACGTACAGCACGCCCTGGTTTTGCAGGCCGTCGTTTTTGGAGAAATACAGATTCTCGCCTTCTACCTGCGGAATGCCGAACCGCTCGTAGTTCCACATCTTGGTTAGGCGGTTCTTAATCTGGTCCCGGAAGGGGATTTTCTCCAAGTAGCCGAACGTGACCTTGTTCTGGGCCGTCACCCACTCCTTGGTTTCGGGCGAGTCAAGGTCTTCGAGCCAGCGGTAGGGGTCCGTAACAGGCGTGCCGAAATAGTCGTCGGTGTGGTTGGTTTTGCGGGTTTTGGGGTATTCCACGGTGAGTTGGGGCAAGCTGGCCGCCGCGCCGCGTCGGGTGGGGCCATTGGTTTCAGCAGTAGGCAATTCGGTCAGGGGCCGGCGCGCGGCTACGTCGTTGGCCGGTTGAGTCGACTTACAAGAGGCCAGCGCCGACAGCGCCAGCAGCGAATAGGATAGTTTGCGCATACGATACGAAGCGTAGAAAGGAGGATGGGCCCGAATATAAACCCGGAACCCGCAATGCACGCAGATTTAGGCTTTTTGTTTCGGCCAAGCAGTAGCGCGAAGCTCCGCTTTGCGCTACTGCCGCGTTATGCGCCCAATCTTCGGAATCACCTGAATCAGGAAGCGCTTGTTCTGGCCCTCCTGAGCGCCCCGGTAGCGGCCGGTGCCGAAGAAACCGCTGCCGCCGATGATGAGCTCGACGCCGCTGTCCTGGCTGAAGTCGAGGCCATTCTGTTTCCAGAAGTTGAGCAGATTCAGGGCCCGGCGGTAGCTAAGCTGGTAGGTGAGCTGCTCTTCGGCGCGGTTGCGGGCATCATTGCCGGCGTAGCGGGCAGCCATGCCTTCCACAATAACCAAGTAGCGCACCGGCTGCTCGGTTTTGATGGTTTTGAGCACCGAGCGCAGCGTGCGGCCGGCCTGCAGCAGGGCGGGCTTGTAGGCTTCCTGAATTTCGTCGCGGCCCGACTTGAACTGCACCGGCACCAGCAGTTCGTGCCGCTCCAGGGCCGGGTCGTATTTGAAGTAGCGGCCCTCGAGGCGCTTCAGGGAGTTGCGAATCTTGGTAATCTGCTCTAGTTCCTCGGCCTTGGCTTTGAGCTCCCCGTTGGCCGTTTTCAGGTCGTGCTCCCGGTCCTTGAACAGCTTGAAGCTATACACGAACAAGACCAGCATCACCACGAAAAGCGACGTCATCAGGTCCACGTAGCTGGGCCAGAAGAAGTCGTTGGAAGAGCGGTTTTGCGAGTCGTTCATGGTGGGTTATTAGGTGGGCAGCTAATCTAAATTCTGATAGTAGTCATACAGCTTGGCGGCTATTACCTCAGTTTTCGTAGCAGGGCGCAAGGTAGCTGAACCCATATATGTGTCCCCATTTACGCGCCGGCACTGATGCACATCACTGATAACTACTTCGCCTTCCGGTTCCGAATACCAAGCTTCCAGCGGCTCAAGCTGAATTTCCTCCGACCAGCCTACTTTATACACTACCAACTCGTAGAGCGCATCGTTCACGCATTTAATAAAGGTGTGCAAATCACGACCAGCATGCCATAGTAGCTCCGCACTTGCGGTCCAAACCATGACCAACTCATTGATTTTACGCTTGCATTCGGCCAGGGCGTAGGCCGAAACTGGTAAATCCGCTGTTTGCGCTTCCTGAAAAAGCCGAATAAATGTTGTGTGCTCCGGCTGAAGCCTATTCTGGCTATAATGGTCAAGTATACCCTGAACGTGATTTCTAATGCAGCTCTTTAGCTCTGTCAAGAAGGTTTCCGGCTGATCCGTCGTAATAGAGCCCACCGTTTGCAAACAGACTATTGCTTGCTGAATACGAGAACTGATTTGCATTGCTCACTGCGGCCGCACGCCACCAAACAGACTATCCATAAACCGCTGAAACCGGTTCTTGGACGTGGCCTTGACCAGCACCGTGTTCAGGTTCGACAGCTCGGACAAGAGCTTAGCCTGAATCTGGGAGTCCAGCTCGATTTTGCGCAGCAGCTCCCGCTGAGTGGCCGTTACGTCACGGTTCAGGGCTTCTTGCTGGCCGTTGAGGTTCTTGAAGGGCTCCAGGTACTGGCGGATTCGGTCGAAAACGTTGTCTTCGTTGAGCTTCTGGAAGTGCTGCTGCCACTTTTCGTAGGCCTGCTGGGCGTCCCGTTCGTGGAAGCTCAGGCGCTGCTGCATCAGGTCGGTGAGGCGGCCGGTGGCTTCGTCGAAGTATTGCTCGGTGCGGGCCGCCAGGTTGCCCATTTCCTTCTGGTGGCGCTGGAAGAAGTCGAGCTGGGCCTGCACTAAATTGTCGTGCTGTCCAATGTACTGGCCCACGTTGTTGATGCCTCGCTCGAAGCCCACGAGCCGGTCCAGAATGCTGCTCACGGCCCGGGCCGTTTCGGTGCCGTCTTCCAGCATCTGGTTGAGCCGCTCCTGGTAGCCCACAAACTGCCCAAACATCTCGGCCGACTGGCTTACCTTCTCGAATACGGCTACGTTGGCGGAGGCCATCTTATCGAACCCGATTTCGTTGAGCCGCATCAGAAAGTCGCGCTGCACCTTCACGTTTTCCGTGAGCGTGCCAATGACGGGCTCGAACACCGTGACTTTGCTGACAAAATCCTGGTTGAAAGCGTCGAGCACCGCCTTCAGGTTCGACAGACTGCCGGCCATATCCGAGTGCAGAATGGGTAGCAGCCGGGCCTGCAGGAAGGTGTAGTAGTTGTTCTGGGCCTGGTCGAGCTGCTGGTGGGCGTTGCGCACGAGGCCATTGCCGAGCAGCGTAAGCAGCAGGCCTACGAAGGAGCCGGTCATGGCAATCAGCACCCCGGTCAGGAAGGGCGTCAGGGCTTCGTCGTCCGATACGCCGTTGCGGGCAATACCTACGAGACCCAGAATTACGCCCAGAAACGTACCCAGCAAACCCAGGTAGAGCGGGGTAGCCACGTTGGCCTGCACCGCGTTTTCCAGCACCTGACTCTGGCGCTCGGAAATGTCTTTGAGGATGCTGAAGTCGGCCGCGCCCTTGTTGTAGCGCAGGTAGCCGTTGGTGTCGTCGACAATTTCGCGGAAACCCTCCGATACGTTATCAACCTTGATAATGTCAACCAGAAACGAATCGGCTGGCGCGTCGGCGGCGTAATCGGGCAAATCTATTCCAGCCGGCGTTACGAGGCGACGCTCCACACGCAAGGCGTCACGGGCCGGGTAGAGTTGGCTGAGTCGTAGCGCCTGGGCACGGGTTTGCAGAAACGTGCGAATCTGCAGGCCCACGACGATGGCGACGACGACGACTTCGAGGATGATTTCGAGCATGAATACTTGAACGGGAGCGAAATGCAAAGGTCAGCGCAAATGCGCTGACCAGCGAGTCAATATGCAAAAAAGGTATCGTTTGATAACAGCCAATCATCGGGCAAAAAGCCATTATAGGGCCACGCTACGCGGCTAATTTGGCGGCAGGCCCGGGCTTTCTCCCGAATACGTCGTTTTTGATAGAGCTGAATACGTGCTAAATACTGGTTACGCCGACTTTCCAAATCCTGAATAGCCGCCAGCAACGTATCGGCAGTCGGCATTGGCTGAAGGCCTATTCCAAACCGAAGTTGGTAAAACTTCAGCAGTTGCGTTTTATACCAGTCCGGGGGGAGCGGCTGGTGTTGGCCTATCAGCCGACAACAACAAACCAGACAGGAGCGGAACGAGCTTATTCGCCATGCCAGAGGCAAATCAGTACGCCGGGCCCGGTTCAGACTTCCCCGGTAGCTCATTCAAAGTGGATAGCAGCTTTTAGCTCAATCTGCCAGGCTCCGTTGCCTTTAATCAGCGTCCCGGCCTTGTCGGTCACGATGCGCGACACCGGGCCATTCGGCTGCTGGTAGGCACAAGCCTCACGCAACGAATACTGGGCACTTTGAATAGCGTAGGCGTGGACGCTGGTGTTGGAAGTCACCCGGAACGTGGCCCGCTCGGGCACTTTCGGGTCAGGCGTAATTTCGTAGATACTGTCGTGCTGGGGCTGATCCTGTAGGTCGTAGTCGCTAAATCCCCCATTCACGGGCACCTTCACATAGTAGCGTGTCGGGGCAGGCGTAATGGGCGCTGCAGCCACGGGGGCCGGAGTTTCCCAGGTTTCGGGGCCGGGCAGCTGTACCGGTGGCACGAGGCTGTCGAATTCGTCGCGCGGGGCTGAGGCTGGGGAGCCGGATGGAATTGGCTGCGGCGTATGGGCCGTTTCCTGCATCGGCATTGGTGGCGCATACGTTGTCGGTGCCGATTCAATATTCTGAAACTGGTTTTGCGCCGGGGCGGGAGGTGCGGAAGCTACAGGAGCCGGCGCGGAAGCTACCGGACGAGCCGGCGCAGGAGCTTGCGCTGGGGCCGCAGTAACCGGCCGGGCCGGGCCCGTGGCCGGACGAGGTTGAGCGGCTGGCTGCGGAGCGGGTTTCTCCACCTTGGCTGGCTGCGCTGTTGGTTGCTGCTTGGCAAGCTCTTCCGCCACGCGCTGCTGCACAATTCGCTCAATTTCGCGCTGCAACTCCGGCGTCATACGCTTAGGCACACCGGCTGCCGCTATTACCCCAGCTGAGGGCGCACTACCGCTCATAGCTGCCGCCTTCACCGATTCCAGTTCACTACGGTGTCGGTCGGCGCGGGTGCCTAGGGCGCTAATGCTGCGCCGCAGCATCACGTAGAGAAAGATGCTCAGCAAAGACAGAATCAGAGCCAGCGGAGCGAAAAGCTTATTCATCAGGCTTTCACTGGCCGCAGCCGGGCGAGGTGCCATCGTATTAGCTTCTACGGTCCCCTGCCCTGCTCCAGCATCCGCAGCAGCTAGCGTGGCTTCGTCGGCTACGGAAGTGTCTTCGGTATCGGCCCCACCGGCAGTTACGTCGCTGTTCAGATCAGCGGGAGGGGTTCCGTTCGCCAGATACGTATCGAGCTGCTCTTTCAGCGTGTTGAGCTTAGCCATCCGAGCCGCGTCGGCTTTGCGGGCGGGTGAGGCCTGCAGCTTGTTGATGATTTCGGTGGTTAGCTTCTGCAGGCGCGACTTATCCGAGCCCAGGCCTTTGTACATCGTGCCCTTGCCTTCGAGCGGCTGATACAGCATGCTGTACACCTTCTGGCTGTCGGCCTTGATGCTGGTCACGAATTCCGGCAACGACCCGCCGCAGTTCAGGCTGCTCTTTAGGTTGGGGCGGTTGTTGTCGTCGTACACGTAGCGCACCGTAGCGCACCAGATCTGTACCTTCTGCTCGTCAAGTGTGGGTTGGCCGAGGGGCGTTTGAGCGGACACGCTGGTAGCCGTTAGCAGCAGAGCACTAAGGAGGGAAACAAGGCGGCGGGGAAAAGTCATATGGAAGGGAAAGGAAAGTAGACGGGCTACAACATCTGATAATGGTGCGTGAAACGTAGGGCCGTATCACCATTCATCTGTTGCAGTTTTTGATAAAAGGTACTCTTATCAAGCGGGCCAAGTATATTCTTGCGTGCGGTATTTCGGTCGGCACCAGATACTACTCTAGCAATGTAGTAATGGTCTTCACCAAAGCCTTTCAAGACTACATACCTCTCATTGGCTCCTACTGCTTCAAGCATCTCCGGGATTAACGCTTCCGACACCTCATCATCAGTTTCCTTGAAATACAGATAAACTGCACTCATAGGCTGTTGCCAATGCTCATACCCTGAAGTGTAATACTTGCCAGTAATGTGTTCCTCTTCAAACTCACTGCCCCAAAAGCAAGAGCTCAGGGGCAGGAGAAGAAGCAGAAACAACTTGCAGATGTATTTCATAAGTCAGCAGCACTAGCAACTACTGATTTGATTCCTACCCGTTCGAAATCAGCTCCCGGCTCAGGTTGTACAAGGCCTGCTTCATCGGGTAGAAGAACAGCGTTTCGGGCAGGGTTTCGCCCTGGCCGAGGTTGCGGCCAATCTGGTGCAGGCCCAGGTTGAGGCTGTCCTCAATTTCGCGCAGCAGGATTTCCTTGATGCGGGTGCGGTCCACGTCCACGCCCACCTCGCGCATGAGCGGGGCCACGTCGTCGTTGTCGAGCACGATTTCCAGGAAGCGCCGGGTGTTGTCGATGACGCTCTGCTTAAGGTCGGCATCTACTTGCGGCATTTTCAGGCGGGCCGTGTCGATGTCCTGGCCTTCGGTAGCGCCGTTAAGCTTCACGGTCCGGATCTGGTCGAAGTCGGCGGCACTGGTGGCGCTTTCCTCGAAGAGCACGCCGCCGTTGGTAGTGGCTTCCTTAGGGTTGTCGGCCAGAATAACGCGGAAGTTCTGGGGCGCTTCCTGGCCCGTAGCGGCCTTGAACACAGCTTTGCTGATTTTCTCAATGGCGGCCATGCTAGCTCCGCCGCTGAGCAGACGCAGGTACAAACTGCCCTTACCCGAGAAGCACAGGTAGCGCGGGGGCTTGAGGCCGAGGTGCTGCACAAGCTGAGCCACGTGGTAGACGATGGCCGTGTAGTGCAGGTAAAACAGCACCCGCAGCTGCCGCCCTTTGCCCAGGCCCAGGCTCTGGGTGAAGCGCAGCGCGTCGTTGTAGGTAAACAGCAGGCTAGTCACGTCGGCTGAGCCGAAGTCAGGGTTTTGCAGGGCCGCCCGCAGGTAGCCCTTGTACTCCTGATTTTCCTCCGAGTCCGGCAGACTTTCCACGTACTGCACGCCGAGGCGCAACAGACCATTCTGCTTGGGTGCACCCTGCACCCGGGCGTAGCCGTCACCCCACAGGTCGTCGCCGGCAAAGCGAAACGACGAGCTGAAAGCGGGCTTCTGCTCGGCGAAAATCAGGAGGTCAGTGGTGCCGCCGCCAATGTCGATGTTGATGACGTTTTCGTCGCGGTTGGGCACTACCTGGTTCGTAGCCGTGAGGTAGTAGTACGGGGCCACCGATTCCGAAATGCACTGAGTGGGGCGGCGGGCCCGGAAAATTTGCTGGAAGGCCTCGTCCCAGACCTGCTGGAACTGGTTGCGCAAAAACATGTCGAAGCTCAGCGGGGCAAACCACACCACGCGGGTGTCTTCCAGAATGCCGCCCTGCATGGCCGCCTTGTGCTTCATCAGCAGCAAGATTTCCTTGAAGAAGGCCGCAATCCGGTTTACGCCCTGGGGGTCCAGCTCGGCGCTCCACTTCAGGTTGGTCACGAAGCGGTTCTGGGGCGGCTGCCCGGTTTCGGTGTTGATGCTAAAGCCGATGTTGATGTTGCTGAGCACTTTGCTCGGCTCGTTGGCGTAGGAGTTCGTCTCGCACACAGCCGTTCGAATCGGGAATTCATACACCGAGCCGGCCTCGCCGATGATGCTGGGCACGAATTCGCGGTTCTGAATCAGCGGAATGTCGAACAGCTGGCCGGGGCCGCGCATGTAGCGCTGGAAGGCCGAGTAGCCGGTGTCGGGCAGCGGGGCGTTGAGCAGCTCCATCTGCAAATCATTCTCGCCAATGGTAAACGGACGCGGGTGGGCCGAGGGGCCATCCGCATAGGCCACGTGGGTGTTGCTGGTGCCAAAGTCGACGGCGAAGGTGAAGCGGCGGGTGCCGCGGTCCAGCTCCCGCCAGCGCGGCACGATGAGGCCCCGGGCCGGCGGCGCCCCGTGGAAGGCCGGCGGGCAGGTCAGCTCGGCCAGGTCGAAGTGCGTCCCGGTGATTTCGTAGTAGGTGCTGCCAGCCGTGGAAACGCTCTTCTGGGTGCGCTCAAACTTAGTAGCTTTCTTAGCCGCGCCTTGGTCGGTGAGCCGCTCCCCGTTCACGAAGAACGTGAGGTCGTAGCGGCGTTGCAGCATCGTGGGCGAGTTGTCGGCGTCCACGAGCATGACTTTGTAAAAGTCGTTGTACTCGGGCTGGGCCCGCATCTTGTAGAACGGAAACACGCCCATCCCGATGTTGGCCTTCACGATACGGCCCTTCTCCGGGATTTCGCGACCCTGCGCGTCCTTGGGGTTCTGGGGGTTCTGGTAGTAGCTCCGCTCGAAGGTGATGAAGCGGCCGCCCTGCACCGGAATCCGCAGCGCGATGCGCACGTGGTTCAGGTCGATGGTAAAGGTGAGCAGCTCGGCCAGGTCGTGGTCGGAGAAGTACTCGAAGAAGGTCTGACGCAGGGGCAGCAAGTACGGAAACCGCGCCCGGCCCTGGGTGTCGGCCCCGTACTGGAACGTGACCTTACCGGTGTGGAAGCGCTGGGAATTCAGCTCGTAGGGCAGCTCTACCAGGGCATCTTCCAGGAAGTCGCCGACGGTCAGGTACGGGTACTTAAAGCCTTTGCCGGGCAGCACGCGGTTTTCCAGGGTCAGCTCGTCGGCGTAGGGCACCGGCGTGCGGTCGTCCCAGGGCTGGCCGTTGAGGTAGTTGGCCCCCTGCATGGTCAGGTTGGGGCGCAGCACCAGCGGCGTGGGCCGGCTTTGGTTGGTCTGGCGGGTGGGCGCAATGAACAGGTCCGAGCTGGTCACGGCCGACTGGTCGGCGCGGCTTGGCAGGGGCACGTGCTTCACGCTGGCCAGGTTACCCTGGAAGTCGGCAATGGCGGGGTACTTGGTGGCAAACTGCTGGGCTGTATGGTCGCCCCGCATCTGCATCTGGTTGATGATGCTGCGGTCGAGGCCGGCAAATACGCTGCCGGCAAAATCGCGGCGCTGCAGCTGCGGATAAGCCAAAAACAGCTCGTAAACAAACTCCCGGAAAGCCGGGGACCGGTCCTCGAGCAGTACCACCTGGTTGTCGAAGTAGTGGCCGCGGGCTTGGGCGCGTTCTAAGTCAAGCTGACGCACGGCCGGGGCCGTGAAGAACATCGTCAGCGGCGACGTGCCACCGAGCAGCTGGGGCCCGCCGGGCAGGTTTGGCGACTCGTAGAACACGAGGTACATGTCCGAAAAGTCGCGGAACCGGTCGTCCTGCAGGAATAGGCGCAGGGTTTCGCCCAGCAGGCGGGTACCCTCGTCGCCCTGCATCCGCCGCAGCTCCGACTCCACGTTCCAGCGGCGCAGCGTGATTTTGCGGCCAGCCTGGGTGTAGAGGTTGTAGTTGTAAAGGATTTCGAACAGGTCCCAGAAGTGCGACACCAGCTCGTGGTAGACCGAGCCGGGGTTGCGCTGCCCTTCCCTCGCGAGGAAGTCGAAGGCCGTTTCGAAGAGGTGCATCCGCGCAAAGGGCGTCGGGATGCTGACCGCCACGTTCTTGGCCCGCCCACCCGTAGGGTCGGTTACGGTATTGATTTCGGTGCTGGTGATGGGGGCGGTTTTCTGCCAGCCCTGCACCTGCTGGGAACCGTTGTTATGAAGACGAAGAACTTTGGGCATTGCATGGACCCCACCCCCGGCCCCTCCCCTCGGGGAGAGGGGTGCCAGACAAGGTATTCGGGGAGTTTGTTTTTAGACTAAAAACTAGAAACTAGAAACTACTGCTAGAGCCCCTCTCCCAGCGGATTTTCCGCATCAAGGAGAGAGGATTGGGGTGGGGTTACACCACTTTCACCTTTTCCTCAAAGGCTTTGTCGGTTACTCGGTCGAACAGGGCCACGAGTTTCTTGAAGTTGTCGGGCTCCTGCACGGACTTAGCTGCGTCGTTAAGCTGATTGAGGAAGTAGTTCTGGCTGAGACCTTTGTTAAAGAAGTCGTTCCACTTCTTTTCCACGGGCTTGCCGGCAATCATGGCGTTGAAGTCGTCGGTGGTTAAGTCGAAGGGGCGGAAGGCGCGGCGGTTTTGGGCCAGCTCCTTCAGCCACTCGTCCACGCCGTACTCGGGGCTGTGCAGGAAGTTGTTGAGCTCCTTGAAGATGGGCTCGTTGCGCAGGGCGTGGTCCAGGTTCAGGTTGTCGAAGTAGGGTGCCTTGTCGGTGGGCAGATGCTGCTTGTGGTAGCGCGAGAAGTAGAGCAACTGGGTCAGGTTCTTGGCTACCAGCTCCCGCGACTCATCGGGCAGGTGGCTGAAGTTGAGCTCCTGGGTGTCGACGCCGAGGCCGTACTCGTGGAAGTGCGGGCCGCCGTTGCGTAGCTCAGCATCGGTGTACTGCATGAAGTCGACCACGCTCAAGGCGGCCAGCAGCTCGATAAGGTGGGCCTTGTTGCGCTGGGCCGTGCCGCCGGGCTGGTTTTCGTAGGGCGTGTCGGGCGTATCGGCCAAGTAGTACAGCGCGTCGAGGCCTTGCAAGTTGTGCTCGTAGTAGCTGAGCGCCGCCTTGGTTTTGGTCAGGAAGGAGTTGGAGTCGATGATGGAGTTGTCCTCGCTCTGCAGGGCGAAGTAGGGCATCACCGTCACGGCCCCGGTGAGGGCGTCGCGCAGGTAGCGGGCGTTGCTCAGGCGGGTGTTCTGGTCCTTGAGGTTCTTGAGCAGCAGCGGGAAGCCGGCCGCGCCGGTACCGCCGAAGATGCTGGAAATGAAGAACACCCGGTCGCCGGCCTGGAAGTTGTCGGCGAAAAAGCGGATTTCTGGCGACTCCACCACTTTGTTCAGCACGATGCTGCCCACGTTGGGCGAGCCGCGGAAACCGATGGTGAGCGGGCTTTCCAGGTTGTCCTGAGTGAAGAGCAGTTCCACGAGGCCCTTGGAATCGACGGACAGCTGGTCGTAGCTCAGGTACTGGCGGAAGCTCTGGTTGATGCCGCCGAAGTCGAACACGAAGGTATCTTTCACGCCGCCGTTGTTGTCGGCCGAAATGCTGCTGAGCGTGCTGATATCAGTCTGGAAGAAACCTTCGTCGCGCTTGCCCAGGCGCTGGTAGATCTGCTGGTAGCTCTTGAGCATGTCGACCGTGCGGTTCATGTCGCCGTTGTGGGCGTCGGGGTCGATGATGATGGGCACCACCCGGTCGCAGTTGGCGAGCTTCACGCCCGAGGCCAGCAGCATGGTCAGGGACCGGATAACGCGGGAACCAGTGCCGCCAATGCCGAAAATGAACAGTTTAGCCATGTGTAGTCTGATGTTTGGCGAATCTCCCCGGCGTAGATGATGCGGGGATGATGCTGATTGGGTAGGCTCGGCGGAGTTTGTTGAACGACAATCGTTCTGAGGGTTCAACCACCCCGCCCTTCGGGTACCCCTTCTTAGATAAGGAGGGGAGTTGACGTTCTACTTAAAAAGGAGTCGTGCTGGCGTTGGTCGAGCCGCGCTTGAGGATGACCGAGAACAGAAAAAACCAGAACAAGCCCAGAATAGCGTTCCAGGTCGACATCCAGTAGATGTAGCTGTGCGAGGCCACGGCCTGGGAATTGGCCTGCCAGATACCGATGATGAAGGCCAGCAGAGCGTTGATAACCAGGAAGGTTACCCAGTGCCGCACTTTATTGAAGGTGGCCACACCCATGGCCCGGTTAATCAGGTAGTAGAAAATCAGCACCATGGCCAACGACAGGCCAATAGTGAGCAGACCCACGTTGGGAAAAATCACCTCCCGGTACACCGGCGTTTCGGACGGGGGCTGGGGGAGCCGATGAGTTCGTAGATAAAGCGGAAGAAGCCTTTCATAGAGCAGAATGTAGGGCAAACGGTGGTTTGCGGAGCGTGAAACGAGGGTGAGAAGCGGTAGTGTGGGTGCCGATGATACGGGAATCTACGGAGGGCGTTACTGAGACTAGTCGGCGGGCTGCAGGGTGAGCGGAATGGTGAAAACCGGGGCTTTGTCCTGCTCAGAAGTGGTTACGGCCTCCACCCCATCGAGCAAGGAGCTCAGGGCAAAGGTCTTGGCGCCAGCCTGGTTGATATTGCTGTCGTTTTTGGTGGTCCACTGCCCTATCCAGGCCGGGCGCTGGTTCTGGAGCACGAGCTGGAGTGGGCGGGCAGCCTTGCCGAGCTTGGTAACGCGCACTTTCACGAAATGCGTGTACTGGTTTTCGGCCCCGCTGCTATTTTTCGTCTGGTCGTTGGCGGCAAACACGTCGATAATCTTCGCGTCGGTGTCCTGGGCCTGGAGTTTCAGGTTGGGCTTGAGGTACTTCACGTCACGGTACAGGCCGGGCAGCTGTTTCAAATCCAGGCCGACCACGAACTCCACCGGCTCCTTGGCCGACACGCTGCTCACGGCTACCGTGTGGTAAGAAGCCCCGGCGGCCCGTTTGCTGGCGTCTTTCTCGCCGTAGTACCAGGAGCCTACGTTCTGGAAGCGGCTCAGCAGGGACGAAGCCGGCACGGGGTATTTTACCCCAAAGTGGGCCTGCTGGGCGGGCTGCTTTTCGAGCAGGGCATTATCGAAGCGGCGCACGGCATCGGCGGGCCCGATTACCCAGAAGTAGTAGGGAATATCCGTGTCGCAGCAGCTGTTGATGCGCTTCACGCTCGAGGTCAGGGCCGGATAGTAGGTGCCGCGGAAGTCGGAGGTGTAGCCGTACACCGACACGGCCAGATCTTGCTGCTGGGCCCGGTTGAGGGCGTCGGTAATGTCGGTGCTGATGTAGGGAATGGCACCGGCGTTTTTCGGGGAGTAGATAAAGTCCGAAATCAGCACGCTCACCGAGTTAGGCGCGTAGTAGTTGGCCACCAGCGTATCAAGCACCGTGGGAATGTCGGTGCTGCTGGCCGGCTGCTGAATCCCGCCGCGCACGGTCTGGGAGAGTTGCTGGTAAGAGTCGCGGTAGGGTTTCTCCTTGATGCGCAGGAAGGTTTTGCGGGCCGCCGAGCTACGGTTTACTTCCGACAGAAACTGCGCCACATGCTGCTGAAACCGGGTATTGGAGCCACTGGCGCCCGTTTTGGGCATGAAGCCTTCCATCGAGCCCGACACTTCCAGAAACACGTTGACCTGAGTTAAGGGGCCGGAGCTAGCCGCGGCGGGAGCAACTTCTGCCGCCGTAGTTTCTTTGGGCGCTACTGCCCCGGGGGCTTCGGCAGGGGGCACTTCAGTGGGCGTTTCGGTCCCGGCTTCCTCCTTGATATCCTTGCGGGAGTAGCAGCCGGGTAATAATAGCAGGCCCAGGGCCAGAGCCGGAAGCAGACGGAAAGAACTGGTCAAATGCATTCGAACAAATTAAGAGCCGTCGACGGAGCGCCGCCCTCTGCGTACTGCCAGCGCGGCCGGCAGGTTGTGGGTGGAACGTACGTAAGGCTATAAAATTTTACGGCAAAAACCGCATATAGTCCAGGCGAAGCCAGCAATATGGTGCGCCTCAGGTGCTTAAAACTGTGCCAAAAGGCCCACCCTGCCGTTATTACTACCTTATCTACCCAACGCGGGCCAGCTACTACTGCTTACGAAACCTTGGTAGAACCACCCCAGCAGTATCTCC
This sequence comes from Hymenobacter cellulosivorans, assembly GCF_022919135.1. Classification (NCBI taxonomy): domain Bacteria; kingdom Pseudomonadati; phylum Bacteroidota; class Cytophagia; order Cytophagales; family Hymenobacteraceae; genus Hymenobacter; species Hymenobacter cellulosivorans. The sequence goes on along the minus strand of NZ_CP095049.1, from coordinate 1,528,484 downwards.
GCTTCCGCAGAAGGCAAGCCAAAAGCCCTGGCTTGTTGCAGCAATAGCAACGAAGTCAGGGCTTCAGGCCATTTAGGCAACAACTTAAGTGCTAAGCAGCCAGCTGGAATGACCTGCTAGGTACTCATCTCCACGTTGTCCCAATCCAGGGCGCGGTTGAAAACCCACTCCAAGGCTTTGCGCCGCTCATAGACCAAGCTTTCGGATATCACCGCCTCGCGACCGTGCAGGCGCTCATCCACGCAGTACCAGTGTAGGCGGTAGTAGTAGTCGAGCATGCGGTAGAGGTCCTCCGTGGGCCGCAACTGCCGCACCTGAGTTAGTTTGCTGTTGTCCTCATTCTGCTCCAAATTAGGCAGCAGCGAAGCCATATTGTCGCCGCACCACTCGGTGGGTTGCAGCTCGTCGGTCATTCCAGTAGCCCACATCAGGGCCCAAAGGCTTTCCAAACTCCAGCGCAGGTTGATCAGCTCCTGCTCGGTTAGTTCGTCGTTATCCTTTTGCAGCAGCGCTTCTTCTTCCGCCGAAAGAAAGACCAACAAATCGTACTGGGTTAGCCAGTCGCGGATAATATCGACGGGGGCCTGGAAAGATATATTAATCAGCGCGTTCAGCACGCTCATGCGGCCCTGCACTTCCGCGGCCGAGCGCACGGCCGGCGTATCCAGAATCGGGAGCCAGTCGCAGATGCGGCCGCCCAGCATCAGCACTTTGCCTTCCGATTCGGTTTTAGTTTGAAACTTGAATTCCTCGCTCATATTCCCTTTGGAATGGATTGTGGGCTAAAAAAACGCCGCCACCTGGAGTTTCACCCAAGTAGCGGCGGCAACAGGCGCAGCCTCGGGCTGCTTTAGCTGTAGTCAATTTCGGTGTTGTCGCCGATGTTCAGGCTGTGGTTCAAACCGCGAAACGACGCGTCGGAGCCCACGATACAGTCGTGCATCACAGCCTGGCGCAGCTCGGAGTAGGAACCGATAATGGAGTCGCTCAGGATGGTGTTTTTCACGATGGTCCGGTCGCCAATGGCTACGTTGGGCCCGATGATGGAGTGGGAAATCTGGCAGTCCTTGCCGATGCTGACCGGTGGAATGATGATGGTGTCGGGGAACTCGGGGTACTTGTTGCCCAGGAATTCGGGCCGGTTCAGCAGCTTGGCATTGGCTTCGAGCAAGGAGTCCTTGCGGCCGCAGTCAAACCAGTGGTCCACGGGCGCGGTGGTCATCTGGGCCCCGTCCTGAATCATGAGCATCAGGGCGTCGGTAAGCTGAAACTCGTTGTGGGTGCGCAGGTCCTGCTCGATGATGCGCTCCAGGGCCGAGGCCAGCCAGGCGGGGTCGGCAATCTTGTACAACCCCACCAAGGCGTAGTTCGACTTCGGAATCCGGGGCTTCTCAATGACTTTGGTTACCCGGCCGCTGTTGCTGGTTTCGACCACCCCGAATATCGACGGGGTCTTGACCTCCTTGATGGCCAGCACGTTGCCCTCCGTACGTAGCAGCTCGCGCAGGTCCACATCCACGATGGTGTCGCCGAGCATGATGAGCACGCCGTCCTGGTCGTGGCGGAAGGTGTCGCGAGCCAGCCACAGCGCGTGCCCGATGCCTTCGCGGGGCTCCTGAATGACGAAGGTAGAGCGCAGCTGCGGGTAGTAGCGCCGCACGTAGCTCTCGATTTTTTCGCCCAGGTAACCGATGATGAACACGAACTCTTCGATTCCGGCGTCCTGCAGGCGGTCAATGATGTGGCCCAGAATGGTATTGCCGGCCACCGGTACCAGCGACTTGGGCTGGGTGTGGGTGTGAGGGCGCAACCGGGACCCGATACCAGCGACGGGGATAACAGCTTTCATGTGGTATGAAACATGCGTAAGTCCGCAAAATAGTGAATCATTGCGGGAGCGGACCATAATACAACCGCAATGACCTGAATTCGTACTGGGAACCCGACAGCAACCGTGCCCTGGGCACCCGGTTTGGCTATCTGCCCTATTTGTCTGACACCCTTCTTTCTTCTTTTTCTTCCAACTCCCTTATTTCCTTTTCCTATGAAACGTCTTCTTCTGTACTTAATCGGATTGGTCGTGCTGCTGAGCCAGTCGTCCTGTGGCTACAACACCATGGTGTCGAAGGACCAGGCCGTGAAAGCCCAGTGGGCTAACGTGCAGAGTGCCTATCAGCGCCGCTCCGACCTGATTCCGAACCTGGTGAACACCGTAAAAGGTGCCGCCAACTTTGAAAAAACGACGCTGACCGATGTAATCAACGCCCGCGCCAAGGCCACCAGCGTGCAGCTATCGGCCGAAAACCTGACGCCCGAAAACATCAAGCAGTTTCAGGAAGCCCAAAGCCAGGTGAGCTCCGGCCTGGGCCGCCTGCTGGCCGTGTCGGAAAACTACCCCGAGCTGAAGGCCAACGCCAACTTCCAGGAGCTGCAGGCCCAGATTGAGGGCACTGAAAACCGCATCAACGTGGAGCGCAACAAGTTTAACACCGTCACCAATGACTACAACGGCACGGTGAAGTCCTTCCCCAACAACATATTCGCCGGGATGTTCGGCTTCAAGGAAAAACCGTACTTCGAGGCCGACGCCGCTTCGCAGAAAGCACCTACGGTACAGTTTTAAGGTCGTTTTTGGCTTCTGGTTTTTGGTTTTGGCCCTTTTATTGGCCGAAGTCAAAAACCGCAAATGAATCACCAAAAACCGCACACCATGACCAATCCTATTACCCCGGAGCAGGAAGCCGCGTTGGTGGCCGCCATCCGGCAAGCCGAAATCACCACTTCCGGGGAAATTCGGGTGCATCTGGAAGATACCTGCCCCACGCCTGAACCCCTGGACCGCGCCGCCCAGGTGTTTGCCGAGCTGGGTATGCACAAGACTGCCCAGCGCAACGGCGTGCTGTTTTACCTGGCCTGGCAAACCCGGCAGTTCGCCGTCATCGGCGACTCTGGCATCAACGCAGCCGTATCCGACGACTTCTGGGAAACCACCAAGGAAACCGTGCTCGACCATTTTCGGGCCGGCAAGTACGTAGTGGGCCTGGAACGGGGGGTGCGCATGGTGGGCGAGCAGCTCAAGCGTTACTTCCCCTACAACGCCAAGACCGATAAAAACGAGCTCGACGATTCTATTTCCTACGGCGACCCTGCGCCGCCTCACGTATGAGCAACCTCTCCCCCGCGCCCGTGCTGCGGCACTGGTTCCGTTTTCTGCTGCTGCTGGTTGGCCTCACGCTGAGCGTAGCCAGCCGAGCCCAGCAAATACCACCCCGCCCCAATCCGCCCCGGCTGGTCAATGACCTGGCCAACATGCTGCAGCCCGATGAGGAAGCCGCGCTGGAGCGGAAGCTGGTGGCCTACAACGATTCTACGTCCTCGCAGATTGCGGTAGTAACCGTGCCTAGCCTCGGCGACGACGACATTGCCAACTACTCCCAAAACCTCTACGAAGGCTGGGGGATCGGGCAGAAGGGCAAAAACAACGGTGTGCTGGTACTGGTGGCCCAGCAGGAGCACCTTGCACGCATTCAGACCGGCTACGGCCTGGAGGGCGCCATTCCGGATGCCCTGGCCAAGCGCATCATTTCCAACACCATCGTACCGGCGTTCAAAGAGGAGCGCTACTACGAAGGTCTCGACCGGGCCACCGACCAGCTCATTGCCCTAGCTAAGGGTGAGTACCAGGCCGACCAAACCCCGCCGCAACAACAGCGGCGCCAAGATTCCAGCGGCTCGGGCTGGATGTTCTGGCTGGTCATCGGCGGCATCGTGCTCTTCATCCTGCTCAGCAGCCGCGGCGGTGGACGAGGTGGCCGGGGCGGTGGATTTCGCGGCGGCATGATTCCGCCCATCATCTTCGGCGACTTCAGCGGCGGCCGCGGCGTGTTTGGCGGCGGAGGCGGCTTCGGCGGTGGATTTGGAGGTGGCGGAGGCGGTGGTTTCGGCGGTTTCGGCGGCGGCTCCTCCGGCGGCGGCGGCGCCAGCGGCAGCTGGTAGCTTCCTTCCTATTCCAACTAAAAAGGCCTGAACCAACGTGGTTCAGGCCTTTTTGCTTTGCTAAGTAGTTCGTTTACTCAACCACTACACGGCGGGTTACTGGCCCATTGGCGTAGTTCACACGCAGCAGATACACGCCGGCTTTCACCTGCCGCAGCGGTACGCTCAACTCGGCTTGCGCGACGGACTGACGCAGCACCGTGCGGCCTAGGTTGTCGAGCAGCTGCACCGACTCGGGCTGGGCAGCGGCATCGAGCGAGAGGTTCAGCGTTTCGTGGGCGGGCACGGGCCAGGCCTGGGTGCGGGCTTCGAGTTGGGCGCTGGCTACGTGCAGCACGTTCGGGGCTGTGAGGCGGGCTAGACTCACTGTCGGCTGGCCATTTACGGTGTTGAAGTACCCACCGACGACAATGTTGCCATCAGACTGCATCAGGATATCATTCAGGCCTCCGCCATAACCAGGAGTAGTGAAAAAATTCACGCTACCAAAGGTGACAGCTCCAAAAGATGGATCCGCTTGTCCATTAGGCAGCAGTCTACCCAGCTCCTGCCCATTAGCGCTGAACAAAATACGGCCGTTGGGTTGTAAGGCGAAGGCCCATATCGCACCGTAACCATTCGCTATGGGTGGGGTTGCCGTGAAGGTAGGGTCGTTGGCCCCATCGGGTAGCAGCCGGAATAGGCCATACGGTACAGTTGCCGGCTCACTAGACCGGAAGTAAGTTCCCAGCACGATCTTGCCGTCGGGCTGGACTACCATTGCCAGCGTATACAATTCCAGCAGTTGCTGAACCGGAGAGGAAAAAGAGGGGTCAATCAGGCCATTGGGCTGTAGCCGTATTATAGATTTCAGAGGTTGACGGTAACCGTTCTGCATCACCTCGTAGAAATACCCGGACACTAAGATCTTACCGTTCGGCAATTCAGTAATTACTGGTTGTGCTGCCTCAGTTAAGGTGAGCGGTGTAAAAGTGGGGTCAGGCTGCCCGGTAGCCAGCAGACAACTCACCCGGCCAGGATAATTATCGTTGATGACAATACGGCCGTCGGAGAGCAGGCAAAACGTGTAAACACTCGTATTTGCCACGGGCTGAAAGGTATTATCTGGGGCTCCCGTAGTCAGCAGGCGGTCAAGTTGCCGATCCGTATTGCTGGTCGTGACGGGGTTTATTCCTTGGAGCAGGATTTTGCCGTCGGGCTGAAGCTTCACCTTGCTCACCGTAAACCGTGGGGATGCCAAGCCGGTAAAAGCAGCATCCACGCTCCCATCAGCATTGAAACGGGCTAAGTTGGTAGCCCGCACCCCGTTCACCTCATCGAAGTAACCTCCAACGATTAGCTTACCATCTGTTTGCTGCGCCACGCTACTCACGCTACCCTGCTCCAGCAGTACGGGGTTGAAGGCCGAGTCAAGGGTACCGTTGGCATTGAGCAGTACTACAGCATTGCGCCGCCCTGGAAGTCGGAAACTTCTCCCGGCTACCAGAACCTGTCCATTGGCCTGCAGTTGTATTGAGTTGATCTTGTAGCCAAAGTCGTCATGGTTATATTCGGGCTTCTCCGCCAAAGAAAGCAGTGGCGAATTAAAGGAGGTAGCAAGGGTGCCGTCGGTATTGAGCCGTACCAACGTTTGCAGCGTAGTGCCGTTATTGGGGCCTTCCAGCGCAACAAGAATATGACCATCAGGCTCTACCACTAGTTTTTCCCCATCAAACAAGTCCGATTCGTACGTGTACCAGAGCATTCTGCCAGGCGCGGTAAAGGTCGGATCCAGTGCCCCAGAAGGCATCACCCGAATTAAGGTACTACGTCCAGGCCCCTTGTAGCCGATCAGGATACGACCATCAGGCTGCACCCCAATCGTGGTCACCCTTCTTACATCAGCAGGTGGGGTAAAACCAGTATCCGTAGCGCCGTTCGGTAACAGCCGAACTATGCCACCGTAATAAAACCCAACCAGAATTTTCCCATCAGGCTGCAGGGTTATTTCCAGCGCGTAACTTCCAGAAGGCGTATCTGCGTTGAAGGTTGGGTCAACCGCGCCATCGGCTTGTAAACGCACAATGGATTTCACTGCTACGCCATTATAGCTGGTAAAGTCGCCTCCTATCAGCAGTTTACCATCAGGCTGCACGGCCGAACAATTGCTGGAGCTGTTCCCACTGGCCAAACCTGCATTGAAGCTGGCATCGGCGGTACCATCAGCATTGAGCCGCATCAGGTCCTGGCGCGTCAGGCCGTTGAGCGTAATAGTACCATCACCGACGAGCAGGAGCTTGCCGGAAGTCAGTACCCGCACATTGTAGATATAGCCGCGGAGCGAAGCTACATTAGCCGCAAATGCCTGGTCCACGGTATTATCGGCATTGTAACGCACCAGCAGCTGCGTACCCACACCAGCATCGGTGCGGGTGTACTGGCCTACTACTAGGCGTTTGCCATCGGGCTGGGTAACGGCCGCCCGCGCATCAGAAGGCGAGTAGAGCGTGGTTGGCTGAAAGCTAGCATCCACCGTCTGACCACTAGCACTGCCAGTAGTCCAACTCATTATCCCACAAGTTAACAGAGCGAGTAAGCGTATTCTCATCAGATAGTATGAGGTTAGGTAAAAAGGCCCGCAATATACCTTTAAAGCCTGACCTACCGACTGCTCTTCCCTACTCCCCTTCTTGCTCCGGGGCTACCTGCTTATATAGCGGCAGCTCATAAAACGGCCGCAGCAGCTGCACTACGTCCAGGGCATCGGCTAGGGCCTGGTGGGCCACGGTATTGTCCTCGAAGTGGGCCCGAGCCTTGCAGATAGTCATCGTGGGCAGGCGGGAGTCTTTACGCCAGTTCAGGTAAAAGGCGGCGGGGTCGAGCATCGCCGGCTCAGCCCGCACCAAGGTACCATAACCGGGCAGCAAGCGCAGGAAGCCCAGGTCGAAGGAGGCAATATTCTTACCGGCCATTGTCACGGCCACGCAGTCTTTCTTGTCGGGCCGGAAGCCGTGGAGCAGCAGAAACTCGCGCAGCTGGGGTAGCAGCTCGTCGGGCAGGCACAGCTCGGGGTTGGGCTCCTTGCGGGCCAGCTCTTCCAGCAGGCGGGCATTCAGGGCCAGGGCCCCGGCCGTGCCCGTGTATTCGGGGTGGCGCACCACCCGGCGAAAAGCCGGCAGCTCCGCTAAGGGCCGCAGGTGCTTGGTGTCTTCTACCACGGCCGCCAGCTCCAAAATCTGGTGGCGGGCGGGGTTACCGCCGGTGGTTTCGAGGTCAAGAGAAATGTAGCGCATGTACTCTCAGTACGGGGCCCGGCCGGTCAGTGTTGAGCGCTTCGGCTTGCGTCGAGCGGCTCCAGCCGCTGGTTATCCAGGCAAATAAGTTGGCACCGGGCCCGGCTCTGCAATAAGGACTTCTTGCGGCAGCCAACTCCAATTCTAAACGACACAAAAAAGCCGCCCCATGTGTAGAGCGGCGGCTTTTTAGGTAGCACAGAAAACAGAGCTATTCCAATACCACACGGCGTGTCACAGGGCCATCGGCGTAATGCACGCGCAGCAGATAGATGCCCGCCCGCAACTCCTGCACGGGCAAGGTTAGCTCGGGGCTGGCTACGGGCTGGCTCAGCACGGTTTTGCCTAGCGCATCGAGCAGCACTACCTGGCTGGGCTTCGCTGTAGCCTCCAGGCTCAGGTGCAGCGCGGCATGAGCGGGGTTGGGCCAGGCCTCGGTACGGGCCGTGCTCTGCCGGCTGCTTACAGCCAGCACGTTCGATGCCGTCAGGCGCGTGAGCGGCGCCCGGCTCTGCCCGTCAATTAGCAGGTTAAGGCCACTGAGCAGAATTTTCTCATCGGCCTGCAGTACCAGCGCGCCGGGTGAGGGGAAGCCCAGGAAACCATTAGTAAGCACATTGGCGAAGGAAGCATCGTAGGAGCCATCCGGGTTAAAGCGCACCAGAGAGCCGCGGGCCACACCGTTCACGTTCAAAAAGCTGCTGCCGGCCAGCACCCGGCCGTTGGCATAACGCGCCAGGGCCACTACTGCGGAGCCCGTCAGGGTGGGCAAGGTATAGTTCGTATCGACTGTGCCGTCGGCGTTAAGCTGGACCAACTGCGCCGCTGAGGCGCCATTGTAGCTGGTAAACGAGCCGCCCGCCAGCAGCTTACCATTCGGCATGGACTGTAGTACTTGAATAGTCATGGGGGCATTGGATGGCGCTACACCCGCCGCAAAGCTATTGTCCCGGCTGCCGTCAGCATTGAGTCGAACCAAGCTGGGTTGGTTTGCCTGGCCGGCCCCGGCTATGTAGTGCTTGTTGTCGGGCAGATTCTCGATGGCGTATACCGTCGAAGCCGGCACGATGCTACCTGCCTGCGTGGCATAAGCCGCATCAATAGCGCCATTGGGCAGCAATCGGTGAATGGTGCTGGTATACCCTCCGATGCTCAAGCTAGAGCCGCCTCTGAGCACTTTGCCATCCGTTTGCAGGGCCATAGCATACACCCCAAAAACAGTAGCTGCTCCCCGCGGATCGGGTGCTGGAGCTGTAAATGTAGCATCCGGCCGACCGTCGCTCAGCAAACGAGCTACCTGATTGCTGGCCACCGAACCCGTGGCGGTAAACACACCGCCGACCACGATGCGACCATCCGTGGCAATGGCCACCTGGCGCACCTGCCCGTTTACGCCCGTCAGATCAAAGGCTGGGTCGAGCGTGCCGTCGGAGTTGAGGCGAGCTACGTTGGCGGCCGCTTGCCCGTTAATCTCCCAGAAACGGCCCCCAACGACCAACTTGCCGTCGGCTTGCTGCTTGATGGCCAGCACGGTACCTGTCTGCATCAGCCGGGGCAGTGGGGTAGATTGTGCCTGGCCATTGGCATCGAGCACCAGCATATTCACATTGTGGAGGCTGCCGTAGCGGCTGAAGCTGCCGCCAATTAACACCTGGCCGTTGGCTAAGGGCCGCACACTGAGCACCCGGCCATCAAGCTTATTGCCAATGGCAAACTGCGTATCCGGCTGCCCGTTGGCTAAAAAGCGCGTCAGATAAGAGTTATTGGCTCCACCGTAGTTGCCAAAGCAACTGCTCAGAAGTACCCGGCCGCTGGCATCTACGGCCAGCTCATCGCTGTTGCTGGTGCCATAGCTTATGCAGCCCGGGTTAGAGGTTAGGGCAAAAGAGGCATCTTCCTGACCGGTGGGCGTGAGCCGCACCAGCTGCTTGGAAAAGTTTGTCGTGGCGGCCACGATGTTATTGGTGCGCGGATCGAGGGCTACGGCCAGCATATCGAAGCCGCTGGTCATGGTGCTGGATACCGGGTTGAAAGTGGTATCCAGGGAACCGTCGGGGTTGAGGCGAAGCAGCCCGCTCCGGCCCGAGCCGTTGTAATTCATGAAGTTGCCGCACACCAGAAGTTTGCCATCGGGCTGCACCACTACGCCCCGCACGATGGGCGCCACGGCATCAGAGCGCGTGAAGCCGGCACCCAGGGCCGTGGCGAATGCCTGATCGACGCTGCCGTTGGCATTCAGCCGGACCAGGCCTTTGGCTACCACGCCGCTGTAGCTGACAAAGCTGCCGCCGACCACAATCTTGTTGTCGGCTTGCACAGCCACCGCCGCTACGTCGAGTGCCGCCGGACCTGAGCCGGCGGGGCCGCTGCCCGGCATGAAGTCTGCCACCGGTGTACCATTGGCATTGATCTTAGCCAGCGTATGGGTGGTCCGCCCAGCTACGGTAAGGTTACCGTAGCCTTGCAGAATAATTTGCCCGTTGGTCAGAAGCCGGACCTTGGTGATAGTGGAGCGGCTGTAGGTCGTGTTGTTGAAGTCGGTATCGGCCGTGCCATCGGCGTTCAGCCGGGCCAGGCCGGCTACCTCGTCGCCGTTTACCCGGGTAAAGTTGCCGGCCACGATGAACTTGCCATCGGCTTGCTGCACCGCATTGTCTACCGTAGCCGATTGCAATACGGTGGGCCGGATGAATGTTCCATCAAGGGCTTGCGCACTACCCTGTGTAGCTCCCAGAAGGCTGCACGCCAGAATAAGGCCTGCTTGTAGTAGTTTCCTCATATAATTGACAATTAATTTATTAGCAAAGCTAGCGAAAAGCAGGACGTACCTACTGAAAAGCGCCGTGGCAGAATACCACGACGCTTTTATTTAGGGTACCGCTGCTTGCTGACGGGTACTACCGGCTGAGCTTCCTAGAAACGCGCAGACAAGCAGGAGTCAAGGTATTTTCAGCAATAGGCGGTAAAAACAGCTTGGGTTTTCAGCAAGTTAAGCCGGCGGCGGCGGTTCAGCCTTATTCTGCGTAAAGCAGCTTGGCAAACCATCCTTCGGGCGGCTGGTTTTCCTTCTCCGGCTGCCTTCCCTACCTTCGCTCCTACTATGACCGACGCCACCCAACCCCGCAAAAAGCTCTTCCTGCTCGACGCCTTTGCCCTGATTTACCGGGCCCACTTTGCCTTTAGCAAGAACCCGCGCATCAACTCCAAGGGCATGAATACCGGCGCCGTGCTGGGCTTTACCAACACGCTGGTGGAAGTGCTGCAAAAGGAAAAGCCCACCCACATCGGCGTAGCCTTCGACGCGGCCAAGAAGACCTTCCGCCACGAGCAGTTTGCCGAGTACAAGGCCCAGCGCCAGGCCATGCCCGAGGACATCGGCACAGCCATTCCCTACATCAAAAAGATTATCCAGGCCTTCAACATCCCAATTCTGATGGTGGATGGCTTCGAGGCCGACGACGTGATTGGCACCTTGGCCCAGCGCGCCGAGGAACACGGCTTCGAGGAGGTGTATATGATGACGCCCGACAAGGACTACTGCCAGCTCGTCACCGAGAAAATCAAGATTTACCGGCCCGCTTTCATGGGCAACTCGGCCGAGGTGCTGGACCTGGACCACGTGCTGCAGCGCTTCGAAATAGACCGAGTTGACCAAGTTACCGACATCCTGGGCTTGCAGGGCGACGCCTCCGACAACATTCCCGGCATTCCCGGCATTGGCGAGAAGACGGCCAAGGCCCTGATCAAGCAGTACGGCTCGGTCGAAAACCTGATTGCCAACGTGGACCAGCTCAAGGGCAAGCAACAGGAAAATGTGCGCAACTTCGCCGAGCAGGGCCTGCTGAGCAAGGATCTGGCGACGATTCACGTCAACGTGCCCATTCCCTTCGAGCCCGAGGAGCTGTGCTGCTCCGTGCCCGACGAGGAAAAGCTCACTGCCCTGTTTGATGAGCTCGAATTCCGCCAGCTGGCTGCCCGGGTGCTCAAAACCGGCCCGGCCCGCACCTCAGCCACGCCCATCAGCCCGGCCAAAGGCAAGAAAAGCCTCGTGCCGACCGGCGCTGGGCACCAGGCCAATCTGTTTGCCGCGCCCGTAGGCATCACTGAGTTTATTGAGGAAGACGAGGACACTGGCCCTATCGTGCGCCGCACCCTGGCCGAAGTACCCCACAACTACCACCTCATCGACACGCCTGCGCTGCGCCAGGACCTGCTCAAGTTTCTGCTGCTGCAAAAGGAAGTCAGCTTCGACACCGAGACTACCGGCCTCGACACGATGACGGCGCGCCTGGTAGGCCTATCCTTTTGCTGGCTGCCCGGCGAGGCCTACTACGTGCCCGTGCCCCACGTCGACCAGGACGCGGCCCAGGCCCTGGTCGACGAGTTCCGGCCTTTCCTGGAGCACGAGGGCATCACCAAGATTGGCCAGAACATTAAGTACGACCTGACCATTCTCAAGCACTACGGCATCCGTATCGGCGGGCCACTGTTTGACACCATGCTGGCTCATTACCTGCTGGAGCCCGACATGCGCCACAACATGGACGTGCTGGCCGAAACCTACCTGCACTACACCCCAGTTTCCATCATCGAGCTGATTGGACCCAAGGGCAAAAAGCAGAAAACCATGGCCGACCTACCGCCCGCCGAGGTGGCTGACTACGCCTGCGAAGATGCCGACGTGACGTTGCAGCTCAAGCATGTCTTCGAGCCCAAGCTGGCGGCCCTGGGCTTGCTCAAGCTGCTCAACGAAGTAGAAAACCCGCTGGTGCCGGTGCTGGCCGACGTGGAGTACGAAGGCGTCCGGATTGACTCCAGCGCCATGGGCGAGTACTCGGCCCAGCTCCAGGGCTACATCACCGACATCGAGAAGCAGATTTTTGCCGCCGCCGGCCAGGAGTTCAACATTGGCTCGCCCAAGCAGCTCGGTGAAATCCTGTTCGACAAGCTCCAGCTCGGCGGCGGTAAAATCAAGAAAACCAAGACCGGCCAGTACGCTACCGGTGAGGAAGTACTCAGCGTGCTGGCCGCCGAAAACCCCGTGGCCGCCCTGATTTTGGAGCACCGCCAGCTTACCAAACTCCGCAGTACCTACGTAGAGGCCTTGCCTCAGCTGGTGTGCGAGGCCGACGGTCGGGTGCATACAAGCTTCAACCAGGCCGTTACGGCCACCGGCCGCCTGAGCAGCACCAACCCCAACTTGCAGAACATTCCGATTCGGACCGAGAAAGGCCGGGAAATCCGCAAGGCTTTCGTGCCGCGGGATGATGAGCACACGCTGGTAGCGGCCGACTACTCCCAGATTGAGCTGCGCATCATGGCCGACTTCTCCAAGGACGCCACCATGATTGAGGCCTTCCGCCAGGGCATCGACATCCACAGCAGCACGGCCAGCAAGGTATTCAAGGTGCCGCTGGAGCAGGTTGACTCGGAAATGCGCCGCAAGGCCAAGACCGTCAACTTCGGCATCATCTACGGTATTTCGGCCTTTGGCCTGGCCCAGCGCCTGGGTATCGGCCGCAAGGAAGCCGTGGACATCATCGACGCTTACTTCCAGGAGTTCCCGGCCGTGAAGCAGTTCATGGATGCCAGCATCAATAAGGCCCGGGAGCAGGAATACGCCGAAACCCTGCTGGGCCGCCGCCGCTACCTGCGCGACATCAACTCCCGCAACGCCACGCTGCGCGGCTTTACCGAGCGCAACGCCATTAACGCCCCCATCCAGGGTACCGCCGCCGACATCATCAAGATTGCCATGATCCGCATCCATGAGTGGCTGGACAAGGAAAACCTGGGCACCAAGATGATTCTGCAGGTACACGACGAATTGGTGTTCGACGCGCCCAAGTCGGAGGTCGACTACATCATTCCGCGCATCAAGGAGCTCATGATTGGGGCCCTGCCCCTGAGCGTGCCGATGGAAGTAGAAGTGGGCACGGGCCAGAACTGGCTGCAGGCCCACTAGCAGTAGCCCAACCTTACCCTGAGGCCTGGGTGAAATGAAAAGCCCGTTCCGTAGCAGCAAGCGCCGCGGAGCGGGCTTTTTTCGCCTGCATTCTACCCGATGCACCACAAGGCCGCGTATAGCCGAACACCACGTTTCCACTGTCGACCTGAAAATCCTATGCCTCAGCAGACTTCTACTTCCACCGCTCAAAACCTGGCCCGCGTCCTGCTGGGCTCCTTCATGGTCGTGGCCGGTGTCAGCCACCTCACCGTTGCCCGCCGCGAGTTTCAGGCCCAAGTTCCAGACTTTGTCCCGTTCGACAAGGACACTGTGGTACTGCAATCGGGCGTGGTTGAAATTGGCCTCGGGCTGGCCCTGCTGCTCTGGAAGCGGCGGCGCCGGGAAATGGGCCTGGGCTTAGGAGCTTTCTACGCGGCAGTATTTCCCGGCAACATTCACCAATACACGCACCACCTTTCCGCCTTCGGCCTCGATACCGACGCCAAGCGGCTGGGCCGGTTATTTTTCCAACCCGTGCTCATCGGCACGGCTTTGTGGTCGACAGGGGCCCTGCAAGGGAAGAAGCGGAAGTTATAATTCAGACGTACGCCCCTAAGCGGCTATCCGGCAATGCTCAGCTCAAAGCCGGAACCCGCGCGGATTCTGGCCCTGGCCTGGGTTACATAACAGCTTGCTTATTGCCCGCTGAACGTAGTCGTGGTAACCACCGTCTGGTCGGGCTGCACTACGGTGCTTTTCAGCACGAGTTGGTTTTCTTCCAGCGTCACGATGTCCATCTGGATGCCTGCAATGCGACTGTAGCGGTTCAGCTGAATAGTTAGTGTGCTGTAGTCGGAGCGGGCATCCCAGCTGCCGGCCGACTGCTGTTCAGTATCGGGGCAACGGCTGGCGCCCTCGTTTAGGACCAGGGTTTTGTCGGAGCTGAAGCGCAGGTAATTGTCTTTTTCGCAGGGCTGCAGCAGCGCGTAGCCGTCGACGGTGCCAGTCTGGGAGCCCGTCGAGGTAATGGCAATGGCCGTTATCTGCCAGTTTTTGCCGGTCAGCAGGGCGGCTTTCAAATCGGTCTTTTCCTTTTTGCAGCCCGCTCCCAGACCCAAAACCACGAACACGAGCAAAAACAGACGTAGACGGTGCATAACAGGCCAACTGCGGAATGAACAGCCAAGTTACGCAGTTTCAGCTGGAACTAAGAGTGGACCGAGTTACGCGCGGCCGGGCTTCCGCCTAGCTCCGACGGTCGGGCTTAGGCTGCCACGGTTCGTTTTTCTGTAAACCAGAAGCCCCGGCAACTGGTATTAGACCTGATATGCTTGAAAATGCTAATTCTGCCGGAGCCACGCCGGCTGCCTACGATGCCGTGGTTATCGGGGCCGGCCCCGTGGGCCTGGCCTGTGCCCTGGAAGTACAGCGCCGGGGCCTCACCGTCTGCGTGGTGGACAAGGGCGCGCTGGTCAATTCCGTGGTGGGCTACCCTACCAACATGGAGTTTTTCTCCACGCCCGAGTTGCTCGAAATCGGTGGCTACCCCTTCCCTACGGCCCACTACAAACCGCTGCGCGAAGATGCCCTCGACTATTACCGCCGCGTGGCCGTTTCCGAAAAGCTGCCGCTACGCCTCTACGAGCGGGTATTAGGCCTGGAAGGTCAGCCCGGGGCCTACGAAGTCGTGACCGAGAAAGGCCGCCTGGTCGCGCGCTACGTCATTGTAGCCACCGGCTTCTTCGACGTACCCAACCGCCTGCCCGTACCCGGCGCCGATGCGCCCCACGTGAGCTATTACTACAAGGAGCCCTACCTCCACATGGGTCAGTCGGTAGTGGTGATTGGGGCCAAGAACTCGGCGGCCAAAGCGGCGCTGCAGCTCGTGCGGGCTGGTGCGCACGTAACGCTGGTCGTGCGTGGCGCGGCCGTCTCGGAGTCGGTCAAGTACTGGATTCGGCCCGATCTGCTCAACCGCATTGCCGAAGGCCGGATCAAAGCCTTGTACAACACGACGGTCCTGGGCATTTCGGCGGCTGGCGTTGCGGTGTCTACGCCCGAGGGAGAGTTGCTGCTGCCCGCCGACTACGTATACGCCCTGACTGGCTACCGCCCCGATTACAGTCTGCTCGAAGCCCTGGGCGTATCGTTTCAGGACGACGCGGCCCGCACGCCAACCCACAACCCTGAAACGTTCGAAACTAACCGACCCGGGGTGTTTCTGGCCGGTACCGTCTGCGGAGGCCTCAATACCAGCCGCTGGTTTATTGAAAATGGCCGCCACCACGCGGCCGTCATTGCTAGTCAATTGGGGGTTAAATAGCCAGCAAGTTAAAAGCAAAAAAGCCCGTACTGCTAGCAGTACGGGCTTTTTTGGGCATTAGGGTCTAACCCTACATCTGACCTTAGAAAGCATTGAATGTGTAGGTTTCTGTATCAACCACGGTGTTTGGAGCCGTGCCGTAGGTTTGCGTGATGCGCAGCTTCATCATTGTCGAGTTCAGCTCTAGCAGCTCGAAGGGGATAATCAACCCGCCCAGGTCGGGCGAATCCAGCAGGAGCTTGGTCTGGTCGGAGTTAAAATCCCAGGTGCCGTTGCTCTGCTGGTCGGTATCCGGGTCGCACTTGATGGCCCCTTGGTCTGCTACCAGCGTCTTGTTAGGGCTGAATTTGGTGAAGTTGTCTTTCTCACAAGCGTCGTAGTCGGCAAACTCATCGTAGGTCGTGGTTTTGCCGCCGGTGGTAGTACTACTGACATGAGCAATTAGCCGCCAGTTGCGGGCCGTGAGCAGGGTGTCTCTGGAGGGGGCCGCGTCCTCCTCTTTTTTACAGGCCGTAAAAGCACAGGCCAACGCCAGAATGGCAATAGGTAAACGTTTCATAGAAAAGTAGATAAAGGGTAAACGAGCTCTTTGCGCCAGCCGGTGAAAAATGTTAAAAACACTTTCCTAATCCCATTTTCTCACGGTACACAACTAGCAGCGTACAAAGGTAGCCTAATTGAGCAGGCAGCCAAGCTGGCGTTTTTGGCTGTTTAGCAATAGCAAAAAAGCTCCTTCCCGGTACCGGGAAGGAGCTTTTCCAAACTTAGCTTGGCCGTGTAGGGGTTACGGGAACTCCACCCCCCGATACGCCGCAGCATTCAGTTGGGGCACGCTGGCGCCATAGGTAGCATTGATGACCTTAATCATCTCGTTAGCGACCAAAGCATAGCCGCGAGGCGTAGGATGCACCCCGTCCAGCGAAAACAGGTTGCCGCTTACAAAGGCCGCCGTGTTGTTGATACCGTTGGTAATAACCCCGGTCCGGGCAATGCTGGTAAAGTAGGCATTGGCATCAAATACGGCCAGGTTTTTAGCCTTGGCAGCCGTCATGATGACGTTGTTCAACTCCGTGGTACGGTCGACAACTGCTTTCGTCTCGGCAGCATCCAATACCAGGCTGCTGGCCAGAGCATTAGCCGAAGCAGCCAATGCTGCTGTGGTAGGCGCGTCGGCGTTAGGAATCACTAAACCAATACCATTGGGGAATGGGCTGGTGGTCGAAGGCGTGTTGATTACGCCACGTGCAGGCAGCAGCAGCAAATCGTTGGCGGTAGCTTCCCGATTAGTACCTGCACCTGTGCGGATATAGAGGCCAAAGCGGGTACCGGACGGCAACGGCGAGCCAGCAGGCAGTTTCAGTAGGTTTGCAATTACCGGAACCAAGGCCGGAGGAATTGGCGTAGCGCTAACCTGGGCAATTACGGCCGCAGTTGGGACGGTCGTAAACAGTGGCACGTTGGTTACGTTTGGAATCGTAGCTACCAAGCCCTTCGCGCCCCCAGTAGTCAGTGCATCCAGCATCTGTCCGTACTTGGTCGTAAACTCCGGTACGGCTGTCAAAGGAGCACCAGTACCACCAGTGCTGGCAAAACCGAGCACGTCGTTATTGCCCAACCAGTTAGTGAAGAAAGTCGGGTTTACCGCGCTTACCTGGCTCTTTACGTAGTCGAGGTACGAACGGGTATCGGTGGCCGAAGGCAGCAGACGCTCAAAGTAGGAGTTGAACGTCAAAGGGTTGCTGGTACCGGTGAGGCGGCCGTAGCTTGCCGTCGTGATATCCGCAATGCGGATGCCCGGAACGCCCAGGTTCTGGTTGTCAGTAGCACCGTAGCGCTCTAGCAGTGGCACACCCGCAGCAGTATAGGCCCGGCCGGTGGCAAACTGCCCAGGGGCTACATAAGTGCCATTATTGTCTTTGGCTTCGGGGTTAATCTGAGGCGTTCCGTCGGCATTAAACCCGGTTATTGTCAGATAGCCACTACCGTTGGCCGCCTTGAACAAAGGCTGCACAAAGTCGCCGCCCCCAACCTGCTTAAACTGCATGGCCAGCAGATTCGGGTAAGAGCTTTGCTGACCTTCCAGGTACAGACCATTATCCGAGTAGCCCGCCGTCAGGGAGTTGCCCACGGCGATGTAGCGGCTGAAGTCGGCCGTACCGGCACTGGCCTTGAAATCGTCTTCCAGATCGGGCTGGCATGCCGTTAAGCCCAGCCCCAGCAGTGCCACGAAGGGCACATACTTGCGAAACAGTATCGTATTCATGAGTCGAGAGGCGAAGGATGATTAGAAGGTGTAATTCAGGCCCAGGCCCGGAATCACGATGTTGGTTTTGTAGGTACCGGCCACGCGGTCCGTGGTCTGGTTGTTCTGCAGGTCTTGGGCCGTCTGGGTGCGCTTTTTCAGGCTCACAAACTGCGTGGAAGCATCCACGCTGAAATGCTCGCCAAAGGCGTAAGACACGCCAGCCGTACCGCTGATACGGTCAGCATCGGGGGTTTCGGGCGTTACGTAGCCATCTTTCACCGGCGAGTTGTCGTAGGCACCACCAATGCGGGCCGTGAAGGCGTCGGTTACTTTGTACTGGCCACCCACGCGGAACGTAAAGGCATCCTGGTAGAAACGCTTGGAGCTCGAAACCGTCGAGCCGTTGATTTGCTGGTCGAACCTGAATTCCAGGGTGCGGTAGGCGCTCCAGTTCACGTAGTTGATGTCGACGCCGAAGGTCAGCTTCTCCGTGGGCATCAGGCCTATCCCCAGGCTGGTGGTAGCGGGCAAAGGCAGCGTAGCGGCAAATTTGGTAGCCTGGAAGCGCGAAGCAAACGTGGGCGAGATATTGGTAAACGTCACGTCGCCATCCTCAACCTGAGCATCAATCTTGGAGCGGTAGCTAATACCCAGCGTCAGCTTGGACGAGGGCTTGAAGAAGATACCCGCATTGTAGCCGAGCTTGGTTTTGGCCTTGCCATCAAGCTCAATGTGCCCGTAGGAGTCCGGCAAGGGTACATCACGCTGCAGGTTTACGGCGCCATAGGCCAGCACCACCAGGCCCGCACCCACGCTCAGCTGGTCGGTCAGGGCGTAGCTGAAAGTAGGCTGCACAAACACGGACTTCAGGTCGATGTCGGTCAGGGAAGTGCGACCTTCCCAGCCCTCGGCGTACTGGAGCTTGCTGCCGAAAGGCGTGTAGACGGCAATACCCGCGCGAAATTTGCCTTCGGCCGGGCCGTAGCCGGCAAACAGGCTGAAGGGAGTAACAACCGAGTTGCGCAGCTCGCGCTGCGTGCTGCTGCCTTCCGCCACGAAGGCGTTGCGAGCAAACGTGAGGTTGCCACCGAGCTGTACGCCTCGCTCCCGGACCATTGCCAGGGCGCCAGGGTTGTAGAACATAGCGGCCTGGTCCAGAGAAAGACCTACACCTACGCCGCCCATGCCGTTGTTCTTTATCCCGGCCAGCGACACTTGATAGCCACCTGCCGAGGCTGCCGTACCCGAGAGTAGCGCACCACCCGCGAGGAGTAGAGTTTTTAGATTCATAACACAGAAAAAAGGGTGAGAATGACGGGTTGTGGGACTAAATGTAGCGAGAAAAAAGAATTAAGTAGTAGGCGTGCCGACTATTTCTACTACCGGCGAATTGGCAGTAAAACGTCTCAAAAATGCAGCTATTATTCTTGGTTCACTACTTGTCGGGTCTTCAAGTTAAGCCGCTGTCCGCTTACGAGCAGGTGCACCCGAAAATCCTGCGCGGCCACGGGCTCCCCGCGGCCGATACGGCCCAGGTTGTTGCCGTGCATGTGTTTGCCATCAACAACCATCACGACGCCGTCGCCAAACACCTCGGCTTCCTGCCCGTGCCGGATAATAATTCCGGTTTCCTCGGCCAGCCCCAGCCCCAGGCACATGGAGTGCGTGAGCATGGCGTGCGCCAGCCGTCCGAAGCGGCCACGCTCCACAAAGTGCTGATCAATCAGCACGTTGCTGAGCAAGCCCAGGCCGTGGTCGGTGCGGATTCCGCCCTTGCGTAGGGCCCGCCAGCCGTAGCCCGACACGAGCATGTGCTCGGGCATCACGGAAGCGCCAGCACTGGTACCGGCCACGATAAAGCCATCCTGGGTGTGGTAGCGGTGGGTAAGCTCGCGCAAAAATTCGGTGTCGCGCAAAAATTCAGTTATCATCTCCTGGTCGCCGCCGGTGAAGAATACCAGGCGAGCTTCCTTGAGCCGGCGCAGGTAAGCGGGCTTGTCGGCGGAGTGGCGCTCATCAATTTTGACATGGCACACGTTGGTGGCGCCTAGCTCGCGCAGGGCTTTGGCATAGTTGTGGGCCGTAGCCGTAGCGTCGCTGGCGGCCATGGCCAGGATCAGGATGGAGGCCTCGGGGTCAGCTAGCATATCGACGAGCAGGGCCAGCAGGGCATCATCGTCGCCGCCACCGAGGGCAACGAGCGTTCCGAGGGGTGACGCAGATGACTGGGGCATAACGAGCAGGGCTAACGGGTTCAAATGTACAGGGGATATTAAAATCCCAACGGCGGGTAAGGCCCGGAGTTACGACCGTTGAGCTCGGGACTTTCGCCGAACCGCGCTGGGGCGGCCTAGTTGGCTGAGGCCGCGAACTTTACCACGCCGCATTTTTTGGCGCCGACCCGGCTTATAATTCCGCTTGACAGCCCCGTAGGGGGCCCTGGAGGCCGGCCGGGCGCCCGTGCAAGCGTAGCCAGCCGCACCAGGCTGGGCAGCAGCTACGGCGGCGCTTACCGCGGATAAATCCAACCGTTAGCGGGCAGCTTGGGAATTGCGGCGGGGTGTTTGGGGTTAGGAAAAATGACGGAAACCGGCGCGGCCGGCCCATTTTTTTGGCCTACTTTTGCGCGCCGAATTATTCACTCAATCTGCTGCCTAGCGAAGCACCTCCCTCCTGACTTATTCCATGAATCAGCATCCAACTACTGACCAGATTACGTCCCTGATTCAGGAGGGCGAGTTTTTTAAATTAAAGGAAGCTCTCAAGTCATTTGAACCCTCGGAGCTGGTCGAGCTGATTGAGAATGAGGAGGAGCGGGAGCAGCTTATCGTGTTCCGGCTGCTGCCGCTCAAGCTGGCCACCGAGGTATTTGAATACCTGGACCTGGACATTCAGCGCCACTTTCTGGCCAACCTTTCCCAGGACAAGATTTCGGACATTCTCAACGAGATGTCGCCCGATGACCGGACGGCCCTGTTGGAGTTTCTGCCCGACGACTTCGTAAAGGAGCTGATCCAGACTTTGTCGGAGCCCGAGCGCAAGGTGACGCTGGAGCTGCTGGGCTACCCCGAGTACTCGGTAGGCCGCCTGATGACGCCCGACTACATTGCTATTCGCGAAAACTGGACCGTGCAGCAGGTGCTCGACTACATCCGCCGCCACGGCGGTCAGTCGGAAACCCTGAGTATGCTCTACGTAACCGATAACCGCGGCGTGCTCATCGACGACATCCGCATCCGGGAGTTTCTGCTGGCCGACCCCGACAAGCGCGTGAGTGAGCTCATGGACCGCCGCTACGTGAGCCTGAACGCCATGCAGGACCAGGAAGCGGCCATCGACGTGTTCCGCAAAAACGACCGGGTGGCGCTGCCCGTGGTCAACGACGAGGGCGTACTGTTCGGCATCGTCACGATTGACGACATTCTCGATATCCGGGAAGAGGAAGACACCGAGGACATTCAGAAACTCGGGGGCTCGGAGGCCCTGGACGAGCCCTACCTGGCGACGTCCATCTGGAGCATGGTGAAGAAGCGGGCCGGCTGGCTCGTGATTCTGCTCATCGGCGAGATGCTGACCACTTCGGCCATGCACCACTTCGAGGACGACTTGCAGAAGGCCGCCGTGCTGGGCTTATTTATTCCGCTCATCATTTCGGCCGGCGGCAATGCCGGCTCCCAGGCCACTTCCCTTATCATCCGGGCCATGAGTCTGGGCGAATTCACGCTTTCGGACTGGTGGCAGGTGATGCGGCGCGAAATCATTTCGGGCCTGCTACTAGGCAGTATTCTGGGCGTAGTCGGCTCGCTGCGCATCATTCTCTGGGCCAACTACATTGACCCCGGCTACTTTGGCCCCTACTGGCTGCTGATTGCCGTGACAGTGGGCTTTTCCCTGTTGGGCATCGTGCTGTGGGGGGCCTTATCGGGCGCTATGCTGCCGATGTTGCTCAAGCGCGTGGGCCTGGATCCGGCCACCTCGTCCGCCCCTTTCGTGGCAACGCTGGTAGACGTGACCGGGCTGATTATCTACTTCTCGGTGGCAACGATGGTGCTGCGCGGCACCTTGCTCTAAGCGGCAGCCGTATGAAGGGGGCAGCCGCCCGCTCCGGGCCCGGAGCGGGCAGCTGCTTTTTTTATGCCCTCTAGCTTATGACGGAAGATCTTCTCACCCGGCAGGATTGCCACTTCGGCTGGCTCGACCTAACTGGCCCTACCGTGGCTGAACTGCAGGCCGTGGCAGCTCAATACGACCTGCCCGATTCGCTGGTAATCGACTGCCTAGAACCAACGCACCTGCCCAAGTTCGAAGCCACGCACGGGCTGAACTTCGTGATACTACGCGTGTTCAGCGTGCCCGACAACCCGCAGGCGGATACCATTCAGGAGCTGAGCACCAAAATTGCCATTTTCTACACGCCCGACTACCTCATTACGGTACACCGGCGGCCCCACCCGGTGCTGAATGAGCTGAAAAGCGTGGCCCGCACGCCCGGCGGGGAATGCAACTCGCCGGTGGAAGTGGCCATTCACCTGGTGCGCTACGCCCTGAACAGCTACGTGCAGCCCGCCCTGGTTTTGACCCGGCAGCTCGATGCCTACGAGGCAGAAATCTTTCTCAAGCGTGAAGTGCCCGATGCTTTGCAGGGTTTGTATTTTCTGAAGCGCAAAGCCTCCGCGGCCCGGCAGCTGCTGCTCCTCACCCGCGACATTCTGACCATGCTGCGCCGCCAAAGTCTGCGGGCCGCGGCGGGTCATGAGCTCAATGAAGCCGACGCCATCCTGCTGCAAGACACCCAGGATTTGCTGGTGAAAGTAGAAACGCTCTACCAGCAGCTCGACAACGGGGCTACCAACCTGGTGAACCTGTATTTGTCGTTGGCCTCGCAGCGCACCAACGAGACGATGCGGGTGCTGACCGTGTTTTCGGCCTTTTTCCTGCCCCTGACCTTTATTGCCGGGGTCTATGGCATGAACTTTCAGTACATGCCCGAGCTGACTTGGCAGCTTGGCTACCCCGGTGCCATAGGGGCTATGCTGCTGATTTCGGTGGGTATCTACTGGTGGTTTAAGCGCAAAGGCTGGATTTGACGAACCCGGCGTAGCTTCGCGGCCTCTCGGTAGGTTTCTTTCTTCTTTTACTCGCGGCCGGTATGGCTTTGCATCACTACATGTTGGGTTACAAGTTGCGCCGCCCGCTGCTGATCCGGCTGCTGCACGGCGGCTTGCTGGCCGGTATGGGCGGGCTCGTGGCGGGTTGTGCCGCCGTGGGGCGGGTGCCCACCCTGGAGCCCGGCGACTATCAGTTCTTGCGAACCAACGACCCAGCTCTGACCACCGCCGTGGGCGCTGACCGGGCGCTGTACGTGGAGCAAAACCAGGACTCGCTCCGGTTTTTTGCCCAATCCAAGACCGACGTCGGGCCGCACCGCTTTAGCTACGCCGTGCGCCGCGGCCGGCACGTCATCCTGGTGCAGCGCAAGTTCGACCTCGACGTGTTTACGATTCCCTTCAAGGCCCGCCCGCCCAGGGTCCGGTGCCGGTACAGCTCAATACCAACTTCAACGCAGCGTTGTACTTCGGTCGCCGCCTCGACTTCTACCACGTCAACGGCCGGCAGCTGCTTGATGGGCACCACGTTCCCCAGATTCGAACGGTGGGTTTGGGCTACGGTTTGTTTACCGGCCTAGGCTCCACGGCCGTCAGTGCCGACGTGCTGCGTCAGACCGGCACCGGCGTTGAGTACGAAGGCTTCGTGGTTCACGCCGGGGCAGCTACCATCTACGACGCGCGCATTTTCAACCTGGGTCTGGCCGTGGGCTTCGACCAGCTCCTGGGTCCCGATGGCAGCCAGTGGCTCTACCAGCGCAAGCCCTGGTTCGGCGTGCTCTTCGGCCTTGATTTAAACTAGAAATTAGAAGTCCAGCTTGCCGCGGCCGGCTTTCTTTTCGCTGTGCTTTTTCTTGGACTCGAGACGGGCCCGCACGGCACCCTTGCTGGGCTTGGTCGCCTTACGAGCCTTGGGCTTGTGCAGAGCTTTGCGCAGGGTTTCGTAGAACTTCTGCACCACGATTTCCTTGTTGCGTAGCTGGCTCCGGTCTTCCTGGGCCGAGAGCAGCAATTCGCCCTCGGTGGTAAGCTTGGAGGCCAGCTTTTCCAGCAGGGTCTGCTTTTGCTCGTCGGTGAGCAACTGGGAGCCACTGATATGGTAGCGCAGCTCGACCCTGGACTCGACCTTGTTCACGTTCTGCCCGCCCGGCCCGCTGCTGCGGCTGGTCTGAAACTGGAGTTCGGGCAAAAAGGCGGCGACGGGAGGAAGCATGGGGCAGAAACGGCGGGAATAACGGCAAAGGTAGAAGAATGACAGCGGGCTACAGCTGCTGCCAGAGCAACGCGCCCAGCACCACGGCCCGAATCGTCCAGGCCAGGGTCCGCAGCCAGTTGGTGCGCACCAGCCCGTCGATGGTAATGTAGTTGTAGCCGTCCTGGGCTAGGCGGTTATGAAACGGCACCGAAATAAAAAAGGTCACCAGCCAGATAACGATGACCAGCGCCAGGCTCCACCACACGGCCGGCCCCAGTGCCTGCCCACTCCAGGCCAGCCAGCCGCTCAGCAGCAGCTCAGCCACCATCGGGCCCATGACCACCCAGCCCATGCGCCGCAGGTGGGCCTGATGAAACGCCCCGAAGCCCGCCGCTGATACCTGGGCAAAGCCTGGGTAATGCACGAGCTGTACCATCCAGATAACGCCGGTGAGGTACGCGGCCAGGGCAAAGTTGAGCAGGAGCAGTTTGAGCATACACAAGGCAAATTGCCGGAACGGGACCATAGGAACCGATCCGGGCGCAAGGGTTACCCAGCAAATACGGCCCGCTGACGTTCCCGTTGAGCAACCTCCCCCCTACCCGGCGCGACCCTTATACCGGCTACTGCCAAGGGCCAACTTGCGGCCCGTGGCCGGTAGCGCCCCACTGCCTGACTCT
This sequence comes from Hymenobacter cellulosivorans, assembly GCF_022919135.1. Lineage (NCBI taxonomy): Bacteria > Pseudomonadati > Bacteroidota > Cytophagia > Cytophagales > Hymenobacteraceae > Hymenobacter > Hymenobacter cellulosivorans. Next base: position 1,503,721 of record NZ_CP095049.1, on the reverse strand, counting down.
GAAGCCCGAAAGATGAGAACTTACCGGCGCAGGAGTGCGGGCGGCGCAGTATATTGCTTTCCCTATTCTTTCTTTACTCACCCTTCCCCTATGCGCTCTTTTTCCTTGCTCCGGCCCTGGCGGCTGGCGGCTCCCTTGCTGGGTCTGGCCTTGGCCGGTTGTAACTCCGGCGCCAACTCTGGCAGCACTGGCCAGCCCGACCTATTGCAAGCCAACCTCGACACCACCGTGCGCCCCGGCGACGACTTTTTCACCTACGCCAACGGCGGCTGGCTCAAAAAGCACCCCATTCCGGCCTCCGAAAGCTCCTGGGGCATCGGCAAGGAAGTGCAGAACGAGGTGTACGCCCGCCTGCGCGCCCTCAACGAGGAAGCCGCCAAGGCCAACGCCACGGCCGGTACGAGTCAGCAGAAAATCGGGGACTTCTGGGCCACCGGCCTCGACTCCGTGACTATCGACAAGCAAGGCATTGCGCCTCTGAAGCCCGAACTGAACCGGATTGCCGCCATCAAGTCGGTGGCCGATGTGCAGAGCGTGGTGGCCCGCCACAAGGTACTGGGAGTGAATTCCCTCATCGGCCTTTACGTAGGGCAGGACGCCAAGAACAGCGACAAAATGGCCCTGCACCTGTATCAGGCCGGCCTTGGCCTGCCCAACCGCGACTATTACTTCAACAAGGATACCCGCACCAGCAATATCCGCAAGGAGTACGTGCGCCACGTGGCCCGTATGCTGCAGCTCACTGGCCAGGACTCCGTCACGGCCCAGCGCCATGCCGCTCAGATCATGCAGCTCGAAACCCAGCTGGCCGGCTCCTCGCGCAAGCTGGAAGATTTGCGCGACCCGTACGCCAACTACAACAAGCGCAGCGTAGCCGACCTGGGCAAAATCACGCCCGGCCTCGACTGGAAACCCTGGCTGGCCCAGATGGAGCTCAAGACCGATACGGTGATTGTCGGCCAGCCCGAGTTTTACCAGAAAGCCGGGCAGCTGCTCAAATCGGTGCCGCTGGAGCAGTGGCAGGCGTACTTGCAGTGGCACTTGGTCAATGCTTTTGCCGGCCAGCTCAGCCGCCCCATCGACGACGAGCATTTCCGCTTTTACGGCACAGTTTTGCAAGGCAGCAAGCAGCAGCGGGCCCGCTGGAAACGGGTGCTCGACGAAGAGGAAAGCGGCATGGGTGAAATCCTGGGCCAGCTGTTCGTGAAAGAGTACTTCACGCCCGAAACCAAGGAGCGCTACGCCAAAATCACGGAAAACGTGGTGGCCTCCTTCCGGGAGCATATTCAGGCCCTGGACTGGATGAGCGACTCAACCAAGCAGAAAGCTCTAGTGAAGCTCACCAAGATTACGCCCAAGGTAGGCTACCCCGACAAGTGGCGCGACTATTCGACCCTGGAAATCAAGCGCGACTCTTACCTGGCCAACGTGATGCGCGCCAATGAGTGGCAGTACCGTTACAATATCAACAAGCTGGGCAAGCCCGTGGACCGTACCGAGTGGGACATGACGCCCCAGACCTACAACGCCTACTACAACCCCAGCAATAACGAAATCGTGTTGCCGGCCGCCATCTTCGCCATTCCCGGCCTCGAGGATAAAAACGCCGACGACGCCATTATCTACGGCTACGCCGGGGCCAGCACCATCGGCCACGAGCTCACCCACGGCTTCGACGACGAAGGCAGCCAGTTTGATGAAAAAGGCAACCTGCGCAACTGGTGGAGCAAAAAGGACCGGGCCGCCTTCCAGCAGCGCGTCAACGGCATCGTGCGCCAGTTCAACGGCTACACCGTACTGGACTCCTTACACATCAACGGCAAGGCTACGGCCGGCGAGAACATTGCCGACCTGGGCGGCATCGTCATTGCCTTCGATGCTTTCAAAAAGACCGAGCAGTATAAGAAAGGCGAGAAAATCGGCGGCCTGACGCCCACCCAGCGTTATTTCCTGGGTTATGCCCTGGGCTGGCAAAACCACCAGCGCAACGAGGTATTGGCCCAGCGCATCCTCACCGACGTGCACTCCCCCGCCCAGTACCGCGTTAACGGCCCCTTCGCCGACGTGCCCGAGTTCTACGAAGCCTTCCAGGTAAAGGAAGGCCAGAAGCTTTGGCGCCCCGACAGCGCCCGGGTGAAAATCTGGTAGGGTTCCCGAGCTATTGGGGTTTACCAGTCCTTGCGAGCAGCCCGAAGCAATCCGTCCTCTGCTAGTAACAAACGTTCTTTTACCAGAAAAGCCCTTTACTGCTCGCGCGGTAAAGGGCTTTTCACATTAGGAGAACTCAGCACATTCCAGAGGACGGATGGCTTCGGCCCACGCAATAACAAACTCTAAACCCCTCGGGAGGCTTTGAACTGCGCTAGTCCTTCGGCAGCCGACTTCCGCACTTTCTGCTGCAAAAAAGGCGTCCAGCCCAGCAGCCAGCCGATGGGCCCCAGGGCCTGCCGACTCCAACGCCAGAAGTTGAAATGGTCGTGGTGCGTCAGGATTTTGCCATCCTTGAAGGTGAAGCGGGCGTTGATGTGGTTGTGCACGCGCCGCTTGGTTTGAGAGAAAGAGTAGTAGGCATCCCACACGGCCCGCCCCCCGTTTTCGTCAGCCTGCAGATGGTTGTAGGTCAGCTGCATATCCTTACCACGCTCGATGAGCATGCGCCACATCAGCCCGATATCAGCACCCCGCAGAGAAAAGGCAGCATCGTCGAAGGTGGCTTCGGGGTGGTAGCAGGCAGCCATAGCCGCATGGTCGCGGCGCTGAAAGCCCTGGTAGAAACGGTGTAGCAGTTCTTCGTGCGGGTGCATAGTGGCCTAGTAGCAAAAAAGGAAGGTCCTAAAGGTGGAAATTTTACGTCAACTCTCTGCTACCTTTCCCCAACGTCGGCCTGCTCTCTACCCGGCGCAGGCAACGACTACCGTGCTCGGTGCATCTTGCCAATCATACCTACTATTTCACCCCGCAATCAATGCCAATGAAAACGTTTCGCCGCTTATTATCGGGCTTATTAGTCGCCGTTGCCGTTTTATTTCACGTAGTGCCGGCCCGGGCCGCCGGCCGGGAAGTACGAGAAGTAGCAGCCTTTACCGAAATCAGTTTGGCTAACTCAGCTACGGTAATTGTTACCCAAGGCAGCCCGCAAAAAGTGGAAGTGGAAGGCTCCCCCGAAGACCTAAGCCGCCTGGAAACGACCGTGAGCAATAGCAAGCTACGGATTGGCACCACGCCAGGACTCAAAAACCCTACTTTCGGCAAGATAACGGTGTACATCACCGTACCGACTATCAACAGTTTGACCGTAAATGGCTCGGGCACACTGCGTGCGGGCAGCATTCAAGCCAGCAAGCTGCAGCTGGCGGTCAGCGGCTCGGGGCGACTGGAGGTTAGCACCTTGCAAGCTACCGAACTGCACTCCAGTGTTTCGGGTTCGGGCACTATCAGCGCGGCCGGCACCAGCCCTACGCACTTCGTTGACATCAACGGCTCGGGCTCGGTCAAGGCCAACGACCTACGCTCCGAGAGCGGCAAGGTCAGTATCAGCGGCTCGGGCAACTGCCATTTGAACGTAACCGGCAGCCTCGATGCTAGCCTGCGTGGCTCGGGCAACGTGGTCGTGACCGGCAACCCAACTATCAACAGCAAAACCCTGGGCAGCGGGCGGGTCCGGCGGGGCTAAAGCCACTCGCCTACGTACAACAAAAGACCGGTTGCTCTCCATGAGAACCGGCCTTTTGCTGTAAGTGAGGCGTTGTTATTCGATTACGACCTTCTGCGTAACCACGCCGGTAGCTGCCGTCAGCCGCAGCTGATACAGGCCCGTAGCCAGGCCAGGTATGCGCAGGTCGTATTCGGCAATGGCGGCGGCCGGCAGCTGCTGCCGGTACACCACTTGCCCCTGCAGGTTTACCAGCTCCAGCCGGGCAGGTTCGGCGGTCGTTTGCTGCACCCGCACCGCAAAGCTGCCGTGGTTCGGGTTGGGAAAGACAGCCGCGGTTAGCGCATTAGGCTTCGTTACCTGCACCACCGCAACGGGCGAAACAGACTCTTTGCCGTCTTTGTCAACCTGGCGCAGCCGGTAGTAGCTCAGGCCGGGCAGCGGGGCCCGGTCAGTGAGCCGGTACCGCTGCAGCTGGCTGCTGCTGCCGATGGCCGGGCGGCTTTCCACTAGCTCAAAGACCACCCCATTGCGGGAACGTTCCACCACATACTTTAGGCTATTGACTTCCTGAGCCGAGGCCCAATCAACGGTTACGGAGCCGCCGGCAGCCGTGGCCTCAAAGCGGACCAGCTGTACGGGCAAGGGTACGCCAGTGGCAGCGGTGCAGGTATTGCCGCCGGGCACCACTTGTCGGGCTATGCCGGGCCCTTCGTATTCCAGCACCAGCCGGTTGGCCCCGGTATCCTCCCCGAACAACACCACGAAGTCGTGCAGGCCGGCGGCCAGCGTCAGCGTCACCGACTGCGTGGTAGGCCCGTGGCGGCCGCCGTTGTTGATGGCGGCCTGGGGCAGCCGCGGCGGCGAAACCCGGGCGGCATTATCCAGCCACAGGTAAGAGGCATCATCGGAAGTCAGGTAGAACGTGTATTCACCAGCTGTGGGCAGGGCGAGGCTGCCCCGGTAGCGGGCACTGTAATGGTCCGGGTCGAGCAGGGTGTTGTCGGCGGGCGGCAATACGTTGCCCCAGCTGTCGTCAGTGCCGTAGTTCAACCCCGATTCCAGGCGCGTAATGAGGGGCGTGTTCGTTTCGAAAAAGGCCGGGTCGTCGTCGAAATAGCCCGTGTAGTACTCCCCGTAGAGCCCGGCCGTGGGCGGACTGCCATTAGGGGCACTCTGGTTGCAGCCCGCTGGCGGGGCCGGCGCCACGGTAAAGACAAAGGCATCCTGGAAAGTAGCGTTGCCCGCGGCATTAGTCACGGCCACATCAATGCTATAGCTACCCAGCGGCACGGTGCCATCCACGGCTAGCCGGCCATTGTCGGCGTCGATGGTAATACCAGCGGGCAAGGCGGCAGCATTAGCCAGAACGAAGACGGCAACGGCGCTGGAGGAAGTCAGCCCTGGCAGCGGCGACACGCCGGTAGTGCCTACCACCCGGGCCGCCATTTTGGGCGAGTATGACAGATTGGAAACCACGTCCCGCAGCGGCTGAATACCCGAACACAATACACCCGTGGGCACCACCTGCCTCGTTACGCCCGGCCCTTCATATTCCAGTACCAGCGTGCTGCCGCCCGTGGCGTCGCCATACAGCAGGCGCACGTTGTGCAGGCCCGCGGCCAGATACACGTTGGCCGCCCGGGTTTGGGGCGCGTGCAGCCCGCCGTTGTCGATGGTCACGTTGGACAGGCTTAGCGGGGAACCCAGGGCGGCGTTATCGAGCCAGAGGTAGGACGCATCGTCGGAGGTCAGGTAAAAGGTATAGAAGCCCGGCGTAGCAATGCGCAGACTCCCGCGCAGCTGGGCGCTAAATTCGTCGGGGTCGGTGGGGGTGCCGGCCGCAGCCACGCCGGTCAGGTCGCCGAAGCTGCCATCAGCCGCAAAATTTACCAGGGGCTCAATACGGGCCAAGCCGGCAGCAGCGCCGAAGAAGCTCACTGAGTTGTTGAAATAGCCCGAGTAATACTCCGCGTACAGGCCCGAGGTGGCACTGTTGCCGGCCGGGTCGAGGCCGTTGCAGCCGGGCGGTGTACCCACGATGACGTCTACCGTCAGCACATTGCGAAACGTACTGGTACCGTTGGCATTCGTCACGGCTACGGCCACATTATAGGTACCCAGCGGCGTGCTGGCAGCCATGGAAATCACCCCGGTCGTGGGCTCAATGGCGATGCCGGCTACGCTCGGGCCCATCAGGGCGTAGTTGGTCACGGCCGAGCCACCGTCGGTTACGGTGGGGGCCGCCGACGACTTTGTGCTCCCGACGAAGGCCTGCAACGTGGTTGGGAAATAGGCCAGGGCCTGGGGCGGGCGGGGCGGCTGGGTGGCCGTGCAAAACAGGCTAGCTGGTACGGGCTGCCGCGTAATACCGGGGCCTTCGTATTCGAGCACGAGGATATTGTCGCCGGTAGCCTCGCCGTAGTGAATGAGCAGGCTGTGGGCACCGGAGGTGAGCGTCACGGTCTGGGCCTTTTCCTGCCGCGGGTGGTAGCCGCCGTTTTTGATGGTTGCTGCGGCGGTATCGGCGGGCAAGGCTACGGCAGCACCGTCGAGCCACAGGAAAGAGGCGTCGTCAGAAGTCAGGTAGAACGTGTACTGGCCCGTGGTCGGAATACTGATGCTGCCACGCAGGCGCAGGGTGAAGTTATCGGGGTCATCGACGGGGCCGGTAGCCACGGTGCTCAGATTGCCGAAACTCAGGTTATCGGCAAAGTTGACCTGGGGCTCAATGCGGGTGAGCCGGGGCGGGGCGGCGTTGTCGGTGAAGAAGGAATTGTTGTCGCTGAAGAAGCCGGGGTAGAACTCAGCATACAGGCCGGCCGCGGCCGGTTGCCCGCCGGGGTCAGTGCCCGAGCACCCCGCCGACTGCGCCCAGCCTGACCTGCCCGGCAACAGGGTCAACAGCAACACAATGCCCAAGCACCAGCGAGAAGCAGGAATGAGAGTAGTTGACAAGTTCATACTTTAGCTTTATATAGTACAACAAAAGAGCTACCTACCAAAGCTACTGATTTTGTAATTATTTGCAAGTTTTTAATTTTTATTTGGATTAAATAAATTATAAACGATTGGTTTTATGCATCCTGTTAGCTGGTTTGAGTACCCGATTTTTCCGGTTAGTCTACTTCCCAGCCACCTTAAAGCCAGCAGTATTGACTTTTATATATATAACAATGCTATTATTCCAGCATGAGCTTAGGCTCTGGCTGGGCTCGGTCTTGTCCAACATGGGATGGAGCTTAGGGCAGAGCTTGTTGCAAACGCTGCTACCCGACGTTGGGCTATTCCAGAACTCCGGTGTTTATTTGTAAAGACCTATATGCCGCCAGTTGCGCGGCCCTATCTGTTTATGGACCATTCGCATTCTAAGCTGCCCGCCTGCGCCAACTGCGGCTACTCATTTTCGGCCGAGCAGCCCGACGAATTCTGTCCCCGGTGCGGGCAGCAGAACCACGAAGTCAGCCTCTCCTTCGGGCATGTGCTGGAGGAGTTTCTAGAAGGCATCTTCCACTTCGACAGCAAAGTATTCCGCACGGCTAAACTGCTCTTGTTCAAGCCCGGGGAGCTAACCAAGCAGTTTTTGCAGGGCCACCGCATGCCCTACGTGCCGCCCATCCGGCTGTACGTGTTTATCAGCTTCGTCTTCTTTTTTCTGCTTTCCATCAGCATCAAGCCTAGCTCCACGCGTCCGGCCAAGGAGCTAATTCAGGATGCCCGCCTGCGGGCCTCGGCCGATTCGGTGCGCCGCAACACGGAACGGCAGGGTATGATTGTGGTTACCGACGGCGACAGTCCGCTCACGGCGAGCATGGGCATGACCTTTAACCAGGCTGAGCTGCTCAAGCTTAGTCAGGACCCCACGCCGGCCCGCCTCGACTCGGCCATCCGGAGCAAGAAGCTGGAGCCGACGTTTCTGCGCCGGACTGTGCTGCGCCAAACGGTACGCACGTTGAACGTTTCGCCTGAAGACCTGACGCGCAAGTGGCTTAAGAACCTGCCCATCCTGATGTTTTTCCTGATGCCACTGTTCGCCCTACTGCTCAAGGGATTATACATGCGCCAGCGCCAGTACTACCTTTCCCACCTTATTTTTTCCATCCACTTCCACTGCTTCATCTTTGTGCTGTTTATCCTGAACCTGGGCATAACCCGGTTCAGCAGCGAAGACTCGTTTGACCTGGTGCTGATGGTGCTGCCGGCGGTGTATTTCTTCCTGGCCCTGCGCAACAACTTTGGCCAGCCAGTAGGAAAAACCCTGGCCAAAGTGCTGCTCATGATGGTTAGCTACGGCCTGGTACTCATGGCTGGTATGATGCTCTCGGTGCTGGCCAGCGTGCTGCTGCTGTAGGCTAGAAGTCGAACAGGCCCCGGCGCTCGGTGGTCTTGGCCTTTTTCTTGGGCTTGTCTTTCTTCTTGTCCTTGTCTCCACCCAGAATACCGTCGAAGAGGCCGGTTTTCTTTTCTTTCACAAACACGTAGCGCACGGAAAAGGCCGTGGGAAACCGCGCCCAGTCGGCGGAGTTGAACTCCACGCTGGGCTTGAAATCGAAGGACAGCACCACCGGGACAAAGGCCACCTTATACTCGGCGCCGATGATGCCGTCGAAGCCACCGAATGCGCCGTCGTCTTTGTGGTTGCCGAGGTGGCCGCCGGCTCCGAGGTAATAGTTGAGGCTGGGCCCCAGGATGCCGAAGTGCCGCTCGGCCAGCACCGTACCCGAAAACTCACGGTTGCCCACAATGCCAATGCCTTCCAGCGTCACCTTGTCCAGGATTTTCTGCTGTACCGTTATGCCGTAGTTGCCGGCTCCCAGGCGCAAGCCCGCTGCGGTCCGGTATTTCTGAGCCTGGGCCGCAGGAGCGAGCAACAGACCGGTAACCAGGGCTGCGCCACCGAGGCAGCGCGGAAAGGCAGATAAAAAAGTCATAATCTTTATGGGAACTACTACAAACTCAGGTCGACCATTAAGCGTTTGAACGCGCAGAGGTTTGCCAAAGTACGCGCCCACCGGGCAAATGGTCCATTTTTCACCCTGCTTAGCGTACCTTGCCGCCTCTTTCACCTGTCTTCCTACGTTTCTTTTTCCACCCGTGTACATTCATCAGGTGGCGGCCTATCTGCCCGCCCAAGTTATTACCAACGAGCATTTCACCCGCCTCAACGGCTTGTCGCACGAGTGGATTATTGAACGCACGGGAATCCGGGAACGGCGCAAAGCAGCCCCCGGCGAAAACACCAACACCATGGCCATTGAGGCCACCGAGCGGGTGCTGACCGACGCTCCGCTGTTTCCGGCCGCCGCCGTCGACCTTATCGTGGGGGCTACGTACACGCCCCACGACACGATTTTTACCCTGGCCCACGCCGTGCAGCGTGCCATTGGCGTGACTGATATTCCGGTGGTCAGCATTTCATCGGCCTGCTCTTCCTTGCTCAACGCCATTGAAATCGTGGAAGGCTATTTTGCCATGGGCAAAGCCAGCCGCGCCCTGGTAGTAGTATCGGAGCACAACACGGCCTATAACAACGAGCAGGACACCGTAGCGGGCCACCTCTGGGGCGACGGAGCTTCGGCCTTGCTCATCAGCAAGGAGCGTCTCTCCCCTGCTGATTTGCTGGTACGGGACTTGATTACGGCCGGGGCCGGCGGTATTGGCAAAGCCAACGAGGCCGTGACCCTGACGCCGGTAGCCAAGGGCATCATCATGCCCTACGGCAAAGACGTGTTTATCCATGCCTGCCAGTACATGGCCCGCGTAACCCAGCAGATTCTGGAGCGCAACCGCCTGACCACCGACGACCTGAACTGGCTGATTCCGCACCAGGCCAACCTGCGCATCACCCGCAACGTGCTCCAGACTCTGGGCTTGCCCGAGGAGCGTGCCGTGTCCAACATCGACCGGCTGGGCAATACGGGCTGCGCCGGGGCCGCCATTGCCTTGTCGGAGCAGCTGGACCAGATCAAAGCCGGGGAACGAGTCGTTGTTACCGTGTTTGGTGGTGGCTACTCCTACGGGGCTATGCTGCTGGAACGCTAAGGCCCACGGCTAGTTGAGCTTCACAAAGTTGGCGCTGCCGGAGTTGCCGCCCTGGTCGCGCCAGCGCAGCACGTACCAGCCCGGCCGCAGACTGGCTACATTGATAGACAGCGAATTGGTGCCGGCCCGGCTGGTGACGCCCTGGGGCACGTAGCGGCGCCCGACAGCATCGTAGATGAATAAGGATAATGTGCTTTCTACGGTGCCCGTAAACAGGAATTGCAGCTGATTACCGGTCACCGGGTTGGGGTAAATCTGGAGCGCCTCGCGGCTGCCGGTGCCATCTTGCACCAGGAGCGGGGCCACGTTGTCGAGGTTGCCATCGGGGCGGCGCACCCGCAGGCGGTAGTAGCTCAGGCCCGGCAGCGGCTGGGCATCAACGACGCGGTAGCTGTTGCCGGCCGCGCCGGCGGCCACGGTAGCTACGGCTTGCCAGGCCGTGGTATCGGCGGCCCGCTCTACCACGAAGCCGCTCACTAGGCACTCAGCCCGCGTCGTCCAGGTTACTTCCGCACCCAAGCCACTCACAACCGCCGCGGCGACTTTGGTCAGCGGAGCTGGCAGCATGGGCGAAGGACCGCAGCCCGCCGCGGGAAAGCTGCGGGTACGCAGCACTCGCCGGGCCCCGGTCTGGTCGTTGGCCGTCAGCGTGCGGTTGGTACGGCCCTGCCCTACGCCAAAATACATGACGGCCGCGGCCGTGATGACGTGGTTGAGCTGCTGGGCGTGGCCCAGTTCATGCAGCACCACGGTTTCGAAGTCGAACTGCGTCAGGCTGGGCAGGCCGGAGCCGTATTGCCAGCTTACCCCATCATCAAACTGCATGTCGATTTCGCTGACCTGAAAGCTGATGGTGCCGTTGCCATTGGTACAGCCCTTATAGTAGCTGGTTGTGCGGCCCAGCACCCGTTCGGGCAGCTCGTTGCCTTTGTCGAAGCCCACCGAATTCTCCCCGTCGGAGCCGGTGGTAGTGGTGGTACGCGGGGCACCAATGATCCAGTTGATTCCGGTTCGGCAGCGCCAGCCCGTTACCAAAGCCCGTTCGAAGGCCGCCGCGGCGGGCTGGTTGCTCACGAAGTTTGGCTCAAACCGGAACGTGTAGCCACCTTCCCCATTCTGGTTGACGTGGTTGGGCCGCACGATGGTCGAGCTATTCTGGGCTTGTACGTTGGTAAGCGCATAGGGCACGATCAGCGTGGTGCTGCTCTGTACCTGCAGGCCCGAGGCCGTCGTTACCCGCAGCGTGCCCGTACCCGCCGGATTTCCCGTGGTACTGTAGGAAGGCACGCGCACCCGAATCTGGGTATCCGTCCAGCTCAGGTAATCGGTAGGCTGAGGCTGCACAAAAGATGCGCCCCCATCGTCGGCATTGCGGAACTCCACTTTGCCCGCGCCCCGGACCGCCTCAAAGCCCGAGCCGCTAATGGTCAGTACACCGTCTATGCCGGCTGGTACCGTGGTTGGACTCAGCGTGCTGATTACCGGGGCCTGGCCTTTGGCCGCCACCACGGGCTGACTGCGCCGCAACTGGGCCTGCCGCAGCGTGGGGTTGGGCTGCATCACGCGCCGCGGCTGACCGAGGGCCGCTGTCAGCTCGGCGTAGAAACCGGCCCCGATAAGCGGGTAGCGACGAAACGGCTCGGTGGCCGACGCATCGGTGAGGTCGTAGCGAATAAAGCCCTGCGCACTGGCGTAGGGCGTCCATAGGGCGCCGCCGGGGGCCGTACCGGCGAAAGTGGCGGGGCGCAGAAAAAACACACCCTGCTCGCCGGGCTGCAGTTGGAGCGTATTGGTTAGGCGCTGCTCGTCTAGTTCTACCTGGCCTCCTTCGGTCAGGAGGGTAAGCGTGGTAGGGGCCGTTCCTTTGAGCACACTATACACCCGAATCTGGTGGGCGGTGAAGATGCGCCGGTGACTGGCATCCCAGAAGCTGCGGGCATCCAACACCTCGCCCTCCACCACCAGCCTCGACTGCCGGGCCCGCTCGGCGGGCTCCACGGGCAGCATCAGGCAGTGCCCTTCTGATTCCTCTACTTGCGCCCGCGCCGGGACGGCGGGCAGACACGACAATACCAGCAGGCCGGCAGCCCACCGGCGAAGAGTACTCCAAAGCTTCATAAACCAGCGTAAAGGCAGCAGAACAGACGTCTTATGCCAAGGTACGTTAATTCACGAAGTCCGGACGGCGGCCTCTCCCAGGAATTCTAGCGCGACTCCGGCCAACGGCGGCTCAGAATAAGCTGCCCTGCACAGGCTGCGGAATAATGCGGGGTGGTGCCACCTCCAGGCCGGTCAGGGCATGCAGCTTCTCAATGAAAAACTGCGCCCAGAGCGGGGAGTGCATGATGTCTTTCTGGTGAATAAAGAAATACACCGTATGCAGCCCGGCCTGCAGCCAGCCCGCAATCCGCTCGGCCCAGGCCGTGGCCCGCTCGTAGTCGCTGCCAATCAGGCCATGGCCGTTGAAGCGAATAAACGCCGTGGGCGTCGTCAGGCGCTGGTGCAGCACGTCGCGGCGGCCGGCCACGTCGGTCAGCACCAGGGTTTTGCCCAGCGCTTCAAGCATGGCAAACACGGAGTCGCGCACGGTGGCATTGGTGTACCAGGCCGGATGGCGCAGCTCTACGGCCAGAGGTACGTAGTCGGGGAAATCGAGCAGGTAACGCTCCAGCCGCGGCAGGTGCTCGGGGCCAAACGTGGGCGGCAGCTGCAAAAACGCCATACCCAGGCGTTCATCCAGCCCGCTGATAGAGCGGCAGAAAGTGGTCGTTAGCTCGTCGGCGTTGTATAGTTCCCGGTCGTGACTAATGCTCTGGGGCAGCTTGGGGCAGAAGCGGAAGCTACTAGGCACCGCGTCGCGCCACTTGCGCACGGTGGGCGCGTCCGGAATCCGGTAGTGAGTCGTGTTCAACTCAATACTGTTGAACTGCCGGGCGTAGTGGTGCAGGTAGTCCGAGTCCTTGATACCAGCCGGAAAATAGGAGCCTAGCCAGGCCTTATTCGTCCAGATAGGACACCCTATATATATACGAGGCGAAACCGGGCCGGCGGCCTGGGCCCGGGCAAGCACGGCGGCCGTTTCGGGGTGGTCGGGCGGGAGGCGAAAATCAACGTAGCGCAGGTCGGAAAGACGGCCAAAATCCATAGGGCAAAGTACGGCAAAACCGGCCAGCCGGGCGGGTTATAGCCTTAGTAAAATTCCACGACATCTGCAACCTGGCTCCGAAGATAGCTCGGCAGTGAATGCCAAAATTTTTTTACCGGCGCATAGTCTTATTTCCAACGGTATTCGCCAAGCCTCCATTAATAGTGCAAAATCCAGCTTAATGAAACACAATCGGCTATTTTCACTCTTTCACAACAATTAATTAAATGCAAATTTTGTAGAAAAAAGACAATTTACTAGCTTACAGCTTGGCTAATACCATTGGAATCAGCTAGGCAGTTTGGAAACCTCTTCTAGATTTGTTCTGCTCACCAACCAGTAAACGAATGAAGTTGATACCGACACGACTGCATGTTTCCGGCTTGATGATGGCCCTGCTTTTTGCATTGTTCACGGCCCTCCCTCAAGCAGCTCGGGCTACGCGCTTTGAAGAAGAAAAACCGGCTTCGGCCTCGGCTTCCCGCTCCGTAGTGATGCGCGGCCGGGCCTCGTGGTACGGACGCGAGCATCAGGGTCACCGGACCAGCAACGGCGAACGGTTTGACCGCTTTAAGTATACCTGCGCACACAAGACTTTGCCTTTCGGCACCAAGCTCCGCGTAACCAACCCTACCAACGGTAAATCGGTAGTAGTACGCGTATCGGACCGGGGCCCCTTCCGCCACGAGCGGATTCTGGACTTGTCGGAGGTAGCAGCCCGCCCGCTCGACATCGTGCGCCGCGGCGCCGTATCGGTCGTGGCTGAGGTAGTACCCAGCGACACGCCCCTGGGGCCGACGGACGCTCCCGAAAACCTGGCTGCCCTGGCTACCGACTCCGTTGCCACCATGGAAGCTTCCACCCTGACCGACATCATTGCCGGTGCCACTGAAGCGGCCGACGTAGTCGTAGTGCCCGCTCCGGCTCCCACCTTCGTGGTACAGGCCGGTACCTTCGGCGACCCACGCAACGCCCAGAACGTGCAGGCCAAGATTCAGGCCCTGGACGAGAAACTGACCGTGACTATTGCTGAAAGCACCCAGAATGGTAAGCCCTACAACCGGGTTATCGTGGGCCAGTTTGCCGACAAGGCCGAGGCGGAAGCTGTGAAGCTGCGCCTCAAAGAGCTAGGCATTGCGGGCTTAGTTCGGCAGGCCGAAAACCTCTAGTACCGGCTCGGCTATTCGTCGGGCAGTACGATTCTCTTGGAACACACAAAAGGGCCACAATATGTGGCCCTTTTGTGTGTTGTTTGTATCGAACTTTATCTGTTTCACTCTACTTTTTTTCATGAAAACCCTATTTGCTACTGGTTTCATAGTACTAGCCGCAGCAGCCGGAGCCTCTGCTCAAACTGAGAAAGGCAGCCTGATGGTGGGAACTAGCCTTTCCCAACTTTCCTACAGCACCTCCCGAGGCGGATACTCCAAGCAATTTTCCATTGGCATTACTCCCACCGTCGGCTTTTTCGTCGTGGACCGCTTAGCCTTAGGAGCGGAGGTGAATCTGGCGTATTCTACGTTCCGCTACGGTGGCTTCCCCAGTTCGAAAGCCAGAGCATTTGAGTACCGGGTTGCGCCTTTTGCCCGCTACTACGTCGTGGAGGCTGATAAGCACAAATTTTTTGGCCAGGCTTCGTACGGCATTACTGGTTTTTCGACGCGCACAACTGATGAATTACAGAACAGCTTTGAGCGAAAAAGCAAAGGCAGTTACAGTACCCTGGCCGTGAGCGTGGGCTACGACTATTTCATCTCGCCCATGGTGGCCTTGGAAGTACAGCCCTATTACCTCCGCAACAGCACGCAGTTGCAAGGTGCCCGCACCAATAACTGGGGAGTATCCGTCGGCTTGCAGATTTTCTTCCCGAAAACGGCAGCTGCCGCGCAATAATCAGTTTTAACTAGTAATTATACTGGCCGCCCGGATGCTTCCGGCGGCCAGTTTTCATTTTCACCGACGCTCTGCCCACCCGGCTTATGAAGTGGACTAAAGCCTTCTTAGCTACTGCTCTTTCCCTGGCCCTGACCTGGGTGCTCAATACCAAGCACGGCGACATTCCGCCCTTCGGCAAGTTTCTGAGCCCATTTCAGGGTTTCTGGCGCAACGCCGAGCCTGCTGCCGGCTTTCCCACGGCCCAGACCTTGACGCTGCCCGGCCTGCAGCAGCCGGTGCAGGTGCGCTTCGACGACAAGCGCGTGCCTCATATTTTCGCCCAGAACGACCACGACCTGTACTTTGCCCAGGGCTACCTCACGGCCCAGGACCGGCTCTGGCAGATGGATTTCGTGACCCATGTAGCGGCCGGGCGGCTGTCGGAAATAGTGGGCCCGGCCCGGCTCGAAACCGACCGATTTTTTCGCCGCATGGGCCTCAAGTTCGGGGCCGAGAAGTCGACGGCGGCCATGCTGGCCAACCCCACTACCCGCACGGTGCTGACCTCCTACTCCGACGGTATCAATGCCTACATCCAGAGCTTGAGCCCGCGCGACTACCCGTTTGAGTACAAGCTGCTGGATTACGCGCCTGAGCCCTGGGAGCCGATAAAAAGCTCGTTGCTACTCAAGTACATGGCCTTCGACCTCAGTGGCCGCTCCGACGATATGCGCCTGTCGAATGTATTGAACAAGTACGGCCCGGCGGTGGTCAAGGACCTGTTTCCCGATTATCCGCAGCGCGAAGACCCGATCGTGCCCGTTGGTACGCCGCTGGATTTTAAGCCCCTGTCTGCCCCGGCCACTCCGCCTTCGTTTACGGCGGCCATGTCGGACAAGGTACAGCGCAACGAACCCGACCCGGAGTTGGGCTCCAACAACTTCGCCGTGGACGGCAAGAAGTCAGCTTCGGGCTTCCCGATTCTGGCCAACGACCCGCACTTGCAACTGAACCTGCCTAGCATCTGGTACCAGGTGCAGCTCTCGGCGCCGGGCGTCAACGTGTACGGCGTCACCATTCCGGGTGCGCCAACGGTGATTATCGGCTTCAACAATGAGGTGGCCTGGGGCGTGACCAACGTGGCCGCCGACGTGCTGGACTTTTACCAGCTCAAGTTCAAAGACGCCACGCAGCGCGAGTACTGGCACGATGGACGCTGGAAACCGGTGCGCCGGGTGGTGGAGCACATTGTGGTGCGCGGCCAGCCCGACCGCTACGACACGGTGCTCTACACCCACCACGGCCCCATCGTGTACGACAAGGACGAGAAGACCTTTCTGACCGAAACGCCCACCCGGCACGCCATGCGCTGGACGGCCCACGACGCCGACAACGAAGTCCTGGCCTTTTATAAGCTGAACCGGGCCCACAACTACCAGGACTACACCGCCGCCTTGACGAGCTACGGCTCCCCGGCCCAGAACTTCATCTTTGCCAGCAGCCAGAACGATATTGCCATCTGGCCCAACGGCCGGTTCCCGCTGAAGTGGCGCAACCAGGGCAAGTTCATTCTCGACGGCACCGACCCGGCCTACGACTGGCAGGGTTGGATTCCGCAGGCTCAGAACCCGCACGTGAAAAACCCCGCTCGGGGCTTCGTGAGCTCCGCCAACCAGTTTTCAGCCGGCCCCGACTATCCCTACTACCTCAACTGGCAATACGGCAGCTACGAGCGAGGCCACCGCATCAATGAGCGGCTGGCCAGCATGACCCGCGTAACGCCCGACAGCCTGCGCTTGCTCCAAAACGACAACCTCAACCTGAACGCCCAGCTCATGCTGCCCCGAATGCTGGGCTTGCTCAATGCCGGGCAGCTGCCGGCGGTTGAGCGGCGGGTGTATGACGAGCTCAGCCGTTGGAATTACTTCTACGAGGCCGATGCCATTGGGCCCAGCATTTTCGAGCTGTGGTACGCCAATCTGGTCAAGCGGCTCTGGGACGATGATTTCGGGTTGAAAGCTACTGGCTTGGAAATGCGCAACCCCAGCCGGGACCGAACCAACACCTTGATTCTGCAGGAGCCCACGTCCCGCTGGATTGACGACCGGCGCACCCCGGCCAAGGAAACTTTGGAAACCCTGGCGCTCCAGTCCCTGCAGTTTGCCACCGACTCGCTCACTCGCAAGTTTGGCGCCCTGGGCAACGACTGGCGCTGGGCCAACCAGAAAAGCACCGACATCTTGCACCTAGCTCAGCTGCCCGGCTTCGGCCGTATGGATTTGAACGTGGGTGGCGGGGCTGGCATCGTCAATGCTACTTCCCAGCGCAACGGCCCGTCGTGGCGGATGGTGGTAGCCCTGGGGCCGCAGGTGAAGGCCTACGGCGTGTACCCCGGCGGACAGTCGGGCAACCCCGGCTCGGCTTACTACGAAAACCTGATTGACACCTGGAGCGCCGGACAGCTCACCGAACTGGTCTTTCTGCGCACTCCCGACGAAAAGCACCCCCGGGTGCAGGCCAGCTGGACCCTGCAGCAGAAATAGTCCATATCTTCTATCTTACCCGCATTATTTAACCTTTTTAACCCTTACCTATTATGCGTTTATTTCTAGTAATCTTCGTTGTGTGCGCCGTAGCGCAGTATTTTCTTCCCTGGTGGATTGTCACGCCGCTGGCCTTTGCCGCGGCCTTCGTGCTGCCGGCTCCCGGCGGCCGGGCTTTTATGGCGGGCTTCAACGGGGTGGGCATGGGCTGGTTTATGCTGGCCGTGTGGTTCAACGTCAAAAATGAGGGCATCCTGGCCGACCGGGTTGGGCAGCTGCTCCCGCTCGGCGGCAACGGCTGGGCCGTGGTCATCCTGGCGGCCGTGCTCAGCGGCTTGGTCGGTGGGCTGGCAGCCCTGGCTGGCTCCTGGACGCGCCAGGCCCTAGTTCGCACGCCGGCCGTGTAATCAGGGTAAACAACCGGTTTACTCATAACAAACAGCGCCACTCCCCAGTCGGGAAGTGGCGCTGTTTCGTTGGAGTCCGTAGTGCTTAGCAGCGCACAATACTCCTAGTAGTACTGCGAGATGAAGGCAAAGGCCTGCAGAGTGTAGTTGGCAGCCGAGGAAAAGTGGTTGCCGCCTTGAATGGGCCGCAGCGTGACCTGTGTGGCACCCCGGGCCTTCATGGCGTTATAGGCATCCTGGGAGTTGAAGAACGGCACGTAGTCGTCGGCGGTGCCGTGAAACAGGGCCAGCGGGGCTTTGGGCTGCCAGTCGTAGATGTCGTTGTCGCGGAAGGCGGCCAGCATGGGCTGGTCCGTTTTTTCCAGAATGCCCTGGCGGAACTTGGCCGTAAACAGCTCCTTGGCCTGGCTGGGAACCTCCCCGTAGAGGTTGGTTTGCAGCTGGGTGGCCCAGGGCTCATTCACGTAGTAGTTGATGGGCCGGTTCAGGCTGTATGTGCGGTTATAAGTATCCAAGACCCACACGTAGGTGCTCAGGAAGTTCAGTGGCTGGTCCGACTTCAGGATGTAGTCCGCAAAGGCCGTCTTGTGGTAGGCTCCCGCCCCAGGCGCGCTGGCCGTGACGGTAAACTCGGTGGCCGCTTTTTCCTCCATCATCTTGTGCAGGGCCAGCGTGGCGTAGCCGCCTTCGGAATACCCCAGCAGGAAGTTCTTTTTGTTGAGCGCCAGCTTTTCCTTGGCGGCAAATTCACGAGCGGCCCGCAGCATGTCCAACGAAGCCGAGGCCAACGACGCAGCGTGCTCGTACGGGTGGGGCAGGTTTTTAGAAGCTCCATAACCGATGTAGTCAGGAGCCGACACGATGTAGCCCGTAGAGGCCAGCACCGACACGGCCGAATACACCTCACTGCTCGGGTTGTAGTACGACGGGGCGCGGTCCTCATCGTCGGGGCGGATGGTGCCGTGCTGGTAGCTGAGCAGCGGCAGGGCCTCCGTCGTTACGGGCACGAGCAGGGCCCCGGAAGCCGTGACGTTCTGGCCGCTGTTGTCGCGGGTGGTATAGGTGAGGCGGTACACCCGAATCGGGTAGCGCACCAGGGCGCCCACCAGCGGTATCTCTTTCACGCGGCCAGCCAGCACGGTGGGCGAGTATTCCCCGATCAGGGTGCTGCTGACCAAGTGGGTGGCAGCGACCGGGGTTGTTTCGGGAGCTTCGGTTTGCGGCGCAGCAGTGTCTTTGGTGCAGCTCAGGCCGGAAGCAGTGCTTACACCGGCCCAGAGCAGAAAGGCCAGGCGGGCTAAGCGAAAGTTAACTTTCTTAAGAATCACGCGGAGATGGATCAGTTGATTGACCCTTGCATAACACCGTGGTAAGCAAAAGATTTCCTTCTACCATCGGGAAAATAAGGCTAGTGGCAACTTCATACGCCTCCATCGAAAAATAGTGTTATGCCCGACTCCGGAAGCTTTTCTTTTGGGTTAATGCATTGTTTGTTCCGGCATTTTCCGGCTCTTCTACTTCTACTTTAGACGGGGCCAACCGTTTTTTAGAATCTGGTTCCCTGCAAAAAGCTGTAACTTGCTGACCAGTCTTGCCTTCAACATCACCTGCTTCAGTGTTGCCCATTTCTTCTGTTACCCGCTTTTCCCGCCCGTTTCTGCCAGCTTTGGGCCTCGTGTTTTCCCTTGCCTTTGCCAGCTGTGGCACCCGCTCCGACGGCGAAACAGCCGATACCAAGGCCACTGCGGAAGTACCCACCAAACCCGTCGTAATCGACAGCGCGGCCCTGAAAAAGCAGGTAATGCTGCGCGACTCGCTCAAGGCTGACTCCATTGCCAAGAAAAGCGGGCAGCTGCCGGGCGCCATTCTGCCGGGTCACCGCATTATCGCCTTTTATGGCAACATCCGTTCAAAGGGCATGGGCATTCTGGGCCGGGAGCCTAAGGAGCAGATGTTCCGCAAGTTTGAGGGCGTGCTCAAAGAGTGGCAAGCCGCCGACCCCAGCATTCCGGTGCAGCCCGCCCTGCACAACGTGACCATCACGGCCCAGGGTACCGCCGGCAAGGACGGCAAATGGCGCCTGATGAACTCCAAAGCCACCATTGAGGAAGTTATTTCCTGGGCCCGGGAGCATAAGTGCATCCTGTTCCTGGACGTGCAGCCTGGTCACAGCACCCTGGAAGCCGAACTACCCAAGCTGACTGAGTACCTCAAGCAGCCCGATATCCACCTCGGCATCGACCCCGAGTTTTCGCTGTCGACCATGCCCGGCATCCGGCCCAACCAGCGCATCGGCACCCTCGACGCCAAAGACATCAACTTCACCATCAACTTCCTGGCGCGCATCGTGAGCGAAAACAACCTGCCGCCCAAGGTGCTGACCGTGCACCGCTTCACGCGGAAGATGGTGACCAACTACAAGAACATCAAGCTCGACCCGCGCGTGCAGGTAGTCATGCACATGGACGGCCACGGCGAGCCGACCCTGAAAAAGGACTCCTACCACGACTACATCCAGACCGAGCCGGTGCAGTACACGGGTTTCAAGCTCTTCTACGAGTACGACCCCAAGCCCAAGCCTCACCACCTGATGACGCCCACCGAGGTGCTGACCCAGCTCACGCCCAAGCCCCTCTACATCCAGTATCAGTAAGTGGTGAGATGGTAAATTGGTGAGATAGTGAGTTGTCGTTTGACTGCTTGCTTCCAACAAAAAAGCCCCGTTGTGCTGCACGACGGGGCTTTTTGTTGGATGGGGCCGGCTGGTCAGAGGGCACTTCCGGGAGTGTGCGAAGCCTTCCTGACTGGTCGGAAAGCAGGACATCAAGTACAAAAACGCCTCCCGAGTAGACAGGAAAGACTTCCTTGTTTCCAAAGGCTTCCACCTCGTGTCCTTGCGAGCAACGCGAAGCCATCCGTCCTCTGAAATGGGCTGAGGCCTTTAAAATGAAAAGCCCTAACGCCTGAGCAGACGTTAGGGCTTTCTGGTAAAAGAGTGTGACTACCTGTGCAGAGGACGGATGGCTTCGCGCCTCGCAAGGACATAACTCACTATTTCACCATCTCACCATTTCACCGCTAGTGCGCGGCATTCAGGTCAATGGCTTCTCCGGTCTTGGCGCGCTTGATGAAGAATATCAGCGGCAAACACACCACGAAAAAGAGGCCAATCATGGAAAACACCTGGGAGTAGGTGATAATGGAAACCTGCTTCATCAGAATGCCTTCCAGCGCGGCGTAAGCCTGTTTCTGGGCTTGCTCAAAGGAGAAGCCGCGCGACATGAAGTTGGCCGTGAAAGCCTGAATCCGCTGCACCGTATTGGTGTCGTAGAGCGAGATGTGCGCCAGCGGGCTAACGCGGTTTTGGGCAATGCTCCGCTCCAGATACGTGCCCACAATGGCCACCCCAAACGAGCCGCCGAGCTGGCGAATCATACCGGTGAGGCCGGCAGCCTGGCCGGCGTCTTTGCCTTTCAGGCCCGCCAGACTCATGGTAGTAATAGGCAGGAAGATCAGGCCCATGCCCAGGCCGCGTACCATCAGGGGCCAGAAGAAATCATCTTCGCCGGCGGTGGGCGAAATGATTTTGGCCATCCAGAACGTGAAGACAAAGAAGATCAGGAAGCCGGCCGGAATCATGTATTTCTGCGGCACGCCGGCTTGCAGCATCTTGCCGATGACGGGCATCATAAAGCCGGAAGCCAAAGCCCCGGGCAACAGAATCAGACCGGTTTGGGCGGCGGTAAAGCCCAGGATGCGCTGGGTGAAAATCGGGAAGATGAACACCGAAGCAAACATGCCGAAGCCCAGCACAAAGGAGAGCACCGCCCCTACGGCCAAGTTGCGGCTCTTGCCCAGCACCCGCAGGTCCACAATGGGCTGCTTGGCAGTAAGCTCACGCCACACGAAGCCCACTAGGCCAATAACAGCCAGGGCCGTAAAGCTGTTGATGTAGGCACTTTCAAACCAGTCTTCGGTTTCACCCTGCTCCAGTACCAGCTGCAACGAGCCTACGCCCAGAATCAGCAGGAAAATTCCGGCCCAGTCGATTTCGCCCAGGGGCCGCGGAATGGCATTTTTGATTCGCTCGGGGTCCCGAATAAACAGGATAGTGAAAATAGAAGCCATGATGCCCACGGGCACGTTGACGTAGAAAATCCAGGGCCAGTCGTAGTTATCCACGATGTAACCGCCGAGCGTCGGGCCAATAGTCGGACCGATGATAACGCCCATGCCGAACAAAGCCTGACCTAGCGGAAGCTGCTTGGGCGGGAAGGTGTCGATGAGAATAGCCTGGGAAGTAGCCATCAAAGCGCCACCACCAATGCCCTGCACGAAGCGGAAGGCCACCAGCTCCCAGATGTTGGTGCTCTGGCCGCAGGCGATGGAAGCCAGCGTGAAGAGCACCACCGAGACGAAGTAGTAGTTGCGGCGGCCAAACTGCTCGGCCAAGAAGCCCGTCATGGGAATCACAATAACGTTGGCAATGCCATAGGAGGCAATTACCCAGGTTACTTCCTGCTGGGTTGCCGAGAGGTTACCCATCATCTGGGTCAGGGCCACGTTCACGATGCTAGTATCAATGAGCTCCAGCAAACAGCAGAGTACCACCGTAATAACGATGATCCACTTGGTAAATCCGGTTTCCATTAGGTGAATGAGTGAATGAGTAAATGAGTGAAGTGATTTGTAAGTAGCAAGCACTGAAGTACATCGTACTTAGGGCCTGCGTACTTTACACTTCTAGCTCAATCCTCTATTTTAAAATATGGTAGATACCAGCAACAAGGCCGATTTTAATCAACAAATGCGGGGTCGCACCAAAGAGGCGGCACTACGCATCATTCGCCTGTATCAGCAGCTGCCCCGAACCGGCGAAGCAGAAGTTATTGGCAAGCAACTCCTACGCTCTGCAACGTCTGTAGCCGCCAACTATCGGGCCGCCTGCCGGGGTCGTTCAGCAGCTGAGTGGTATGCTAAACTGTGTATCTGCGTGGAAGAGGCCGATGAAACACAGCTCTGGCTAGAACTGCTCGGCGACGCCCACATTATCCCCAAAGTCCGTTTACAGGAATTAGAGAAAGAGTATCTCGAAATTCTTTCAGTGCTGGCCACTGCCCAAAAATCTTACGATAAGCGAGGTAGTGAATGAGCAAAGTTTTCAGCTGGCGCGGTATTGCGCAATAAGTTACTTCACTCATTCGCCCATTCACTCATTCACTTCACCGCGACAGTCGCGGTGACGCTCATACCGGCGCGCAATGGGTGCTCAGGGTCTACTTTGTCGAGCACGATTTTCACGGGTACGCGCTGGGTTACTTTCACGAAGTTACCCGAGGCATTGTCGGGGGGCAGCAGGGCGAAGCGGGCCCCGGTAGCGGCCGACAACGACTCGATGTGGCCCTGGAACTCCTCGTTGGGATAGGCATCTACTTCGACATTCACCGGCTGACCCACTTTCATGTTTTCCAACTGGGTTTCCTTGAAGTTAGCAACAACCCAGGTCCGCTCCGAAGCTACCAGGCCTATCAGTTGCTGGCCGGGCTGTACTACCTGGCCGGGCTGCACGTTTTTGCGACTCACGACGCCGTTGGCAGGGGCCGTAATGGTAGTATAGCTCAGCTGAAGCTTGGCATTATCGAGGTCGGCCTGACGCTGCTTTACTACGGCCTGCGCTACGGCTACCTGCTGCTGGGCGGCGGCTACTTGCTGGCGAGCTACGCCTACCTGCTGCTGGGCCGTGGCGCGCTGGGCGCTGGTCGACTTCAGGTTGGCCTGCACCGCGTCGTACTCACTTTGCGGGATGATGTCTTCTTTGCGCAGGAAGGCGCTGCGCTTCAGGTCTTTTTCGAGGCGGGCGCGGTTGGCGTCGCTCACCCCGATGGTAGCCGAAGCGGCGCTAACGTTAGCCGAGGCCGTACCTACAGCGGCGCGGGCGGCTACTACGTTGGCCTGAGCGGCAGCCAAAGCCGCTTCGGCCGCATTGATGCGCTGCTGGTAATCGGCCGCATCGAGTACGACCAGGACGTCACCTTTTTTCACGGGCTGGTTGTCCTCTACTTTTACTTCCAGCACGGGGCCGCCTACGCGGGGCAGTACGGAGTAGATGTCACCTTCTACCTGGGCGTCGTCGGTTTCTTCGTGGGTTTGCCCAAACTGATAGCGCTGGTAGCCGAAGTAGCCACCCACGAGCAATACTAGGGCGAGAATAATGAAAATAATAGGGCGCTTGGAGCGGCCCTCCTGCTCTTCCACTTCCGGCTCGTAAGCGGCGGGAGCCGAAGTTTGGTGAGGTGCCGTGGCCTGATCTTGGTGAACGGGAGTTGCCATGGAAATGGGTCGGTAAGTAGTTGTTCGTTGAGTTGAGTTTGATGCGGAACGCCGGACTATAGCGGCAATTCCTTAGGCCGATTTCCGGTATTCGCCGGAGCTCTGCGTGTTGACGAGCAGCGTGGCGCACGGAGCGGTGCGCACTACGGCCTCTGCCGTGCCCCCCATCAGAAAGCGGGTCAGGCCGGTTTGGCCGTGTGCTCCTATTACGATTAAATCGGCGGCGTGGCGACGGGCAGCCGCCACGATTTCCGTGGCGGCATCGCCCCGCAACACACTGGTAGTCACCTGGGCGCCGAGCTGTTCGGCCGCCGCCCGGTGATGGGCCATTTGGGTAGCCAGGGCCAGATCAGTGTCGTTAGTGGCCAGGGCCGGCTGCGGCAGCAACACGTGCAGGAGCCGCAATTCAGCCTTCGCTCCCGCCGCCAAAGTAGCCGCGTACGCCACCAACGACGCCGTAGCCACCGAGAAGTCAATTGGGCAAAAAATGAGCGAAAGAGTCATAGGAGGTGAAATTGTGAGATAGTGAAATGGCGAGTTCGAGGTTTTGTTGGTGTGAAGGCGAGTTTGAACGACAACTCACCAGTTCACCAGTTCACCATCTCACCACTACCAAATCTGCTCGCCGGTGGCGCGCTTGAGTTGATATTGGCCGAGGGTATAATTGTAGATGGCCTGCAGGCGGGCCAGGCGGGCCTGGGCCAGGGAAGTTTCGGCGTCCAGCACATCGAGGTTAGAGCCGACCCCGTAGCGGTAGCGGGCCCGGGCCCGGGTCAGGGCGTCGGAGGCCTGCGAAATCTGGAGCTGGGAGTTTTCGTAGCGGGCAGTGCTGGCCTGCATATTGTTGGCGGCTTGCCGCACGTCGGCCCGGATCTGCTCCTGCGTGTCCTGAATGCGCGACTGAGCCCCACGAATGTTGGCCAAGGCTTCAATGCGCTGGTTTTTGTTTTTGTTGCCGTCGTAGATGGGTACGTTCAGCTGCACGACCCCCACTGTGTTGGGCCGGATTCGGTTCAGTTCGGGCTGATAACCGTTCTTGGCCCCGACCTGACCGCCAATGCCCAGCACAGGCATGTTGCTGCGCTCAATGAGCTTCAGGTTGAGGTTGGCACTTTGCTCAGCGTCGCGGGCCAGCTTCACTTCGGGGCGGTTTTCTACGGCCTGGTTCAGGGCCGCATTCACGTCCACGGCTTGGGGAGTGTAGGTAAAGGCGCCACGGACGGGTACACTCACATATTCGGGCTTGTGAAGCAGGCGGGCCAGCTGCACCTGCTGGTTCTGGAGCTGGTTTTCCAGGTCGATGCGGGTGTTCTGGGCCTGAGTGATGCGCACCTGCGTGGTCGTCACGTCAAACTTGGTACTCACGCCGCCTTCCACGCGCTTTTCCATTTCGCGCTGGTGCTGGCGCAGGGAGGCAATTTGGGCGTCCTGCACCTTAATACTCTCGCGCACGAACAGGATATTGTAGTATACCTGCGCGGCGGAATAAGCCAGGTCGCGCCGCGTCACGTTGATGTTGTCGACGGCCGTGATGCGGCGGCTTTCGGCCAGATTGTAGGTAGCATCCTTCTTGCCGAAGTCCAGCAGCCCATACTGCACCGTAATGTGAGCATCATAGTTGTTGTTGGGCTGAAACTGGAAGGCCGGCGCGTCGGGCGCGATTTGCAGCTTCACCACCGGGTCGATACGGGTGTAAGTAGCCGTACCCGTTACCTGGGGCAAAAAGCCGCCCCGGCTCTGGGTTACCCGACTGGTCGCCGCGTTTACCTCTTCTTCGAGGGTTGTAATGGCAGGGTTGGCATCCAGCACCGCGCGGATAGTACCATCTAAGGCTAGGGAATCAGAAATAATCGGCCCCTGTGCGTGGGCCGTGCCGGCCACCGAGGCTAGCCCAAGAGCTAAGAGTGGAGCGGCAAATGTTGGTCGGGAAAGCATCGGAATACAGCTTGTTGTTGCTCGCCCTTTACGAAACCTTGTGCCAACTGATTAAAAGCAAATTAATTTTCTATAGAAACGGCCTACCGAGCTTAAAAACGCAGATTATTTTTTTGGTCTACTAACGGCAAAACTATTGAAACCCAAGGCTGTTATCCTCATATATCAGGAAATCCTGAAATTAAATCCTGATATTTCAGGAAAATCACAGTGTTATGCCGAACCAGGATGAATCCTTATTGCTGTATCTGAACGAGGCTATTGCCACTACTCGGAGCAAGGAAAAGCTGTTTCAGATTGTCACGGAGAAGCTGCGGCTGATTTTTCCGTTCGACATGATTGCCGTAGTGACCTTTGATGCTGCCCACCAGTTCAAGCGTCTGTTTATGCGCAACTATCTCGGCGATGCCCCTTACGCAAAGCAAATGGAGCAAGCCTCGCCGGTAGCCGGTTCGCCAGCCGAGTTGTTTATCCGGGACCCGCGGGTGCAGGTAATAGATATCCGGGCCTTGACGCCTGACTACCCGGAATTTATGCCCTTTTTACTAATGCAGCAGCGCGGCATTCACTACACTACGTTTGTGCCTCTGCGCACCGGCGGGCAACTCATTGGCCTGCTTTCGATGGCAGCCCGGCGCCGGCCCGAGTTTACTCCGGACGACCTCACGCTGCTCGAAAAAATCGGCAGCCTGGTAGCCGTGGCCGTCAGCAATACCATGGCTTACGAGGAAGTGGCCCGGCGGGAACGGGAAAAGTCGTTGCAGCTGACGGTAAACAATGCCCTGCTCAGCCGCAAAGACCGCGCGGCGCTGTTTCTGACCGTCGCCGAGGAAATTGACCGGATTGTGGCCATTGACTACTTCGGCGTCCGGATTCGGCGGCCGGCCACGGGCACCCAGGGGTTTGTAGAGTTCTCCAAGCAGCCCGATGGCGCGTTTCTGCTCCTAGATGAAAGCCGCTGGGAAGGGGTGCCCGAGCGGGAGCAGATGCAGGCCGAAATCATCGGGGCCTTTTCTGAGCCGGTTATGTTTACCGGGCCCGAGTTTGAGCTGGCTGCCCGGCGCTACCGCATGCTACAGTACGCCATGGAAAAGAACGGCACCCGTTCGATGCTGGGCGTGCCGCTCTGGAATAAGGCTGAGCATGCCGCGGCCCTGGTGCTGGCGGCCCGCCGCCCCGATGCCTTTACCGCCGACGACTTAGCCCTGGTGATGAGCCTGGCCCCACAAATTACCCTGGCCATGCAAAACCTGTACGCCTTTGAGCAGATCGAGGCGCTGCGGGCCCAATTGGAGCGGGAGAAAACCTACCTCATCGACGAAATCAACACCACGGCCAAGTTTGAGGATTTCGTGGGCCAGAGCGCCATCATGCAGCAGGTCCAGACCCGCATCAGCCAGGTGGCGCCCACCGACACGACAGTACTGATTACGGGCGAAACTGGAACTGGCAAAGAGCTGGTAGCCCGGGCCTTGCACAACCTTTCGCCGCGCAAGGAACGGGCGCTGATTAAGCTTAACTGCGCCGCCCTGCCCGCCCAGCTAATTGAATCCGAACTCTTTGGGCACGAGAAAGGCGCCTTTACCGGGGCCCACGACCGGCGCATCGGCAAGTTTGAGCTGGCCGACGGTGGCACCATTTTCCTCGACGAAGTGGGCGAGTTGCCGCTCGATTTGCAGGCCAAGCTGCTGCGCGTGCTCCAGGAAAAAGAGTTTGAGCGGATTGGCGGACGGCGCGTCATTCATACCGACGTGCGCGTAATTG
The DNA here is from genome assembly GCF_022919135.1 of Hymenobacter cellulosivorans. Classification (NCBI taxonomy): domain Bacteria; kingdom Pseudomonadati; phylum Bacteroidota; class Cytophagia; order Cytophagales; family Hymenobacteraceae; genus Hymenobacter; species Hymenobacter cellulosivorans. The sequence continues at coordinate 1,476,028 of NZ_CP095049.1, read as the reverse complement.
CCGCCACCAACCGGGTGCTGGAAGACGAAGTAGCCGCCGGCCGCTTCCGCGCCGACCTCTACTACCGCCTCAACGTGTTTCCCATTCGGCTGCCGGCCCTGCGGGAGCGGCCCGAGGACATTGAGCCGCTGATGCGCCATTTTCTGGAGCGGTTCACCAAGCAGATGGGCAAGCCCGTGCGCGGCCTGCGCGAGCGGGACCTGAGAGCCATGCAGCAATACGGCTGGCCGGGCAACGTGCGGGAGCTGGAACACGTGCTGGAACAGTCCGTTATTGTGAGCCAAGGGCCGTTTCTAGAGTTTGCGGGCTTCTCGGCGGCTGCGGCGCAGGCGGGGCCTTCCTTGTCGTTCTTGGAACAGAACCAGCCGCTCAAAACCCTTAAGGAACAAGAGCGGGACCATATATTGGCCGCCCTGAAGCGCACCGGCGGGCGGGTCAGCGGGCCCAACGGAGCGGCTGCTATTCTGGACATCAACGCCAAGACGCTGGAGGCCCGGATGAAGAAGCTCGGCATCCGCCGTGAGCATCAGGTGGCGGAATAGCGGCCTGTAAAAGGGAGTAACGCCAAGCCCCGACTGCGCGCCACTAGACCTCCTTGCACCGCTAATAAGCCTGCTACGGCCGAACCCGGCGTGCTTTGTTGGCGTTTTGCGTGTACTTTCCGACCTGATGCCCGACTCCGCCGCCCCGTTTACGCCTGCCCAGCTTACCCGTGACCATGTCTTGCGGGCTTTGCGCCAGATTGACCGGGAAAGCCAGCCGCTGCCGCCGAGCACCGTGTATGACTTGGTGTACAAAGGCCGGCGCTACCCGCCGCGGCCGGTGTTGCAGCTGGCTTTCCGCTTGGCCAGCGGGCAACCCGACGCTCTGCTGCCACTGTTGGCCGGCAACCCGACCAATACCCTGCTGGAGCGCCTCGACTTCACGGTCACGACCAAGCGGCCCATCCTGGCCAACTCGCCCCACGACGGCGACGTAGCCGCCCAGGAAGCCATGCAGGAGCTCTATATCGGTCCGGGGCGGGAAACGGTAACGCCGAAGCCGGCTCTGGAAACAGCTGCCACGGCCGCCGAGCCATTGGTGCCCTACGAGCTGCCGCCCGCCACGCCCTACGACCGGGACCAGGCGTTGCGGGAGCTGTTTATTTCGGCTGAAACCCTGGACCAGGCCCAGGCGGCACTGCAGCGGCGGCGCAACCTGATTCTGCAGGGCCCGCCCGGCACGGGCAAGACGTTTCTGGCCCGCCGCCTGGCTTGGCTAAGCCTGGGCAGTACCGATGTGGGCCGAATAGAGCTGGTGCAGTTTCACCCCAGCTACAGCTACGAAGACTTTATCCAGGGCTTCCGGCCCGACGCTACCGGCACGTTTCGGCTGGCTCCGGGCGTGTTGCTCGACATCTGCCGCCGGGCCGCTGCCAACCTCGCCAAGCCCTATTTTCTGCTGATTGATGAAATAAATCGGGGCAACGTGAGCCGGATTTTTGGCGAGCTGCTGCTCTTGCTCGAAGCCGATAAGCGTGGACCCGAGCACGCCGTACGCCTGCCCTACGCCCCGGCCGAAGCTGCCCGATTTTTTGTACCCGACAACCTCTTCGTCATCGGCACGATGAACACGGCCGACCGGTCGTTGGCCCCGCTGGATTATGCGTTGCGTCGCCGCTTCGCATTTTTGTCGTTGCAACCCGAGTTCGGGGCCCCGCTCCAGGAGTTTCTGACGAGCCAGCAGGTGCCACCTGCCGTTATCCGCCGCCTGGTGGCCCGGCTCACTGAGCTCAACCAAGCCATAACCGACGACCCCGAGCTAGGGCCCGATTTTCAGCTGGGCCACAGTTACTTTTGCCAGCCCCCGACGGACTCAGCTGCCGCTCCAGCCTGGCTCGACGCTATTCTAACCCAGGAAATTGCGCCCTTGCTGGATGAGTATTGGCTCGACCAGCCCGCTAAGGCAGCGGCTCACCGCAAAAAGCTGCTGCGGCCCTAGGGCTACCCGTTGGCCATGATTCCGATTCACAACCTGTATTACCTGCTGTGCTACGCCTGGAACCGCCTACCGGAGCAAGACGAGCTGCAGACCATCACCGCGGCTCCGTTTCATAAGCCGCTGGAACTGCTCACCCAGGTGCTGCTCACCGGCACGCGCCGCCTACTACGCCAGGGCCTGGAGCTAGCCTACACGGAGCAGGAAGAGGAATTGCCGGAGCTGCGGGGTCGTCTGCTGCTGGCCCCCAGCCTAAGCCGCGACTTGCTGCGGCGGGGCTGGGCTGTATGCGCCTACGACGAGCTGAGCGCCAATACCCCCTTCAACCAGCTCTTGCTCGGCGTGCTCGAACAGCTCGGCCGCACGCGTAGTCTGCCCGCCAGCCTGCGCCACGAGGTGGGGGCCGTACGGCGGCGGTTTCCGGCGGCCGTTACCCCCCTGGCCTGCACTACCCACACCCTGCGCCAGGTGCGGCGCCTACGCCTGAGTGGCCGGGAGGCTTTTTTGCTCAACATCTGCACCCTGCTTCACCACAGTGCCCTGCCTACGGCCGATGCCGCCGGAAGTGCCCGCTTCCGGGATTTCCGGCGCGACGAGCGGCTCATGGCCCAGTTGTTCGAAGCCTTCGTGCGCAACTTCTACCGCCACGAGCAGCGCCGCTTTCGGGTGTTGTCCGAAACCATTGCCTGGCAAGCCGAGGCCGAGCAAGCCACCGACATGGCCCTGCTGCCGGTGATGATAACCGACACCACGCTCGAAGCCCCGGACCGCAAAATCATCCTCGACACGAAGTACTACACGGCTGCCCTACGCCCGCGCTACGACCAGCAGAAGCTGATTTCACCTCACCTCTATCAGCTCTACGCCTACCTGCAAAACCAGCCCGCCGCGCCCGGCCAGCACCTGGAAGGCGTCCTGCTCTACCCCGCCGCCAAGCACGCGCTGGCGGCCCGCTATACCCTGGGCGGCCACCCGGTCCGCGTCGTCACCATCGACCTGAACCAGCCCTGGCCCGGCATTGCCGCCGATTTGCTGGCGCTGATTCGGTGAATGAGTGAGTTGAAAAGCGTGTCCTTTCGAGGCTGAAGGCCGAAGCTATCCGTCCTCTGAAATGTGCTGAGCCTCCTAATACGACAAGCCCTTTACTCCGGCCAGAATAAAGGGCTTGATGGTAAAGAGAGAAACTACCTTCGCCGAGGACGGATGGCTTCGGCCTTCAGCCTCGAAAGGACACATCTTGTGTATTAGCACATCAGCCGATTCTTACGCATTACACATTACCTTCCCCTGCTTCACCTTTTCTTCATTTCATGCAGCCCCGCCGCGTTGGTTTGGTCTATTGCAATTGAAATTCCCCGCTTTTCTGCTTAAACTGCCTTTCCCTTCTTCTATTTAAAACTCTACCCCTTGAAACGACGCGAATTTGTCGGGCTGACCAGCTTAGCGGCCGGCGCCCTGTTCCTGCCCAGTTTCCCCGGTTTCGGTGGCTCTCCGGTTGACCCGGAGCGGCTGCTGGAAGGCGTGGACCCCGCCCTAAAAAAGCGTCTGGCCGACGCGGCCCTGAACGCGGCCAAATCGGCGGGGGCCTCCTACGCCGACGTGCGCATCGGGCGCTACCTGAACCAGAGCATCTTCACCCGCGAAAAGCAGGTGCAGAACATTGCCAGCGGCGAGAGTTTCGGGGCCGGCGTGCGGGTGCTGGCCAACGGTACCTGGGGCTTCGCGGCCACCAATACCGTGACGGAAGCCGGCTTGGCCAAAGCCGCGCAGCTGGCCGTTTCTATTGCCAAGGCCAACTCCAAAGTACAGAAGGACAAGGTGAACCTGGCCCCGCAGAAAGGCTACGGCGAGGTAAGCTGGAAAACCCCGATTGTGCAAAACGCCTTCGAGGTGCCCATTGCCCAGAAAGTGGAGCTGATGCTGGCGGCCAACGCCAAAGCCCTCGACAATGGTGCTAGCTTCGTCAACTCGGCCCTGTTCCAGATTAACGAGCAGAAATACTTTGCCAGCACCGACGGCTCCTACATCGACCAGGACGTGCACCGCATCTGGCCCACGATTGGCGTAACGGCCGTGGACCGCAGCACCGGCAAATTCCGCACCCGGGAGGGCCTGAGCGCCCCCATGGGCCTGGGCTACGAGTACATGACGCCCAAGGCGGCTGATAAGATTGCTGGCCCCTCGGGCACGGGCCTGATTGGCTACAAAAACAGCTACGACATTCTGGAAGACGCCGCCCTGGCCGCTCAGCAGGCCAAAGGCAAGCTCACGGCCAAGTCGGTGACGCCGGGCAAATACGACATCGTACTCGACCCTAACCACCTGGGCCTGACCATCCACGAAAGCATCGGCCACGCCACCGAGCTGGACCGCGTGCTGGGCTACGAGGCCAACTACGCCGGTACCTCGTTTGCGACCCTGGAGTGGAAAAAGCAGAACAAGCCCTACGGCTCGAAGCTGGTCAACATCATTGCCGACAAAACCCAGCCCGGCTCCCTGGGCGCGGTGGGCTACGACGATGAAGGCGTAAAAACCAAGCAGTGGGACATCATCAAGGACGGCATGCTGGTAGACTACCAGAAAATCCGGGACCAGGCGGCCATTGTGGGCCAGAATGAGTCGGATGGCTGCTGCTACGCCCAGTCGTGGCAGGATGTGCAGTTCCAGCGCATGGCCAATATCAGCCTCAAGCCCGGCACCCAGAAGATGAGCGTCGACGACATGATTAAGAACGTGGACAAGGGCATCTACATTGCCGGCCGCGGCTCCTTCTCCATCGACCAGCAGCGCTACAACTTCCAGTTTGGCGGCACAGTGTACTACGCCATTGAGAAAGGCAAAATTGCCGGCATGCTCGAAGACGTGGCTTACCAGGCCAACACCCAGGAATTCTGGAACAGCTGCGCAGCCATCTGCGACGAGTCGGACTACCGCCTATTTGGCTCCTTCTTCGACGGCAAGGGCCAGCCGCCCCAGGTGTCGGCCGTGAGCCACGGCTCGGCTACCACCCGCTTCAACGGCGTCAACATCATCAACACGGCCCGCAAAATCGGCTAATCCACTGTCTATCATCTAATGGCAATACTATCCAAAGACGAAGCCCAGGCCATCCTGAAAAAGGTACTGAGCTTTAGCACGGCCAATGAGTGCGAGGCCACGCTGACGGGCGAGATAGGCGGCAACGTCCGCTCGGCCCGCAACGCCATCAGCACCGCCGGCGCCGTTGAAAACGTCCAGCTCATTGTTGAATCCCGGTTTGGCAAGCGCAGCGGTACGGCTACCTGCAACGAGTTCGACGACGCGACCCTGCGCCGTTGCGTGCAGCGGGCCGAGGAAATTGCGAAGCTGGCTCCCGAAAGCCCCGAGTACATGCCCCTGCTCGGGGCCCAGCAATACCTCGACGGCTCCAAGGCGTTTGCGCAGAACACGGCCAATATCACCCCCGACTACCGCGCCCAGCAAACGGCCGCCAGCCTGCAGCTTTGCGAGAAGCGCAAGCTTTCCTCGGCGGGCTTTCTGGTCGACAGCACCAACTTCGTAGCCAAGCGCAACAGCAAAGGCCTGGAAGCCTATCAGGCCGGCACCAACCTGGAGTACTCCGTGACGGTGCGCACCCCCGACGGCACCGGCTCGGGTTACGCCACGGCCGATTACAACGACATCAGCAAGTTCGACGCGGGCCGCCTGACCCAGATTGCGGCCGACAAAGCCTCGGGCTCGATGAACGCCAAGGCCATTGAGCCCGGCAAATACACCGTGATTCTGGAGCCCGCTGCGCTGGTAGCCAACACCGACGCCTCCCTGCTGCAGGCCCTGATGAGCGCCATGGATGCCCGTTCGGCCGACGAAGGCCGCAGCTTCCTGAGCAAGAAGGGCGGCGGCAACAAGAAAGGCGAAAAGCTGTTCGACGAGCGGGTAACCATCTACTCCGACCCCACCAACGCCGACATTCCCGACCGGATATTCGCCAACGACGGCCGGCCGCAGAAGAAGGTGACCTGGATTGAGAAAGGCGTGGTGAAGAATCTTTACACCTCCCGCTTCTGGGCTCAGAAAGCGGGTATTCCCGACATCCCACCGCCCGGCGGCTGGATTATGGAAGGGGGTACTCAGAGCGTACAGGACATGATTAAGGGCACCGCCAAGGGCATCCTGGTAACCCGCCTGTGGTACATCCGCCCCGTCGATCCGCAGACGCTGCTTTACACCGGCCTGACCCGCGACGGAACCTTCTACATCGAGAACGGCAAAATCAAGCACCCGGTGAAGAACTTCCGCTTCAACGAAAGCCCCATCATCATGCTCAACAACCTGGAAGCCATTGGCAAACCCCAGCGCGTAGGCGGCAATATGGTGCCCCCGCTGAAAATCCGGGACTTCACCTTCACCAGCCTCTCCGACGCGGTATAAGCCTAGGTTTATCTTCCGTACTTGCCGGCTTCCTCCAACTCGGGGGAAGCCGTTTTTTGTGTCTTTTCCACTTGTGCCCGCATGAAGCATTTTTTCTACGCTGCTACTTTTCTTCTGCCTTTTGGCGCTGCTGCCCAGCAGGCGCCCCCACCCGCCTCAGCCCCGACCGTTACGGCGGCCGATACGGCGGTGTACCGCTACAACCGCTATATATCCTTTATGCCTGGCACCCTGCGCCTAATGGATGGCAGCACCGTACCAGCCTACGTGCCCGTTCCCACCGTGTACCCTGGCATCGATTACACCTTTATCTACTACCTGGGATATCCCAAAAGCAAGCCTAAGCCGGCTAAAAAGGAAATGCAGGTAGCTCAATTACAAAGCATGACTGCTGGCAGCCACTACTTTGAACCTATGCGGGTGCCCGGCGAGAAGAAAATAAAGATTCTAGCTGAGCGTTTCGTCAATGGGCCGGTGGAGGTCTTTCTACAGGCCGAAGCACAGCGCGTACCGGTGCCCATTCCAGTAGCAGGAGCTATACTGCACACGGCCGTGCCTTATACTAACAGCCACTTTTTTGTCCGTCGCAACGGTCTATTAATGCAAGTAGATCGGAGTTCCTTCAAGGACGTGATGAGCCAGTATCTGCAGGATTATCCGGCACTAGCAACCAAGGTGCGGGCAGGCGAAAAAGACTATCATTACCGCAATCTGATAGCCATCATTACGGAGTTCAACGCCCACCTTAGCAGCACGCCGACGCAAGGCCAGTAAGTGCAGAGATGCGGATCCGGCGAGCCTATCCTGGTTTTGGAGCTGGGAATGCAACCATTGCGGGGGCAGCCAGCTCTTCTTTTTGCTCTGGCAGGTTGCCGGCGGGCCTATACGCCTACTTTTCTACGTGTTCCTTCTTTACCATGCGCTTAACTATTACTCAAAACTGGTTGGTTGTAAGCTTGGCAGCAAGCCTCGGTCTGCTGAGCAGCTGTACAGAAAAAAGCACAATTGCCCCCGAAGCTCAGTGCGGCACGCAAGCCACGGTGCGCCTCTGCCCTGGCAATACCCTGATCTGCCCCACCGAGCACACCACCCTGGAGCTGGCCGATGGTACCCGGCTGCGCCCTAGCGGTTCGCTCTGGACAGCTTACCTACCCAAGCAGGTGGAGGGACAGGTAATATGCATTGGGTATAAGCTCGGGGCTGCCACGCAGAAGTATGAAGTAGGAAATTTTTACGCTGAAATTACGTGCCTGCAGGATGCATCTCAATGTGGCACTACTGCGCCGGCCAACGGTGGCCGGTAGCAAAAAGAGCCTGTATGCAACCAAAAAGCCCCGTATTCCGGCCGGAATACGGGGCTTTTTTGAGCTTAGTGATTATGCTTATTTCTTGCCGAACAAGTAGCCTACCGAGCCCTGAATAACCCGGTTGTGCAGGCCACCAAAGCCGAAACGCTTCCGGAAGGAACGTTCCGCCTCATCGTTGTTGATGTCGGACAGGCCGTAGTTTAGGCGCAGGTCTACCACGAAGCCGCTGGGCGTTTCGACCCCGATACCCCCAACGACGCCGGCCTCCACCGATTTGTAAGTGCCTTTGCTGGAACCCAGCAGCAAGCCCAGCTGCGGGCCCACATTCACGTAGAACCTGCCACCGATGTACTGACGCAGCAGCACGGGCACGTTCAGATAATAGATTTTGTACGCCTCGGTAGTACCGTTGGAGCGCTCCAAGTCGGCACCCTGCCCGCTGATGAGGGCTTCGAGCTGCACGGTGAAGTGCTGCTTGGTGGGCGCTAGGCGCAGCATAGGCCCGGCCACCAAGTCGGTGCGGAATTTCGAGGTGGCGTTGAGGGCCCCGTCGAGGGTGGCTACCGATACGCCGGCTTTCAAGCCTAGCTTGGTGCCTTCCCCGGCTTGGGCAGCGGCAGGCAGAACCCTGGCGAAACTCAGCGCGCATACACTTAAAAAGAGTACGTTTTTGGTCATATAGCGAGGAATATAAACGCGGCAAAGCACGATTATTCCCCACTCTAAACCTAGCCCGCTAGAACTTTAGTTACCGTCGGGTAGCTGGAAGCTGGCGTACACCTGGAACACGCGGTTCTTGAGCTCCGGGTCGTTCACGCCCTGCACCGACTTGACATTGTTGATATCACTGAGGCCGGCGTTAAAGCGGGCACCCACGGCAAAGCCCAAGGGCAATTTCACGCCTGCCCCCACGGCAAAGCCCAGGTCAAACTTCTTGTAGTCGTTCCAGGAGCTACGGTCGTCGGTAGCAATGACAGCTCCGTTGTTACCATCCTGGCTGATGACCATCACGCCGTTTTCCCGGGCCTTGAGCAGAAAGCCCACCTGCGGGCCGGCCTCGGCGTACACCGGGCCGATTTCTACTTTGGCTAGCACCGGCAAATTGAGGTAGTGCAGCTTGGAGCGGTAGTTTACCAGGTCCGACTTGCGCTCCGTGCCCTGCAAAGAATACAGCAGCTCGGGCTGAATAGACAGAATCGGGTCCAGCACCTGCATTTCGTAAAAAATACCAGCGTGGTACGAGGTCTGGTAGGTAGCGTTGGTGCCCACTGAGCCCTGGAGCACGGCCGCGTTGATACCGCCCTTCACGCCGAGCTGGGCGTGGGCCGGAACCCAGAAAACAATGCTAAAAAGGAGTAAAGCGGCAATTCGTTTCATAGCAGTAGGAGCGAAAAAAAGTGAGTTGATAGCAGTAAGAGCCCTAACGGCTGGCTTACCCCTATTCGTACGCACATTTTTTCCGGAAAGCTGCGGCCGAGTCCGTTTTTAGAGGCTTTGTGCCGGAGCCCCGACACCTGAAGCAGCAGGCTGGCGGGCAAGCCAGCGGAAGTTGCTCGTGCGTATTTGCGTAAGGACAACTTCCACTGGGAAGCGGCGACAGATAGGTTTGGACCGGACTGCCTCGTACTTTCGGTCGGACTCCGAGCCACCTTGGGACGGAGCTGGTGTCTTTGCTCCGTTGTTCTTTCGCCGCCTCGCCTTTCTTACCGCCGCATGCCCGTTCCGTTTACCTTCGTGCGCCTCCAGTACCGCTCCGGCGACTGGGACGGCGTCGACGAAAGAATGCCCGCCAACCTGCTCCATTCCCTGATTCAGTACACCACGGTGCCCGTCAATCAGAAGGAAAAGGCCGTGGCATTGGATAGCCCCGACATATTTAACTACCCGTTTTGCTACCTCTCGGGGCACCGGCTGGTGCAGTTTTCGGCGGCCGAGAAAAAAAACTTCATTCAGTACGTGCGCAATGGCGGCTTCGTGTTCGTCGACGACTGCAACCACGACATCGATGGGCTGTTTGCGCGCTCCTTCGAGGAGCAGATGCGGCAGTGTTTCGGGGCCGGGGCCCTGAAGAAGATTGCCAAGAACCACCCCATCTACTCGCAGTTCTTCAAGTTTCCGGAAGGCCCGCCGCCCACTTCCTTCGAGCTCAATGGCTGGGGCGACGACCTGGTGCACGACTACCTCAAGGGCATCGAAATCGGGGGCAAGCTGCGGGTGCTTTACTCCAACAAAGACTACGGCTGCGAGTGGGACTACGACTTTCGCAACAAGCGTTTCCTGGCCGAAGACAATACCAAGTTCGGGGTCAATATCCTGCTCTACGCCCTGACGGCGTAACCCCTAATAGTAGCGAGTTATGCAGCCATTTCTGTTGGCGTTTGTCGATACTCCAGCCTTTGAATTCATCATGTGGCTGCTGCTGATTGGGGCAGTCATTGGGGCAATAGCGGCGCTTGTGGTCTTTTTCCTGGGTGCGCGCTTCGCCCTTCAGCGCGGGCGGCAACTACGGGCGGCCGAAACCTGGCCGCAACGCTTCCGCGCCGCCACCCCGTTGCTAGTGCTGGTTTTTGTCGTTGGTAGTTGGCTGTTATATAGCCGCATTGCCACCCATTATCAAGCCAGGCGGCTAGCCGAGCAGCGAGTTATAGCGCAGCAAAGAGTCGATTCCTTGCGCTCTGCCGTAATCGGAACCTACAGGCTGGCCGATTCTACGCACACAACCAGATTGGCAGCAACCTCCCGGCGTGGGCCGGCCCAACCGAGCGGGCATACCGTAGCCGACACTGCTGTTATTGCTGCTGAAGCAGTATTGCCTTTCGTTGAGCTGGTGGTGCGGGCCGACAGCACCTTTCACTATACCAGCAACATAGTTGGGGATGCCACTGGCGCAACCCAACAGGGCCGCTGGAAAGTAGAATGCAGCCTTTGCTATGGAACACCGGATGGTTTTACCACCCGCATCAACTTTTATGAGCCGAATTTCTACACGATAAATCCGTATATCGGCCGCTATGAAACCAGCAACACACTAGTTTCATTTTATGAAAAAAGGGACCTCCGCTTCATGGGCAGCTGCAAGCAGCGGGGGCGTTCCGCCTGGCTTCAGTTAAAAAAAGTTAGCCCTAAAGCTGCTTCTGCCGCCCTTTGAAGCAACCATTGCCCCACAACCTTTTCTTTCAGGCACACTATCTCCCTTCTCTATTCTGCTTTCCGTGACCGAACAAGACGTACGAACCCTACTGGCCAAGCTGCCGCCGCTGCGCGAGGAAATCGGCAAAATCATCGTGGGTCAGCAGCAGGTGCTGGATGAAGTGCTGGTGGCGCTGCTGGCCGGCGGCCACGCCCTGCTGGAAGGCGTGCCGGGCCTGGCCAAAACCTTGCTCGTGCGCACCCTGGCCTCGGCCACCGACCTGCCCTTCCGCCGCATCCAGTTCACGCCGGATTTGATGCCGACCGACATTTTGGGCACCGAGGTGCTGGAGGAAGACCACGGCACTGGGCACCGGTCCTTCAAGTTCAACCAGGGCCCCATCTTCGCCAGTCTGGTCTTGGCCGACGAAATCAACCGGACGCCGCCCAAAACCCAGGCCGCCCTGCTCGAAGCCATGCAAGAGGGCCACGTGACCTACGCCGGCCAGGAACATGCGCTGCCCAAGCCGTTTTTCCTGCTGGCCACCCAGAACCCTATCGAGCAAAGCGGCACCTACCCGTTGCCCGAAGCCCAACTCGACCGGTTTTTGCTTTACATCCGCATTGGTTACCCCACCGAGCAGGAAGAGTTAGCTGTGCTCAGCGGCACCACCGGCTCAGCCCGGGCCGAGGTAAAGGCCGTGCTGGGCGGTGAGGATATCCGCCAGCTCCAGCAGCTGGTGCGGCAGGTAAGCCTGAGCCCCGAGTTGCTCGACTTCGTGAACCGCCTAGTGCGCGCTACCCGGCCGGCTACCTCCACGGTGAAGTTTATTCAGGAATATGGCCGCTGGGGCGCGGGCCCAAGAGCCGGCCAAGCCCTGATTTTGTGCGCCAAAGCCCGGGCCTTGCTTCAAGGCCGCTTTGCCGCCACCCTGGACGACATCCGGACCTTGGCCCCGCCGGTACTGCGCCACCGCGTGCTGCTCAACTTCAACGCCGAAGCCGAAAACCTCACCCCCGATGATGCCGTGGCGGCTTTGCTGAAGGATGTGGCGGTTTAGTTGTCAGTAAGTAGTTGTCCGTTGTTAGGTCGTGCTGAGGCCTTTCGAACCCACAACTAACAACTGACAACTAACAACGAATAACTAAAAATGCTGACTCCCGAACTCCTCCATGCGCTGCGTAACCTGCCGCTGGCTGCCAAACAGGCAGCCGAGGGCTTTTTGGCGGGCCAGCACCTGAGTCGGCGGCGCGGGGCGGGCATGGAATTCAGCCAGTACCGCCCCTACCAGCCCGGCGACGACCTGCGCCGCCTCGACTGGCGTCTGGCAGCCCGCTCCGACCGGTACTACATCCGCGAATCGGAAGTGGATACCAGCCTGACCGTGCACCTGCTGCTCGATGCCAGCGCCTCGATGAATCACCGCGACGACAACGGCCTGACCAAGCTAGATTATGGCCGGCTGTTGCTGGCAGCGCTGGCTTATCTGGCCCAAAACCAGGGCGACGCGGTGAGTTTGAGCATTCTGCACCCCGAGGGGCTGGTGCACCTGCCGGCCCGGGCCGACGCCCGCCAGTTGCCCCGCCTCTACCAGGCCCTGCAGAATACGACCGGTGCCGGCCGCTTCCCTGAGGCGGGCCAGCTGGCCCCGTTGCTGGCCCGGCGGCAGCGTGCCCTGACCGTGTGCGTGAGTGACTTGTACGAGGAGCAAAGCGAAATAAACGCCCTCCTGACCCGCCTGCGCACGGTGGCCGGCGAAGTACTGCTACTGCACTTGATGGCCGGCAACGAGCTGGCTTTCAGCTACCGGGGCGCCGTAACGTTTGAAGACCTGGAAACCGGCCAAACCCTGCAGCTCAACGCCGAAGACCAGCGCCGTCACTACCAGGAGCAGTTGCAGCAGTGGCTGCGCACCACCGCCCACACCGCCCGCCGCCAGGGCTTCGACTACTTCCAGCTTAGCACCGCCGAGCCGCTGGATGGGGCCCTGCGGGAATTTTTGCGTCGCCGCCAAGCCACTTCCGGGCATTAAGCCGTGTCTTTGTGCCGCCGGTCTGCCCCGGGCTCTACTCTGACTTTCGATTTTTAACTATTCGCCGCGTTGCTCACCTTTCTTGCTCCTTCCGGTTTGCTGGCGTTGCTGGGCGTAGCGGTTCCCATAGCCATTCACCTGTGGAACCGTCGGCCGGGGCGCACGGTGCAGGTAGGCAGTATCCGGTGGCTCGATGCGGCTGCCAACCGCCGCCTGCGTAACCTTAGGCTAGAGCAAGTGGCCCTGCTGTTGCTGCGGCTGTTGGTAGTTGTGGTCTTGGCTTTGGCCCTGACCAACCCCGTGTGGCGGCAGCCGCCCCCACCCCGCCGCGGCCAGGTGTTTGTCAGCCCCGATCTGCTGGCGTCGGAGTCAATGGCAGCCGTGCGCCCCACGATTGACTCGCTGCGCCGCCGGGGGTTTGTGCTGCGGCAGCTTGGCCCGCGCTTCCCCCGGGTTTCGGATACGGTTTGGCAACAGCTGGCCACCCAGCCCGCGGCTGCTCCGGCCGCGGCCCGCTACTCGTTCTGGCCCCGCGTGCAGCAGGCCGCCGACTCCTTTCCCGGCCAGCCTCTCTACGTGTATACTTCCGCCGCGCTGCGGCATTTCCAGGGCCACCGTCCGGCTTTGCCCGCGGCCGTGCGTTGGCAAACCGTGCCCCTGCCTACTCCCGAAACGGCGTGGCTGCGCGGAGCCAGCTTGGCCGCTCCCGACAGTTTGCGCCTGCTCGTGAGCCGGAGTACAGAAGATGCCGTGTATACTACATCCGTTACCGTACCCCGCCCGACCCAGGCCGACGCGCCCCTGCCCCGCGTACCGGGGTTGCCGCCGCTGCGCTACACGTCGGCCGCTGGGCAGAGCTTTATCCAGCCTGAAGGACCGGACTCGGCGCGAATTCCAGTAGTCACGGAGCCGCTGCGCGTGTGGCTGTACCACGATGCCAGCCACGCCCTGGATGCCCGCTACCTGGCGGCGGCGCTGCGAGCAGCATCTTTGGGCCTCATGCCCCGGCTGGAGCTGACCGTAGCCGCCCGTCCACCCCAGACCGGCACTTCGTTGAGCTGGCTTTTTTGGCTGACCGATGCGCCGGTGCCCGAGGCCTGGCAGCAACAGATTCCGCGGGGGCTCCAGCTGTGGCAGGACGCCCGGCCGGCTAGTGTCACCCAACCGACCACCTTTACCGTAGTACCGTACCCGGCCAGCTATGTTGTAACTCGCCTCGATACTGTGGCCGGAGCGCAGGGCACGACTATGCTCTGGCAAGCTGCCAACGGCCGACCGGTGCTGAGTCGCCAGGCCTCGGGGCAGGGCGCCGCGTATCGGCTGCACACGCGCCTGCACCCTGCTTGGAGCCAGCTAGCCGACAGCCCTGAGTTACCCTTGCTCTTCCTCGACCTGCTACAGCCCACCTCCCCTACTACCCCCGCCCCGCTCGACCAACGCCAGTTGGCTGCCAGCCAGATTGCCGGCACGGTAGCAGCAATAAACAATACCAGCAACCACGCCAGCGCACCCACTGACACGGATTTACGCATCTGGCTGGTTGTGGCGGCGGCACTATTCTGGGGGCTGGAACGCATGGTGGCCGGCCGTACTTTCGCTGCTAAAGAGCCGACTGCATGAGCACCGTCACGAACCAGACTACTTCCAGCCCGGGCCTGCTCCGTCAGATTCAGCGGGCCTACCACGGGCGCCGCACGGCTACGGTAGTGCTGCCGACAGTAGCTTTTATTGGTTTGCTGGGCGGGCTGGCGGAGCGCTTCCCGAGCAGCCGGCTGCTGCTGAGTGGCCTTGGCTTAGCCATTCTAGCTTTCAGCGCTTGGCGGCTGTGGCTGATTTGGCGCCAACCCCTAGGGGCCACCGCTCAGCGGCTTGACCGGCAGTTTGCGGAGTTGGAAGACAGCACTGGCTTACTGTTGCGCCCCGATGGGGAGCTAAACCTGCTTGAGCAACTGCAGCGGCAGCATATAACTACCCGGCTAAAGCAATTGCAACAGCAGAAGCAGGCGCTGCTGCCCGTTTCCTATACGCCGGCGCTGGCAGTTACCGCTGCGGCGCTGATGGCCTTGCTGGGCCTAAAGTTCTGGCCGCAGCCGGCCGCGTCCGTAGCCAGTCCAGGCCCGAATGTGGCGTTGCATTTCCCGGCAAATCCCGGCAAAGCGGCTGCGTCTGTGCCGGCCCGCCTTACCGAAACGCACATTCAGATTGCGCCGCCGGCCTACACCCGCCGCCCCGGCTTTACTGCCGCTGAGCCCTCCTTCCGCTGCCCCCAGGGCTCCCGGGTGCAATGGACGGTGCGCGTATCGCGCGCGGCGGGCGGGGCACCGCAGCTCGAAGTTGGGGGCCAGCGCCTGCGGTTTCAGCCGGTAGTGGGTCAGCCGCTTGAGTTTACGGTGGCGCACGTCTTTACCACCTCTACGCTGTACCGCATCCGTTTTGCCGGCCAGGTCTCCGATGATTATGCCGTGGAAGTACAGCCTGACCGGGGCCCCGCTATTCAGATCCGCACGCCGAAACCCTACACGCTGGTTGAGTTTGGGCAAAAGCCGCAGGTAAATGTGCAGGTGGCGCTCAGCGACGATTATGGCCTGACCCGCGCCCGCCTGGTGGCCACCGTAGCTCAGGGTCAGGGCGAGGCAGTGAAGTTTAAGGAAGTAGCCACCGACCTAAGCAGCGGCCTGCGTAAACAGCCCAACCAGGCCAGCCTGAGCCACCTGCTCGGCCTGCCCGCCTTGGGCCTAACTTACGGCGACGAGGTGTATTTCTACGTGCAGGCCTGGGACAACAACCGCCACAGCACCCGCTCCGACACGTACCTGGTGCAGTGGGAAGATACCACCGTGGACGACTCCGGCTCCGACATGGCCATGGGCGTCAACGTGGTGCCGGCCTATTTTCGCAGCCAGCGTCAGGTTATTATTGATACTGAAAAGCTACTGGCTGAACGGAAACAGCTCGATGCCAGCTCCTTCACCACCCGCTCCAACGACCTGGGCCACGACCAGAAAGTGCTTCGCCTGCGCTACGGCAAGTTTCTGGGCGAAGAGTTTGAAGAAAGCTTCGGGCAAAGCGCCACCCGCCCGCCCGTAGCCGAACCTGACGATGACCATGCCGGTGAAGCGCCCCACGCCGAAGGCGAAGAAGTCGGTCATGAGCATGAGCACGGCACCGCCCCGGCTGCCGACGCCTCTCCCACGGCCGAGTCGGCAGCCCTGCTCGACCCCTACGTACACCACCACGACGACTCCGAAACCGCCGACTTTCTGGAACCCGCTGTAAAAGCCAAGCTCCGTGGCGTACTCAGCCAAATGTGGGAAGCCGAGCTGCGCCTGCGCACTGCCCGTCCCGCCGAAGCCCTGCCCTACGAGTACCGCGCGCTGCGTCTGCTCAAGCAAGTACAGCAGCAAACCCGCCTCTACGTGCGCAAATCTGGCTTCGAGCCACCCGTCATTCCCGAATCGACCACCCGGCTCAGCGGGGAGCTGCAGGGCGCATCTACTCCCAAGCTGCAAGCCCAGCTGCCCGCCCCCGCTACGCAGCCTACCATTCAGGCGGCACTACGGCTGCTCTCGACCCTGCGCCAAGGGACGGCCGTGAAGCCGGCCGAGGCTGTAATTCTGGAGCAAGCTAGCCCAGCCGCAGCCCAGGCAGCCCTGCGCAACCCCGGCCGCTACTTATCGGCCGTGCGCCACTTGCGGCGGCTGGCCACCGAAATTCGGGGGGAGCTGCCCCGTGCCAACCCTGCATTGCCACCGTCGAATCGGCCCTTACGGACCTGCTTTCGCCGCCGCCCGCGGCTCCCGGCCGCCCGCTCGGGCCCGACCGGCTGGCCCGGCGCTATTTCCAGGAGCTAAGCCGGTAGTTTGTCCTTCCTATGTCGCAATCCGCCCCATACTATCTGTTGTTGCTTTTCTGTCTGCTGCTGGCCTTGGGTCTGACCGTTGCCGCGCTGCGCCGGCCCAACCGTCAGCGGCTGTTTCTGCGTCTGGGCGCGGGCTGGCTGGCCGTACTAGGCTTGTGGGCTACTGCCTATCCGCCCCGGCATAGTGTGCCGGCGGCTCGCCAGGAAGCGGTGCTGCTCACACCCGGCTACCAGCCCGATAGTCTGCAGCAAGTAGTGCGCCTCCTGGGCCCGGCTACCAAAGTGTGGCGCCTGGGCTTCGTTACGGCTTCGGATACGCCCACGCTGCCCAGCTTGCAGCTCCTGCAGGAACAACATCCTGGCCTGCGTCGCCTTCACGTGCTGGGCCGAGGTATTCCGCCGGAGGAACTGTCGAATCTGGGCCCGCTGAAGCTGGTGTTGCACGGTAGCCAGCCCTTCACAGGCTTTCAGCAGGCTGTATGGAACCGCTACCTGGCGCTTGGCCAACCGCTGCGGGTAGCCGGTACATTTGCGGCCCACTTACCTGCCGCTTCGCCCGTGTGGGTTAGCCTGCACGGTGCCGGCCGCCCCACCGATTCGGTACTGCTCAAAACGGGGCAAGGTCCTTTCCAACTGCGGGTATTGCCCAAAGTCGCCGGCCCTGTGGTATACCAGCTTCGGGCTCGCCGCGCCGGCAAGCTAGTAGCTACTGAGCCCGTACCCCTGACAATAACCACTCCCCAGCCCTTGCACCTGCTGCTTCTGAGCAGCACCGCGTCGTTTGAGTTTAAGTTTTTGAAAAACTACCTCGGCACCCAGCAACACCGCGTGGCCCTCCGCACGGGTATTAGCAGGGGCCTGCTCCAAACTGAGTTTCTGAACCAGCCCGCCCACGACCTAAGCCGGCTTACCAGTCCCACCCTGGCCCGCTACGATGCCATTGTGGTCGATGCCGCCGTGCTCGGGTCCCTTTCCTCCAGTGAAACTCTATCCTTGGCGGCTGCAGTACGCACGACGGGCCTCGGCCTGCTGGTATTGGCCGATGCGGCAGCCCTTCCCCGGGCCTTGCCTGCCCGCGCCAGCTTTACCGTACTACCCCGCCCCGCCGGTAGCACCGACCGGCCCCAGCCCATCCAGTGGCCGGATGCTGCCGCGCCGGCTACTGCCCTATTGCCGGCTACGCTTCGCCTGAGTGCCACTGCCCGGACTTTAGTGACCGACCAGCAACAACGACCGGTGGTAGCTGCCCAGCGCCTGGGCTTGGGCTCGGTTACGGTATCGGTGTTGGCCCAAACGTTTCCTTGGGCCTTGCAAGGCTCTACGGCTACATACGCCAGCTTCTGGAGCGAATTGCTGCAGGCGACAACCCGCCCCCGGCCACCGCAGGCCCAGTGGCAGTTGCTAACCACCTGGCCCCGCCCCGATCAACCAACGCAGCTACGACTAACGTCCTCTTCCTTCCCGGTTACGTTCCCTGAGGTTTCTGGCCCGCCTCCAACTGCTACAACGGTATTGTCCCTAGAGCAGCAGGCAGCACTACCCGAGTGGAAAATCGGACAATTTTGGCCCCGCACGGCGGGTTGGCATGCATTGCGCCTGCCAACCCAACCAGTCTTTTCTTTCTACGTGTTTGGCCCACACGATTGGTTAGGACCAGAAATAGCATTGCGTCAGCAAGCGGCAGCCCGTTTCCGCACGACTCTACCCGTCGCGGTTGCCGACACAGGAGTCGTGGTTTGGGAGTCATACCCGGCCTTGTGGTTTTTCGTAGTGTTTGCGTTGGGCGCGGGCTTCCTATGGCTTGAAGAAAAGCTCTAACAGACTTTAGTAGCGGATATCTGGGTGCCCGTTTAGCAAGGTGTCTTCTGCATCACCTACCAAATATTCGCCCACGGCCAACACCCGGGCTGGGGAGGACGAAAGCTCAGCTTCCTGTGAGGCCAAAGCCGAAGCAGGTGCACCACTTACCTTCATTTCTTCCGGGTCGGAGAAAGAGGAGGGCGAAGGATTGGGAAGGATAGACTTGGGCAAAGCGGATAACAATAGCTTGAGAAAATGCAGCCACAAATATTGCATTAAAATAATTAAATATTTAATCTATTAAGTATTATAATTTGCGCTAACTCCCTGACAAACAGAAACGGCCCGACTCTCCAGCTGGAGAATCGGGCCGTTTGCAGAATACAAGCCAGCCAAAGCTGGCGCGTAATTACTTCTGCTCGGTCGTGGTCGTGGTGGTCGAAGCCTCGGTGGTGGTAGCAGCAGGAGCAGCAGCAGCCGTGGTGTCAGCCGACATAGTCGTGCTCGAAGCCGAATCCGTAGTAGTGGTGGTAGCTTCCGTAGCAGGAGCTTCAACAGTCGTGGTCTCGGTGGTTTCAGCAGTCTTCGACTCGCACGAAGCAAGCGTGGTAGCGAATACGAGAGCCAGGGCAGAAACCTTCAGGAGATTCTTCATTTTGGTGTTACGTTTGGAAAATTTTAGTCTGAAAAACGCCCTTCATACCGTCTTTTTAAGAAGGTAACCCGACTGTAGAAAAAATATTTTTCGCGGGTTACCAAAGGGCCCGCACTGTATTAACCGACAAAGCGAATGGGTAAGGGAATTCCTTCCTACACCGATGAAGAGTTCGTGGCGGCTATCCGCCAGGGCGACGACCGGGCGCTGGCACAGCTCTACCGTCTGCACCTGCCGATGGTCTTGCACTACGTTCTGCAAAACAGTGGAACCGAAGACGAGGCCAAGGATGTGTACCAGGAGGGCGTGATGGTATTCTATGAAAAAGTCCGCGAAGGCTCCCTGGAGCTGAGCTGCCAGATCAAGACCTACCTCTACGCCGTGTGCCGCCGCCTCTGGCTAAAGCGCCTCGCCGAGAAAACCCGCTTCGGCGGCCGCCTCGACGACCATGAGCCCTACCTCGAAACCGGTGCCGAGGCCGATTTGGTCCTGGCCGAGGAGCGTGACAAGCGCTTCGCGACGATGAGCGAGGCCCTGGAACGCGTGGGAGAGCCCTGTCGTTCGCTTTTAGAAGGCTTTTACCTGCTGGATAAGTCTATGCAGCAGCTTACGGCGGAGTTTGGCTATACCAATGCCGACAATGCCAAGAATCAAAAATACAAGTGCCTGGTACGCCTGAAAAAGTTGTTTTTCGCCCACTACAAGGAAGAAGAATCGTTTTAGCCGGCCCCGGGAAGCAAGCAGGGCACCCACTCTGCGCCAGACTATGAAAACGGAAGCTGACTATTACGCTTTATTCGAGGCCTACCAGACCGGTGGGTTATCGGCTGGGGAGCGCACCGACTTGGAGCGCCGCTTGGCCGCGGATCCAAACTTTGCCCAAAATTTCGCCGACTTCACCCAGCTAACCGGTACGCTGCACAGCTACGGTGAGCGGCTGGCTACGCGCAGGAAGCTTCACGCCATCCAGGCCGATATAGATGCGGAAGCAGCCGTTCGGCTGGAAGGGGAAACGGTGGAAACCGGCAACCCCGTTATGCCGCAGGTGTATATCTCGCCTATGGAGCGGAAACTGCGCGCATTTTGGGGAGCACACCGCGCCACAGCCATGGTAGCTGCTTCGGTAGCAGTACTGGCTGTATTCGCCACCTTGCTCGGCCTCGAGTGGTGGCGCACGGCCCAGCGCCCCTCGCTGTACGGCTACACCGTGCTGCGCCGCGAAGTGGAGCGCATCAAGCAGACCCAGAAAGCCATGAACCGGGCCATCAACCAGATTGACGGCGCGAAGCCCGAGGCCGAAGCCAACCCCGGCAAGTTCAGCGGCACGGGCTTTGCCCTCACCGCCGACGGTTATCTGGTAACCAGCTACCACGTCATTCAGGGTGCCGACTCGCTATTGATTGAAAGTCGGGACCGGCAGCGCTACCGCGCCGAGCCGGTATTTACCGATGTGGCCCACGACTTGGCTATTCTGCGTATTAAGGATCAGAAATTCAATGGCTTTGGCCGCTTGCCATATTCTTTCAAGCGTGGCACCGCCGATTTGGGTGAGAAGGTGTTCACTTTGGGCTACCCGCGCGAAGACGTAGTATTTGGCGAAGGCTCCCTGAGCGCCCGCTCGGGCTTCGAAGGTGACACAGCCTTCTACCAGATTTCGATTCCGGTGAACCCAGGCAACAGTGGTGGCCCGCTACTCGATGACCGCGGCAACCTGATTGGCATCATCAGTGGGCGGCAGGCCGATATGCAGAGCGCCGCGTTTGCCACCAAATCGTCGTATCTGATGCGGTTGGTGGATTCGCTGTCGAATGCCGGTACGGCCCAGCCATATAATGTGCCCCGCTCCAACCAGCTAGCGGGCACTTCACGCCGTCAGCAGATACGTAAGCTGCAGGATTATGTGTTCGTGGTGAAAGTGTACGAATAGGCCCTTTATCCTGCCTTCTCAACAAAAAGCTCCACTCCTGCGGTGGGGCTTTTTTTGTGCCTTCTTGCAGTCTGTACGGCATCTCGACTACTGCTAGATAGGTGGGCTAGGCAGTTCGCCTTTTTCGGCTAATGAGCAGTGCCCTAAGCAGGATATTGAAGTTGGAAGAACTGTCCGTTAATAGTCGGGCTGATGGTTGAGCTGCTACTTGGTAAATATTAATTGCTAAATGAAAAGTGTAGCCTGCCCTGGACTTTTTGCGTACAGGCTTCTCAGTGGCTTTCACGCTACTCTGTACCGACTTTTCCACCAACACCTACACCTCCGCTATGGAATCCCAAATGGAACAACAATTGGAGAAAATTATGCCCGAAGATCTGGCTCGCACCTTCGAAAGCGCCTACCACGTGCTTATTCAGGGCGACCATGACCATATTGACGACCTGCTGCGTCACGGGGGCACGCTGCTCAAAAAGGCGGCTCAACGCTTTACGCCCACTCAGCTTATCCTAGGTATTGCCGCCATTGCTGCGGTTGGGGTAGTTGTAGTCAACCGCTCCCTAAACCAGGGTGATGATGCGGCCGATGATGCAGGTACTTCTGCTGAGCCAGTAAAAGAACCTAAAGCCAAGGCTACGGCCAATAAAGGCAACCAGGAAAACAAAGGCAGCCAGGAGCACCAGGGCCACTAATCTCTTACTTCCTTCTTAAGAGCCCCGTTGGTTTGGATTCGTCCTGACCAACGGGGCTTTTTGCTTTCACATTATTATGTGATACATATTTATTGCATCTATCCCATATCATTGTCTAATATTGCATCACAAAAAGACAAAAACATCAAATCATAATACAAACCAACATGAAAACTTTTTTCGCCCTCCTTCTCACTTTGGTCGTCATTTCCTCTCCAGCTGAAGCTAGCTCGCCTACTACTAATCTACTCTCTACCAGCACTGTTGTTAACGATGACGCTACCACGGTTTCTGATTGGGGTCTGTTTAAGCGCAAAAAGTACAAGTACAAGAAGCGGCGCAAAGGTAACCGCACGCGCTACCACCGGGGTGGGCTGTTTGGCCGCTAGGCTTTCAGTTTTCACATTTTATACTCTGCCGCAGAATTTCCGCCACAACAGGAGGGATTTATTTAAACTAACCTCTTTTAATTTGTGCTTATCCATTATTATCGATATTATTACCCTCGAATACTGCTACTAATTGTTTACGCACTCCTACTCAGCTACTATGAAAACACTTTCTCTACTCTTGCTCTTCGCTTTAAGCAGTGTTGAAGCAGCGGACGCAATGACAATGGCTGCTACTTCCAACGCGGCTGCTTCAACGACAACCGTAACAGAGGGCTTAACCGATTCCAAGATTTTTAACCGCGACGCGGCCAAGCGACGGAAGCGGCGCAAGTCGCGGCCAGCGTACAAGCGGTTAGGCATTTTGCCCATGCCGGCCCCGCCTACCGCCGTAGCCTAAGCTGCCGGAGCCAGTACACTCGGGTCGTTGTTGGCGGGCGAGTTGACCAACGTGCTTACCACGTACTCCTGCATCAAATTCGCCGCATAAGGCTGCAGCAGCGTTTGGTGCTCCGTCACGGAAGAGCCATCGTCGAGCCAAGCCAACTCTGCCCGCCGGTCAGGCAAGATGACGGGCATGCGGTTGTGCAGCGAGGCCATCAGTTCGTTGGGCTCGGTGGTAATGATGGTAAACGTAGGCACCACTTCCCCCGACGAACGGTCAACCCACTCATCCCAGAGGCCGGCGAAGGCAAAGGGCTGCTCGTTGCGCAATAAAATGCGGTGGGGCGTTTTGGGTCCTTTCTTAGCCGGGGTAGTTTGCTGCCACTCGTAGAAACTATCGGCCAGCACTAGGCAGCGCCGCCGCTGTAGTAGTTGCCGAAAGGAAGGCTTTTCAGCCAGCGTTTCGGCGCGGGCGTTGATAGGCTTGGGCGCGGCTTTTACATCCTTTACCCAACCCGGCAGCAACCCCCACTGCACCAGCTGAATCCGGCCAGGCTCGGAGTTGGTAATGATGGGCAATTGCTGGGACGGGGCCGCGTTATAAGTTGGCGACATGGGCTCCAGAAAGCTGGCGTCGAAACGCTCCTCAATCACGGGAACGGGAGTGGTAAAAGTATAACGACCGCACATAGGTTAAAACTGGCTAACGCGGGCATCGGCTCCGCGGGTGATGAACGTTTGTAGGGTACGCCGCCTAGTTGACGTGAGTTTTGGCAACGCCGTCGCATACCGGCTTCGTTGCGGACCACGAGTCACTGAAAAAGCCGGTTCCACTACCCACTGTCGGCCAAGGCTGCCCCTACTTCTTAAACGCAACAAAGCCGCTGGCAGTGCCAGCGGCTTTGTTCTTTTCTAACGGGTTATTCTATTCCCGCACGAACGGAAACACCAGTTGCTTTGTCGCGCTCTGCACTTGCAGCAGGTAAGCACCCGGTGCCAGATTAGCCACTTCCAGCGGCTGCTCCTGAGCTCCGGCAGCCACGTAGCGGCGCAGTACCCGGCCGGTCAGGTCGGTGAGCTGCACCTGGCACTCCCCGGCGGGCAGGCCGGTTAGGTCGAGGGTGGCGGTGCCGGTGCTGGGGTTAGGATACACGGCAATGGCCAGCGGGCGGGCAGTAGTAAACTGCACAGTGCGTACGGGGCTAAACGAAACCTCGCCGTCGGTATCTACCTGCCGCAGCCGATAGTACACCAGCCGTCCGGAGCGGCCCACCTGGGCATCCCGATGCTGATACACCGATTCCCGCGTGGGAGTACCATGCCCGGTTACGGACGCGACACGCTGGAAATCCGTAGCGTTGAAGGAACGCTCTACCTCGAAGCGGGCATTATTTTTTTCCGAAGCGGTTTTCCAGTCGAGCACGGCATCCACTTTATCGGCAGCAGCGGTAAAGGAGGTAAGTTCCACGGGCAGCGGGGCTCCTATACTGGTCAGCATTGAGTTGGTGTTGTTACTCAGGTCTGGGTCGGGTACGGAGGAGGTGGCCGCGGCCTGGTTGGTCATGGAGGCAGGCTGGGAGTTGGTCACCCGGAAAACCGCCGTGTTGACCACTGCTGCTCCCCCATTGGTCAGAGAGCCAATGGTGTTGTAGGTTACCCAACCAGTTGCCGGGTCGTAGTTACCGTTGGGCGCCGTCACGGCCGACGTGGCCAAGCCTGCGGGCAATTGCAGACGGGGCACTACGTTGAGGGCCGTCGTGGCACCGCGGTTGGAGGTCGTTACCGAGTAAGTTACTGCGGCGCCCCGGGCAGCCGAGGACGGACCGCCGATGGCCGCTACCACGTCGGCACCCTGTACCGTAACGCGGATGTTGGCCGGGCTGGACGTATAGTTTTCTCCCAGGATGGAGCGCATGGTATAAGGCACTATCACCGTACCGGCAAACGTACCCGAGGGCGTAAAGGTCACAACACCAGCATCATCCACGGTGAAGCGGCCTTTACCCGGCACGTTCAACGTAGGCTGGATTCCGGCAGTGCTGGGGTCCAGATCAACGGAAGTAACATCGATGCTGCTGCCGGGGGCCACGTCGTTACTGAGTACGTTTAGTGTTACGGGAGCATTATAGAGCGTGGTAGCCAGGTCGGTATTGGCAAAAGGCACCTGCACGATATTCAGATTGCGAATCTCGTGGATGTTGGTGCTGCCGCCTGTGGAGCCGGCAAAGCCTAGCCGCAGGTTTGGGGGCGGCGTGGGCACCACGAAATTGTCGATGGCCGTCCGAATGGAGTTGCCATGCTGGATGCGCACCGAAATCCGGTAGGTCGTGACTGTACCGACGGTGGTAGGCACCACGTCGATGAAGGCGCGGCGGTAATCGTCGGAGCCGGCCTGAGCCCGTACGGAAGGCACGTCCAGGGAGAAGTCGAGGGCCCCGGGCGCGGTACCGGTCAGGTAAGGATAGTCGGTAGCAGCCGAGCCATCACCGGCCCCGCGAATGGCAATGGCATTGGGCACCCGGCCGTTGGCATCCAGCGTAGCGTTGCCGCCCGAGCGACCCTCAGAGCCGTTGGAATAGTTACCGAACTCGTCGAGGCCAATGCCGATGTACCCCTTGGACACCCCATCGGCCAGAGGGTTCACGGTTTTCTGGGCATACCCGAGGGAGCCGCCCGTGGCACCGATGCGGAAACCGGAGCTAGGCTGATCGGCGTCGACCAAGAAAACACTGAAGCCGTCGGCGCCGGGCGTGGTGCCACCGTAGGAAAAGAACTCGAAGGAGATGGTGAAGCCCGCCGACGAAGGAAAGCCCACGTTGTCAATGGTGTAGCCGGCCTGGTTCTCCACGGCGTCGGTCAGGCGCAGGTAGCCACTGCCCACCGGGTCGTTGGTGCCGCCGGTGCCGGTGAGGCGGGCTACGCCCCCGAAGCTGAAGTTGGAGGCAGAGTTGCCCTTGAAGGTTTCGTTACGTGGAAAAGCCGGGGGCGTAACCTGAGCCTGCAAAGATGAGGACAGCAGCAAGCCGCCAGCCACGGCCCACAAAGTTTTCTGCCAGCGCTTCGCAGCGCGGGTGAGAGAAATAGTACAAATTGCTTGCATAGCACATGGGTTGAAGGATTGGAAATGGAGCGGCGTATGCAATAGGTATACAATGAAACGAAACAAACTTTTGCCAGACAATAACCGGTGCAACAGCTATATTTTATTAGTACAAAAAAACCCGCAATCAATTAGCTTATTACTGTTATTTACAGATTAAATCCTGTTATCAAATCATCATTTTGCCTCCATCTTGCAGCCTAGAGCAACCATTCACACCTAGAGCTCATCCACAGCGCCCGGCCCAAAGCCCATAAGGGCTCCAAGCGGGTTTAGTTCAATTAGACTTTTACTCTATCACCGACGAGCTAGCAAACCTGCCCGGTGGTAGCGTGGCCCGAGCCGGCACGTGGTGCGGCGCAGCGCTGGGGTAGAAGCAACACTTGCGTACTTTTCCGCATCCCTTAGGCTATTATCCTTTTCGCTTTTCGAATGATTGCTTCGCGCATCGCAGCCCTTGCTGGCGGCCTCCTGCTGGCCACTGCTCCCCTGGTTCAGGCCCAGAAAGTCCTGACCTACACCGTCGACATTGACCCCAAAACTGACGCCAACCTGTTTCAGGTGCAGCTGGAAGTGCCTAAGTTGCGCAAGGAACAGAGCATTTACCAGTTTGCCGCCACCGCGCCAGGTACCTACCAGGTCATGGATATTGGCCGCTTCGTGCGCAAGTTCGAAGCTTTCGACGCCCAGAATAAGCCCCTGGAAGTAAAGCAGGCCTCAGTAAACCAGTGGCAGCTGCTGCAGCCCGAGAAAACCCGTTTTATCCGCTACACCATTGCCGAAACCTGGGATACGCCTGTGACCGAACACCGCGTGTACCGTATGTGCGGCACCTCGCTCGAAACTGACCACGCCTTGCTCAACGGCCAGGGTGTTTTTGGTTATCTGCAGGGCTGGCAGGCCCGGCCCCTGCGCATCAAGCTCAACTACCCCGCCGACTGGAAGGTAGGAACCCCGCTGACCACCGATAAGCAGGGCTACTACACGGCCAAGAGCTATGACCACGCCGTAGATTCGCCCTTCCTGCTGGGCCGGCTCACGGAGGCCCGCACCAAGCTCGGCGACGCGGAAGTAGCCTTGTACTGCTTTTCCAAAACCGACCAGGTCAAGGCCGAGCCCCTGCTGGGCTACATGCAGCAGATGCTGCAGGCGGCCCAGGCGTTTCTGGTGCAGTTGCCGGTGAAACGCTATACCTTCCTCTACCACTTCGACGACCAGAGCGCCGGGGCCTGGGAGCATTCCTACAGCTCGGAGTACGTGCTGCGCGAAACTCCGCTCACGCCCGAGTCGGCCAGCCAGATTACCAGTATTGCTGCCCACGAGTTTTTTCACGTCGTGACGCCGCTCAACATTCACTCCGAAATTATCGAGCAGTTCAACTTTGTGCAGCCCACCGGCTCGGAGCACCTGTGGCTGTATGAAGGCACTACTGAGTGGGCTTCGGGCATGATGAAGCTGCGCGGCGGCCTGGTCACGCTGGAGGAATACCTGCAGGAAATGTCGGGCAAAGTGGCCTACGCCCAAACCCGGACCGACACCACTTACTCGCTGAGCAAGCTGGGGCTAAACTCCTTCTCCGACGAAGGCCAGCAGCAGTACGGCAATATCTACCAGCGCGGCGCCCTCACCGCGGCCCTGCTCGACCTGCGCCTGCTGGAGCTCAGCGGCGGCAAGCGCGGGTTGCGCGAGGTGATGAACGAGCTGACCAAACGTTACGGTCCCGACAAGCCCTTCAGTGAGCAAAACTTCTTCGAGGAATTTACCAAGCTGACCTATCCCGAAATCGGGGACTTTTTTACTCGCTACGTGAAGCAGGCCGAGCCCTTGCCCCTGCAGGAGTACTACGCCAAAGTAGGCATCCGCTACACGCCGGTGCTGCATACAGGCCAGCAAGTAGTAGCCTTGGGAGCTAATAATCCGTCGTACCGCTTTGTCGGCAACACCGTGCAGCTCACTGAAGTACCCGGCACCTGGCAGAGCTGCGGGGTGGCCGTGGGCGACGAGTTGGTGGCCGCAAACGGCACCGCCATTACGCCCGCCTCTCTCAAACCCACGCTAACCGAGCTGCAAACCCGCAAGGCCGGCGACGAGTACGAGTTGACCCTGCGCCGGGCCGGTACCGAAAAGAAAGTACGCTGCCGCCTGATCCAGCGGGAGCAAATCAAGCGCTACGACTTGGCCGTGCTACCCGACGCCACCCCGGCCCAGTTAGCCCTGCGTCAAGCTTGGCTCAAGAATTTGTAAGCGGTGGCTGACTTGGGCTGAGCGGTCTGTTTGGCCCGACGTTAGTATGATTAGTCCGCTAAAAGACGCAGCCCCTACCTGGAAAGCCGGTTTCCAGGTAGGGGCTGCGTCTTTTCAACAGCTGCTTATTGGCTATTGCTTGAACAAACGGCTCGTCCGCAGGAAGCCTTCTTCGTCTCGAATCAGAATCAGATACAAGCCTGCTTTAACGTCTTTCACGTTCAAAGGCTGATTCGTGATTCCGGTTTTCACCAGACGGCCCGTGATGGTGTAGAGCGAAAATTCCCGCGTGCCCTTCCAGCCCACCAGCACTTCATCGGCCGCCGGATTTGGGTAAATCGTAATGGCCTGCAGCTGCTGCTTGCGGGTGACCAAGGGCGTCGCGTAGGCCGTACTCATGTAGTACAGGTTGGCGGTAGTGCCTTTGGCAATCTGATGGGCGCCAGCCGGCAATGTCATTGTCAGCCGGCCTGCACTTACTGTCTGGTTTACGCCGTCTACTTTTACCGTTCCGCTGAAGGCATCATTAAATACCAGCGTCAAGGTGGCGGCAGCGGTGGTCGTGAAGGCAATAGCCGTTGACGACTCCAGCTTCAGGCACTGGGTCAAGGTCAGGCCGTTATATTGTACCGTGCCCTGGGAAGTAGAAAGGTTGCCGGTGATGGTGTAAAAAGTACTGGTAGTGCCGGCCGTGGTAAAATTGTGGACCATATCGGCCGCCGTAGTACCGCCACCGCCAGTACCGCCCCCACCTCCGCCAGTTGCCGGACCGTCGCCCTGCACCGAAACCAGCCCAGTAGTATAGTTTACCAGCGCCGTTTGCAGAGGCACATTCACGGCAGAAGAGGCATCGTCGACAGCATTGTTGAAGGTCCACTGAAAATCGCCGCCTTTGACGCGCCCCGCGTACTGCATCACCTTGCCTTTGGCCGCCTCGGGGGCGTCGGGCGTATGGGTATACATGACGGCCGGGTTGGTATCGAAGTTGTTGTAGGCCGTTTTGCCGTACGCCGCAACGACGGTGCTTCCCACTACTTCGCCCCGGGTTGCTGCCACGTACGCATCGAAGTCAACCGTAGAATTTGGATAGCCGGCCGCGCCGTAGGGCACAAAGCGCTGCTGCCCTACCATGTAGTTGTCGAATGCCTTGATAGTCCCGCCGTTCTCGTTCGAGAAAATAGGCATGTTCGTGTAGTCGTTCCGCTGCGTAGCCGGATTATACACGTCCGTGCCCTGCATCGAGGTCAGCATCGGGTACTTGCAATTGCGGAAGTAATTGCCTTCCATAAATACGGAGGAGCCCAGGGTAGAGCCAGCGCCGTACTTGGCATTGCCGTCGTAGTAATTATTATAGACGTGGGCCGAATAGTAGCGCACCCGCGGATGCCGGGAGTCCGAATGGTCGTACCAGTTGTGGTGGTAAGTAATATAGAGCCCCTGGGTGGTGGCTTCGCTCAGGCCCAGCAGGTTCGACTTACCCGAATCCCAGAAATGGTTGTAGGAGAAGGTCACGTAGGTTGACTTTTTGCAATCCAGCGACCCGTCGCCCTTGGCCTGGTCGGCATCGCTGCCCGCGCGGCCGTAGAAAAAATCGACGTTGTGCACCCAGATGTAGTCGTTGTCCTGCTGCAGGCCAATGTTGTCGCCCTCGTCACTGTCGTTATTCATCGTGCCGATGTTGCGGATTTCGACGTTGGACGCATTTTTCACCCGGATTCCCCAGCCATTGGCCACGGCATCGTTGCCGACGCCTTCGAGGGTGATGTAGCTGGAAGCAAAGTTGTTGTTCTCGATAACCAAGTCGCCGCTCAATAGGTAGCTCGGGTCGGTAATGGCTCCTACCATGCGCACGAGCAGCGGCCGGGTGTCCTTGCCTTTCTTGAAACCGTCGAGGATGGTTTGCAGCCCCACGCACGGGTTAGCACTGGCCCCGTTCACGTTGAGTGAAACCGTATTCTTGGTGTTTTGGGTGATGTAGAGAATCACCGCATTACTTTTCACGGTCCCGTCGGCGTTGTAGGCTCCCGGAATCCGGCCATTGCTGAAGGCAAACCCAGTGCGGTCCTGAGCCTGCACCGATAGGGCGCTGGTCACGGTGGCAGAGCCTTCTACCCCGGAGGTGACGGGCACAATCTTAAGCGTATACGCCCCTGGGCTAAGCCCCAGCACATCGGCCCGGTAATAGGAGCCGTAGCTCCGAATCAGCTGGTTGTCTATCTTCAGGTTTACAACGCCGTTACCGCTGTAGTACACATTGTAGCTTTGCGCATTGGCCACAGGCTGCCACTTTACATACGCCGACTCCAGCCAACCGGATGATTCCAAGATGGTCAGCGCCTGAGCGCGCAGAGCAACAGGCAACAACATCAAACACAGAGTAAACAACTGCTTCATACTCGGGAACTTTGGGTGGGGGAATAGCCGACGGCAACCGGATTATCGGTCTTGCACAAACCTACCCTTAAGTTCCAGTAAATGAGAATTTAACAAGACCAAGCCCTGCCTAAAGTTATGCAAACGATGCCGGCAACGATGCCGGCATCGTTGCCGAAGAAAACAGCCTGAAAGACAGCTACCCACCACAGGCTAACCAACCCGGCTGGCAGCGCAGAAGCACCCTCGGGCAAGGGTGGGCTTTTCGCGCCGTTATAAGTCCGCCACGGGCTTGCTGCACAACAGGCGCTGGCCCATGAGATGCTCCGCGCCGTATGCCGCTTTGAGAAGTTCTAGCCACTATGCCCTTGAAAAAGCTCCTGACCATTGATTCCGGCTTTGTACTAACTGGCCTAGGCGTGCTCGTTCGCAGTCCGGCGGAGCAGGCCGCTGAACCCTTGCGCCGCTTCGCTTTGTACACGACGCTGCCTGTCGAGCTGGTTTTTGCTGATGGCCGGCACTACTCTACCACGGCCAGCGTGGAGGAAGTGGCCCGCTCCCACGCCGACGGCTCCCCGGCCCGGCCCGAACCCGCGCTGCTGCTGCACCTTACCGAGCCCCTGGACGTGCCGCCCGGCACCGAAGTATGGCTCAGCGCCGAGCCGGCTCCTACCGACTGGCTCTAAATCAAAAAAGCCCCCACCGGATACTCCGGTGGGGGCTTTTTAATAGCTCAGAAAAGTAGGGCGTTACTTGATGGCGACGGGAAGCTCCAGGTTTTCCCAGCGCAGCACGATGCCATCCTTGGTTACGTCGTAGGCCAGGCTTTCGGCCATGGTAGCGGCTTTGCGCGGGGTGGCAGTTACGCGCAGGGCATCCTGCTTTTCATCGTACTTGTAGGCGCCCCACTGCTTGGCGGTTTTGTTGAAAATAACGGTCCAGTCTTTTTCCGTCGGAATCACGAAAAAGGCGTAGGTACCGGCGGGCAGCTTTTTACCCTGCACCGTTACGTCTTTGCTGAACTCCACGGTGGTAGCCTCATTGGCCCCGGCCCGCCACACCTGGCCGTAGGGCACCAGACCGCCGTAGATTTGCCGCCCCTTCACGCTGGGGCTGCTGTACTTGATGGTCACGTTGGCCCCACCAACTTTGCCGGTGGCCGTAGCGGCCGGGCTAGCGGGAGCGGGTTTGGCGGCGGGAGCTGCGGGCGTGGTCTGGGCCTGGCTCAGGGAGGCAGACAGCAGGCTCACCAGCAACAACGTCAGGGTGAGCAGCGGGCGGAAATTTTTCATGAACGCGAAATAAGGTTGGGTGAAAAAAGGAAACCAAAGCCCGGCCGAAACCGGCATGTGCAAAGTCACCAGTTGCACTAGGCGAGTTGCGCGGCAAACATACTTACTTCGCTATAAGAAATAGCCCAGCGCGCCTATTCTGTGGCTGGGGCAAGCTGCGGCGTGCGCGACGGGGCCTCGGCAGTTGCCATGCGGGGCCAGCCGTCGTGGTACTCTATTCGGTCGAGCAGCATGACGCGGCGGGAGTAGCCCTGCGCATCGTCGATGGCATCGAAAGTAGGCTGTTGGGGGTCAATGGCGTGGTAGGCTAGCCAGTCCTGCCCGGCCGCGTCGGTCACGATGGAGTTGTGGCCGGGCGCGCGCCAGTGGCGGTTGGTTTCGAGAATGATGCTGTGCCCCTTGCCCGTAGCCTGGGCCAGGGTTTCGAAAGGGCCGGTGGCGTGGCGCGAGCGGGCCACCATCACGCCGTAGTGGGCATCATCGCCGCAGCAGTTGTTGCCCGAGTAGAAAAGAAAGTACCACCCGTCGCGCAGCACCACCCAGCTGCCTTCCAGCAGACGTTGGTAGTTGTCGGGGTCGTCATCGGGCACGGGCTGCACCAGTTCTTGGGTTTGGCTGCCTTCGGCAAACGAAATCCGGTCGGGGGCCAGCTCGTGCACCAGCAGTGGCCCGAAGCCCGAGCCCCAGTAGAGCAGGCACTTGCCAGTGGCCGGGTCGTCGAACACCATCGGGTCGATGTTCACAAAGCCCGGACCGCACTGCAGGGGCTGACCAATATCGGTGAAGGGCCCGGCGGGCTGGTCGGCGGTAGCCACGGCTAAGCAGTAGGTATCGGTGCCGTTGGGCAACGCCGAATAATACAGGTAGTAGCGGCCGGCGTGCTCAGTGACGTGGGGCGCCCAGATTTTTTGCGTGGCCGAGGCCCACTGCGGTTTCTGCGGCAAGGCATCGGGCAGCAGCTCCCACTGCACCAAGTCGCGGGAGCGGGCCACTTGTAGGTTGATGATCTGGCCTTGGTACTTGGTCTGGGTGCCGTAGGCGTAGTAGTAGCCATCGGCGGCCCGAATGATGGTCGGGTCCGGAAAATCCTCGTCGAGAATGGGGTTTTGGTAGGTGGCAGGCATGGTAGCACGGTCAGTAGATACAACGCAGGGGCGGCGCGCAACCGCCCAATGGTCTTTCTACGGCGTAGCTGCCGGCAAAGCTTAATCTCGCCGCCTCAACTGGGCCGCACGGGCTGTTGCTGGAGCCACACGTAGGCTGAGGCCACGTCGTCGAAGCCGCTGACCACGGGTTGGGTAATATGGCTCAATACCTGCTCGGTAGCCTGGCGGGCGGCAAAATTGCGCGGGAACACCCAGGCCACGTACTGCAGACCGGCGCTCCGCATTTCCTGCAGCCACCAGGCTCCCCACTCGGTGAGCTCCACCGTGGTGCGGGTGATGCTGGAATTATCGTTCAGCACCTTGGCGCAGGGCCAGGCCCGCAGGCAATCTAGCAGCAGCAGGCAGCATTCCTGGGACGAATCCTGGGTATGCTCCCCCTTCCAGTCGGTGTACAGCCACTGGTTTTGGGCATCGTGGCCAATGTAGATTCGGGGCTCGTCAATCAGGGTTTGCAGCTGCATAGAAAAAGGCCATAGCCGCGGCGGAGCCCGCAGCTACGGCTATCCAAAGATACGGGCCGCTGGAAAAGCACCATTGCCCGGTGTCGGCTTTGGGCCGGGCCGCCGGGCCGGCGAAACTTATTCCGGTAGGGGCGTGTCTAGAAAGGCACCACCGGGCCACCCGGCAGTTGACAGATTGCGGCCATTTGACGATCTTGCTAATCAGGCTTCTGCCTGGCCGTTCTGTTTCTCGCTCTTTTCACCTCGTCTACTTGCAACCATGAAAATTCACCAAGTAGCTCTTCTGGCCGCGGGCACTGTCCTGCTCGGCGCCGGCACGCCGCCTACCAACACGGCGCTGGTCCAGGTCGTCGTCACCGATTTGCCTTCCACCAAGGCCACGGTGAAGCTTTACTTCTACAATGTGAAGGAGAATTTTCTCAAGCGTGGTAGCTATACCCTGCTTAAGTACGTGAAGCCGGCCGGCAGCAAGCAGATTTCCCTGCCCATCGATTTGCCCCACGGCGAGTGGGCTGTGGCTCTTACGCAAGACATGAACGACAACGACCTAGTCGACAAGAACTTCATGGGTATCCCGACCGAGCCCTACGCCTTCTCCAACAACGTGCGCCCCAAGCTGGCCGCGCCCGGGTTCGACGAGTGCAAATTCGTGGTCAACGGCACGGCCAAGGTCGTGACCATCTCCATGAAGAAGTAGCGCCCGGGGTGCACTACTTTAGGGCTTTGGCAAAAAGGCGGGCTGAATAAAGACGTGGCGAATGTCGGGGTGGCACTCCTGAATGCTGGCCCGCAGCCGGTCTACGGCCTGGGTTAGCTCGGCTGCCGCCAGCTGGGGCGCAAACTCGACGCGCAGCACCAGCAGAATTTCGTGCGGGCTCAGATACGACGACAGCGGCGGGGCCACGGCTACTACCGCCGCATCGGCCTGGGTTGTGGCCGTTATCTGGCCCAGCAGGCCGGCATCGGCGGGCTCGCCGAGCAGCAGGCTACGGTTTTCGCGCAGGAGCAGGCCGGCCACCACCAGCAGAATGACGCCGATAAGCAGCGAAGCAGCCCCGTCGAGGCGGGGATTATTGAGCTGATGGCTCAGAAACACGCCCAGAAACGCCACCGCTAAGCCCAGCAGGTCGGCCGCATCTTCGAAGAGCACCACGAAGATGGATGGGTCCTTGCTTTCCCGAAACGTGGTCCAGAAAGGCCGGCCAGCGCGCTGCTCATTGAATGTGCGCCGGGCTACCAGGAACGAGGCTCCGTCGAAGAGAAAGGCCAGGCCCAGCACCACGTAGTTCCAGGTTGGGTCGCCGAGGGGCGTGGGGTGGCGCAGGTGCTCGACGCCCTCGTAGATGGAAATGCCCCCGCCGATGGCAAAAATGCAGATGGCCACCACAAACGACCAGAAATACAGCTCCCGGCCGTAGCCAAAGGGCCGGCCCGGGTGGGCCGGCCGCTGACTTTTGCGCAGGCCCAGCAGCAGCAGCCACTCGTTGGCGGTATCGACCAGGGAATGAATGCCTTCGGCCAGCATAGCCGAGCTGCCGGTGAAGCCCGCAGCCACGAATTTGATAACGGCAATA
Organism: Hymenobacter cellulosivorans; assembly: GCF_022919135.1. Taxonomy (NCBI): domain Bacteria; kingdom Pseudomonadati; phylum Bacteroidota; class Cytophagia; order Cytophagales; family Hymenobacteraceae; genus Hymenobacter; species Hymenobacter cellulosivorans. The sequence continues at coordinate 1,441,256 of NZ_CP095049.1, read as the reverse complement.
GCCAGGTTAGCCGTCAGGGCGGCCATAATAGCGAATTTGGAAGATGGCGCGGCCTGGGGCTCGGCGGGGGTAGTAGGCACGGGGCGGGTAGGATAGCAAGTGAGGAAGCCGGGAAGTCGGCCCACCGGCTCCCACTGCTTACCCATACGTGCACCGGGATGCAGCGTAGCTCGGCCTTGGATATTTTGCGCATTGCTACGCCATAATTGTACCTTCAGGCGGCGCTTACGGCCGAGGCCGTTTGGCGCTATTTCTGCCGTGGAATTACCTGATTGTACTTAGCCTTACTTTATGTCCAACCCCTTTTTCTCCGGCCTGTTGGCCGCCACGTTTACCGCCTTGGTTTTGCCGGCCGCCGCGCAGCAAGCCACTCCCATCATTGCCGGGCAGGCCCAGCCCAAATTGGTCAGCAAGCAATTTAAATTTACTGAAGGCCCCGCCGTGGACCGGGCCGGCAACGTGTTCTTTACCGACCAGCCCAACAACAAGATCTGGAAGTACGGCACCGACGGTAAGCTGAGCGTTTTCCTGGATAAGGCTGGGCGCTCCAATGGTTTGTACTTCGACAAGAAGGGTAGCCTGCTGGCCTGCGCCGACGAAAACAACCAGCTCTGGTCCATTGGGCCCGACGGCAAGGCACGGGTAGTACTCGACAACTTTCAGGGCCACCGCTTCAACGGGCCGAACGACCTGTGGGTAAACCCGTCCTCGGAAGGCATCTACTTCACCGACCCCTACTACCAGCGCGAGTACTGGACGCGCCAGGCCCCGGACCCAGCTATTGGGGGCCAGAAAGTATATTTCCTAGCCAAGGGCCGCAAGGAGCCCGTGGTGGTCGACGATAAGCTGGAGCAGCCCAACGGCATCATCGGCACACCCGACGGCCGGCAGCTGTACGTGGCCGACATCAAGGCTAACAAAACTTACCGCTACCAGATTGGCGCCGACGGCCAGCTCAGCGGCCGGCAGCTGTTCGTGGAGCAGGGCTCCGACGGCATGACCATCGACAACCAAGGCAACGTGTACCTGACCGGTAAGGGCGTGACGGTGTACAACCCGGCCGGCCAGCAGATTGCCCACATCGACGTCCCGGCCGAGTGGACGGCCAATGTCTGCTTCGGCGGCAAGGACCGCAAAACCTTGTTCATCACCGCTTCCGAGGCTCTATATACCTTGCCCATGCAGGTAAAAGGCGTGCAGTAACCCCTTCATCCTTTGCCTGATCAGCCCTGGCCGCAGTAGTGGCCGGGGCTTTTTGTTGGCTACAAATTCTTGAAAATTTGAATAAACCCAGATAAAACTGAATAAAGCAACTAATTATACCTACAAGTAGGTATTGCGGAAGCTGTATATACTCCTGACTTTAGCTGCCCCGCCGAGCCCTATGGTTCGGCGGCCATTGCTCCGCTTCTACTACGCTTCCTACCGCCTATTGCTTCATCCGCTTATCCCGTTTGCATGATTATAAAACTACTCCTGCTATGTCGCCCAACTTTGGAGCCGCTTTGGTGGCAGCTCCTCCCACTCTGCACCGCCAAGGCCTGCTAGCTCTGCTGCGCGAGGCCTGCCCGGGCCTGACTATCTGCCTGGTTTCGGATGCCGACCTGCTGCTGACGTTTCTGCAGCAGCGCGCCTATGCCCTTCTGATTCTGGATGAGGCGGTAGCCACTATGCCCCTGCTTTTGCTGCTGGAGCGCCTGTATGCAGTGCGCAGCCAGCAACAGGTGCTCTGTTTCAGCAGCAATGCAAGTCAGAGCCTACCTTCCCTGCTCTACCCCCGTCCCTGGACCATTGTGGACCACAACGCGTCACCGCCGGAAGTCAGCCACACCATTCAGCACCTGCTTACCAAGACTCTGCACGGCCCCTGGACCTTAAAACCCCACGCGGATACGCCCCCATTGGGCCCGCCCACGCCCTTCAGCCGCCGCGAGCTGGACGTGCTGCGCTTAGTCGTGGCCGACTACTGCAATCAGGAAATTGCGGATGCCCTGTGCCTGAGCGTGCGCACGGTGGAAAGCCACCGCCGGGCCTTGCTGCAGAAGGCTGGGGCCCGTACCCTGGTGGGCCTGGTAGCGCAGGCCGTACGCCAGGGCTGGGTCACGGCTTAGCAGCCACTTCACAACTGCTAGTTGGAGGTTCCGTCCGAGTTCTTGTGTCACCATAATCAGACCATGGCTTCGCTTTTTGGCTAGAGCTTACGCTCCTTCTAACGGCCAGCTGACTGCCAGGCCCTAGTAGATGCAGTAGAAAACCGGAGCCATACCTAAGAGAAGCTGCTAATACTTGACCTTCCCCGTCGAGGTCGTCTTTTTGATGCGGCCGTCGCGCTTGAAGCGGGTGCCGGGCAGCAGCTTCAGGGACACGGTTGGGAGCTGACAACTGCTGGGCACTAGTTTTTGGGTTTCGTAGCCACCCGCGCTGATTTGCAGCTGAGCGTTCTGGGGTAGAGGCTTGCGGCTGCTCACGATGTACTGCCCTTCCGAATTGGTGCTAAAAGCATCGTTGACGCCAATTATCACCACGGTAGCGCCGGTCAGAGGGCGCTGGTTTTCATCGGTTACCACTCCGGTCAGGACGGAGCACTCCAAGGAAGCCGCGGGAGTTGGGTCGGACTGCTGAGCGCGGCTGATACCAGGAGCAAGGCTCAGAAGGGCCAGACCAGCCAAAAAAGGTAGCGTACGAAGCATGGGCAAGGAGCAAAAGCGGGTTGACGGGTGGGAGAGGAAGGCAGAAGCAGGTTATTCCTACGGAAAGACACTGGCTGGTAGCTGACTTCGCCGACAAAACCGCTCCCGCAGCCCCGCAACACGGGCTTTGAGCCCTTTGTTTCCCAGACTTCGGAAATATAATATTCTGGATACTCTGGTCAGAGTACTCCTTCTGGCCAAGGCCCAATACCACCACGACCCGGCAGTGGTAGCTACCGGGTCGTGGTGGTGTAGGATATGAGGGCTTACAAGCCGCCGGGGCTAACGGGCCGGCCGGGTGCTGCTGCCCCCACTGGCCTGGGAACTGACCAACCGGGCGCTGCCCTTGTAGCGCACGTCGGAACCGCCGCTGGCGCTGGAACGCAGTTCGCCATCCACGGCCACGTTGGCATCGGAACCGCCGCTGGCCGACACCTCGGCGGTGGTGCTGAGCAGGGCAAAGGCGTGGTAATCGGAACCGCCGCTCACGCTGACCTTCTGCTGCTCCACGCGGCCGCTCAGGGTCATGTCGCCACCCCCGCTCACATTACTGGTCAGGTTTTTGG